>NZ_QJSA01000003.1:0-332161 GCF_003586265.1 Pseudomonas jilinensis | reverse complement strand
CCATGAAACCCGGGGCGATTCAAGTTGGCTATTTCTGCGCCGTAGCAGAAAGTTTGCATTACTCTGATATTTAAGGGTTTTTCCGTTGGGGGCATTGGCGGAAAACGATGGGTTGAATGTTAGGGGAGCTCTTGATGGAAATGGGGTGACGGAAAATTTTGTTTGATGATGAAAAACATAAAATTTTCAATAGGTTGAGGTTTTTCCGTTATGGGCCGTACAGGCAGATTCCTAAGCGTGGCGGAAAAAATTGAAATGTTAACGGAAAAAATGGTGGTGGTGACGGAAAAGCATAAATTAATCAGTAAGTTATGTTTTTCGTTGCCTGTAGGCTGATCATCCGCCAGGGGGTTGGTTTTAGAACCCGCGAGTGAGCGGTCGGCCTGGCTGCAGGGGGATTTTCGAGTGAAAAACACAGTTTTTTTGCCATCAGTTTGGGCGGGGTGTCCACTTTAGCGGGGGAAGTTCAGATAGACTTACTGGGTCTTGTTATCTAAGATTTTTGTGAGAATTTCTTCCCACTGCTGCATGGTTTTTATGCGCCTTGGTAGAGTAACAATGGGGTTGTTTCTGTAGTGGTCCTCTACGATGCCTCCAATGCCATGAGCCTGAATTTCGTCTGATTGCCTGTCATTAACACCGTATTTCGCCATTAATTGGGTGCATGTCCGGCGTAAGTCTCTGGCAGTGAATGGTGTTATTTTATTCCCATCCAGAAATGAATGATCTGAAGTCAGCCAGCGGTTGATCGCATTTTTAATGCTGGAAAGTGCGATGGGTCTGCCGTCGCTCACTGTGGTCCAAGGTCGTGCTTTGTTTCCGTTTAAACGATGGACAAAATTCAATATTTCCAGCGCCCTAGGAGTTAGCGGAACTGGGTGGTCTCTTTTAAAGAAGTGTCCGCCTTTCCCTTTGCTGTGGTGCAGGTGAAGTACCTTGTTTTCTAAGTCGTATGATTTCCATTCGCTTTCTATGATGTTTGAAATTCTCTGGCCGCCTGTCGCAATTACAAATTTCAAGAGCATGCTTATTACGGGTCCTACGCGGTTGGCTAGGTCTAGTGTGTGCCATAGCTGTTTTAGCTCCGGCTCGGAAAGTGCCCTCGTTATTTTTCTTTCAATGCGGTCTACTGTAATTGTTGCGGCAGGGTTGGCTTTTATTTCATAAATTTTTGCGCTAGATCTTCCGATTATATTTTCAGATTTTGCTCCATAGTTGAATGCTGCAGAGATAAATCGCCTGTAGCGCTCGGCCATAATTTTGGCGTTTCGCGCATGAATAGGTATGATGATTTCTTTTATATGCCAGGTTTCCACCTCCGCGGCATGTAAGTTTAAAATGTGCGGGTGGCTCTCTAGCATTAAATTATGTAATCTTCGCATCTCCTTTATTGAGCTTGGTTTTGACTTTGAGCTGCGCTCACTCATGTAGTCTTGAAGCAAGTCGCTCATCGTTCCTCTGGCTGCAAGGGCGTCTTTGATTTTCTTGGCTTCAATTTCGTTGTTTTTTTGCTGTTCTTTAGCTTTCTCGAAGTATACGGATAGGTCCCCGTGTTGTTGTCTTAGTCTAGCTAGATCAAACGCCTTTTCTCGAATTTCGTTGAGTGTGTAACCAAGGTCGCGCTGCTTTTCTCGATAGCTTCCAATGCTGATCCTTTTTCGCGCCCCACCAACACTGTAGCGGTAGAAGGCGAGTATCCTGCCGCTGGGTTTTCTGATGAACTGAATGGCTCCATTACCTTTTCCAGGAATGGAGTCGGTGAGTGCCTCGCCAACGGCAAGAGACTTAAGCTCTTCGGGCTTTGCAACTGCCATGGTTCGCCTCCTGAGTGGGGTACCGTTTGGGGTACCGTTTCCGGCGTAAAAAATGGAAATACACTGAAACCGAATGGAATAAATTGAAACGATAACCTATTGATATTAAATGACAAAATAGCTTTTTTGCTTTGTGATCACAAGCTCTGCAACGTGCTAAATTGTCCCTTGTAATCAGTAGGTCCCGGGTTCGACTCCTGGTGCCGGCACCATATAGATAAAGGCTTGCAGTGATGCAGGCCTTTTTCGTTTCTGGGCAGGGGTTACGTCGGGGGTTACATTACCGCGCGCACCAATGCATTGGCTGCATGTTCCTTCACGGCTAAACGGCCCTTCTGGGTACCCTCATCTCTCTGCGTCTGGCATCATGTGGCTAGTACGACGCCCATAGCGCCGAATCGCTGGAGGAAGGATTTCAAGGGATGAGCCATGACCGAGACCAGTAATTTCGCTTTTCTCAAGGAACATGATCCGGTTTTCCTTCAGTTGGCCACGGCCGCCGAGCGGGTATTTGCCAGCGACCCCAACACCACGCTGATCAAGTTGCGCCAGTTTGGCGAAGCCATGGCGCAGGATCTGGCGGTGCGCACCGGCATCCCGTTCGACGACACCATCTCGCAGTCCGATCTGCTCTATCGTCTGAGTCGGGAGATCCAGCTCGACGCCAATATCCGCAACCTGTTCCACACCCTGCGCATCGAAGGCAACAAGGCTACCCACGGTTTCCATACCCAGCACCGCGAGGCCATCGATGGCTTGCGCGTGGCCCGTGGTCTGGCCATCTGGTACCACCAGTCGTTCGGTGCCAACGTCAGCAACTTCAAGCCGGGCGCCTTCATCACACCTGCCGACCCCAGTGCTCCCTTGCGCGAATTGCAGGAGCAGATTGAGCGGCTGCGCGCCGAGCTGGGTGATAGTCGTCAGCAGTTGGAAACCAACCAGCAATTGGCCGCTCTGCTGAGTCGCGAAAAGGACGAGTACGCCACCCTGGCAGGGCAGATGGATGAAGAGGCGCGCACCTACGAGCAAATAGCCCTCGAACATGAGGCAGAGCTGGCCAGAAACCGCGCCGAGTTCGAGGCCCGCCTGCAAGCCCTGCAGGCGCAACTGCAAAACCAGCCGCAGGCAGCGCAGCAGGTCATGCGCAAGACCCAGCAGGCCACCAGCCAGTTCGATCTTAACGAAGACCTGACGCGCATCCTGATTGACCAGCAGCTGAACGACGCCGGCTGGGAGGCCGACTCGCTTGATCTGGCCTACGCCAAGGGCACCCGGCCGGAAAAGGGCAGGAACAAGGCAATTGCCGAGTGGCCCACCAGCAAAGCGGGGCAGGACGCCGACTATGTGCTGTTCAGTGGCCTGACACCGCTGGCGATTGTTGAAGCCAAGCGCAAGCGGGTGAACATCGCCGGGCGTATTCCCCAGGCCGAGCGTTATGCCCGTCAGCTGATGATCAAGGGTGGCCTGCAGCCCGCCTGGGAGCTCTCCGGGCTGTCGGCAGGCTGGCCGGATGGGCAGGGCGGGACCTTCAATGTGCCGTTCGCCTTTGCCTGTAATGGCCGGCCCTATATCAAGCAGCTGGCCGAACAGTCCGGCATCTGGTTTCGCGACCTGCGCAGCCCGGCCAACCTGCAGCGTCCGCTACAGGATTTCTATACGCCGCAGGGCCTGCTGGATCAGCTGCGGCGTAACCGTGAGGCCGCCGAGAGCCTATTGCAGGAAGAAGGCTTCGGTTACCTGCGGCTGCGTGATTATCAAGTGAATGCCATTCAGGCGGTGGAGCAGGCGCTGGCCGCCAACCGCAGGCAATGCCTGCTGGCCATGGCCACCGGCACCGGCAAGACCCGCACCATCATCGGCCTGATGTACCGCCTGCTGAAGTCGGAACGCTTCAGGCGCATCCTGTTTCTGGTGGATCGCAGCGCCCTCGGGCAACAGGCCATCGAAGCCTTCCACGAAGCCCCCCTGGAACAGAATCAGTCGCTGGCGCAGATCTACGACATCAAGGAGCTGGGCGACATGGCCGCCGAGGCCGAAACCCGCATCCAAGTGGCAACGGTCCAGGCCATGGTAAGGCGCATCTTCCAGTCGGATAGTCCGCCACCGATTGACGCCTTTGACTGCGTGATCGTCGACGAGGCCCACCGCGGCTACACCCTGGATCAGGAGATGACCGAAGGCGAGCTGGCCGTGCGCGATTACAGCCAGTACCTGTCGCAATACCGCCGGGTGCTGGACTACTTCGACGCCTGTCGCATCGGTCTGACCGCCACCCCGGCCAAGCACACCAGCGAAATCTTTGGTGCGCCAGTATTCACCTACAGCTACCGCGAGGCGGTCGCCGACGACTGGCTGATCGATCATGAACCGCCAGTCCGTTACCAGACCCTGCTCAGCCAGAACGGCATTCACTTCGGCAAGGGTGAAAGCGTCAGCGTCATCAATACCGCCACCGGTGAAGTGGATGTCGCCGAGCTGGAGGATGAACTGGACTTCGAGATCGAATCCTTCAATCGCCGGGTCATCACGCCGGGCTTCGACAAGGTGATCTGTGAGCAACTGGCGCAGGAGCTGGACCCCCTTGGCGAAGAAAAGACCATGATCTTCTGCGTCAATCAGGCCCATGCCGAGCGGGTCAAGAACCTGCTCGACGAGGCGTTCAAGGACCTGCATGGCGAGCAGTACAACCAGGCGGCGGTGCAGATCATTACCGGCCAGAGCGACAAGGTCGAACAACTTATCCGCCAGTACAAGAACGAGCGCTTCCCCAGTATCGCCATCACCGTTGACCTGCTGACCACCGGCATCGACGTGCCGCGCATCTGCCATCTGGTATTTATGCGCCGGGTGCGTTCACGCATTCTCTATGAACAGATGAAGGGCCGCGCCACCCGGCGCTGTGACGAGATCGGCAAGACCGTGTTCCGCATCTATGACCCGGTGGATCTGTACGCCAGCCTGGAAGCCGTCGACACCATGAAGCCGCTGGTCAAGGACCCTGATATCAGCATTGAGCAGCTGGTCGACGAACTGAACAATCCGGCCAGTCTGGAGGCCCCCGGCAGCCTGCCTGACAGCAGTCATGCCGACGATGTGCTGGCCCAGCTCAGCCAGCGCATCATGCGCATTCTGCGCAAGGCCAGGCACAAGGCCGAAACCAACGAAAAGCTCCGCCAGCGTCTCGACGAGCTGGAAGATAGTTGGGGTGTAGCGCCTGACAGGCTGCACCAGCATCTGCATCAGCTGGGACCGCAGCAGGCCGCACACTTTGTGCAGCAGCATGCCCAGTTGCTTACCCAACTGGCGGAGGTCAGGTGGATGCTTGGTTCCGAGCTCTATCCGGTGATCTCGAATCACACTGACGAGTTGGTGGTCAGAGAGCAGAGTTATGGGGCCAACCAAAAGCCCGCTGACTACCTGGAGAGCTTCAACGACTTCATCAGAAACCAGCTGAACCAGTCGGTGGCTCTTGGTGTGGTGGTCAACCGGCCGCAGGATCTGACTCGGCAACAGCTGCGCGAGGTCCGCCTGCTGCTTGACCAGCATGGCTTTACCGAAGTCAATCTGCAGAGCGCCTGGCGCGACCAGACCAACCAGGAAATTGCCGCCAGCATTGTCGGCTTTATCCGCCGTGCCGCCCTTGGGGAGGCATTGCTGCCCTTCGAGCAGCGCGTGGCCAACGCCATGCAAGGCATCTACGCGATGCAGCCATGGACACCGGTACAGCGCAAATGGCTGGAGCGGCTGGCCAAGCAGCTGGTGCACGAAGTGGTGATCGATCAGCAGCAGATCGGCGAAGCCTTCAGGAACGACGGCGGCAGCAAGCAGCTGGACAAGCGGCTGGGCGGTAACCTGGCCGTGGTGCTGGAAAGCCTGAATGAAACACTCTGGGGCGCAGCTATTTAAATGATTGACAGAAATTGTATGCATGCGCTTAACTGTCCTCAGTCCTTGGACTGTGGACGGTTGCTGCCTGGATTGAAATGAAGAGTCAAGATGTTCTGCTGTTGGTTAAATTGATTTGTCTGGAGCAGCAAGAGCGCCAGCTGGTGCTGCGTGCGGGCGAAACGGCGGCGCTGAGCAAGCTTAGCGAAGCACCTTTATCCGACGAATGGCAGGGTTGGGAGGATGACGTTGAGCAGGACCCACCAGTGCACCACGAAAGTTACTCGGTTCGTGCTCTGGAGGCGTCGCTGGGCATCAGCAAAAGCGAAATCGCCTCTGCTCTGAAACGCTGCCAGAACGTCGGCCTGTTGCGCATCGATCCAAATACCAGGCTCCCCCGGGTAAACAGTAGCGCGCTGCTGGGCTTTATCGAACATGGCTTGAAATACGTCTTTCCTGCCAGGCCTGCAGAAATAGTCAGAGGTATTCCCACAGGTTTCTCCGCGCCGGTGTTGCAGGGGAAGTTGCTGACCGGCGGCGACTTGATACTGGTGTGGCCGGATGCCTACGGCAAGCGCAAGGGCCAGTCTGTAACCCCGCTATTCAGGACCGTGCCGGGTGCGGTGAAAAAAGATCCGCGGCTTTACGAATACCTGGCGTTAATTGATGCCATTCGTATCGGCAATGCCAGAGAAGCCAGCCTTGCCAGTGAGATGCTGCGCGAAAAGGTGCTGCCGGCATGAGTCAGAGCCACAACATCCAGATGCTCGAAGTGGTCGCAGAGGCGCTCGGGAAAGAGCTTTGCCAGGAGATCGCATTCGTCGGCGGTTGCACCACAGCCCTGCTGCTGACGGATGAATTCAGCCGTGAAGAAGTGCGTTATACCGACGATGTCGATTTGGTTGTTCACCTCGCAGGCTATGCCCAATGGCAAAGGCTGGTCGAACAGCTCAGGCAGAAAGGCTTCAGACAATCGCCGCAGGACGAAGTCATATGCCGCATGCGTCTCGGTGAGTTGAAGGTTGACTTTATGCCCGAGGATACCGAAACCGCCAATCTGCTCGGTTGCAACAATCGCTGGTTCAAGGACGGCCTGGCCACTGCGCAGTGGCACCAGTTGCCCAGTGGTAGCCGTATTCGTCTGTTTACCCCACCTTACTTTCTCGGCAGCAAACTGGAAGCTTACCGGGGTCGCGGCGCGCAGAATCCATTGGGCAGCCAGGATCTTGAGGATATTCTCAACCTGGTTGACGGTCGCGAAGAATTGCTGGAGGAGGTCGACGCGGCAGCCCCTGAGCTACGCGCCTATCTGGCAGAGAAGTTTGCTGAGCTGCTGATCAATAACGACTTCGCGTATTTGGTGCAGGGCGCTGCTCACGGCGTGCGCGAACGTGAACAGATCATCTGGCAGCGTCTGCGCCATATTGCTCAGGTAGCCGCCTGAATGCCTGCCACCCTGCGCTGGCATACCCAGGCCGGCACCCTCACGGAAGACAATCGCGACACCTGCGCCCATATAGAGCTGCCTGATGCCGGTCTTTACCTGATTGCAGACGGCAGCAGTGCTCACCCGGGTAGTGGTGAATTGGCCGCTGCGCTGCTGGCAGCACTTGTTGAGGGGTTCAGTCATTTGCCGGCGACAGACCTGAGCCCGCAACAGCTGGCTGAGGCGCTGCGGCAGCTAATCGGCAACAGCCAACAAGCCCTTCGTCATACCCACCCACAGGCGGCCTGTAGTTACCTGGCCCTGTGCCTGCACGGCGATGCCGCATTCAGTCTTCATGAAGGGGACTGCTGCCTGGGGCTGATTGAAGCGGATAGCACAATCAGCTGGCTGAGTTCTGTGCACTGCAGAGCCAACTGGCAAGGCAATCTCGCGCATTCGCAACTTGCGCAAATGCCATTGCGGCACAGTCTGACCCGTTGCTTTACCCCCAGACGCGAAAGCGACCCTGAAATCCAGCATTGGCGGCCAGGCGCAAACCGGCATTGGTTGCTGGCAACTGACGGCTTTTGGGCCGGTCTCAACGAGTCACAGCAGCAGGGTTTTCTGCGCGATGGCAGCCTGCCCGCTGCACCCACCGATGACGACATCGGCTGCCTGTGCATCACTCCGCCACTTAATTGATGAGCCAATCTAGAGAAACAACATGACCAATTCCGACATCGTTCAAAAACTCTGGGGCCTGTGCGACGTTCTGCGCGATGACGGCATCAATTACAGCGACTACGTCACCGAGCTGGTGCTGCTGCTGTTCATCAAGATGGAATACGAACAGGTACAGAACAACGACGCCTTCGGTCACAAGCTCCCTGCCGGTGCGCGCTGGCCGGATCTGACCGGCAAGTCTGGGCTTGTTCTGCTCAACCACTACCGGCAAATGCTGCTGGATCTGGGCAAGAGCACAGATCCGTTGATCGCCGCGATCTACGCCGATGCCCAGACCCGACTGAAGGAGCCGCGTCACCTTGAGCAGCTGATCAAAAGCCTGGATGGCATCGACTGGTTCAGCGCCCGGCAGGATGGCCTGGGCGATCTCTACGAAGGTCTGCTGGAAAAGAACGCCAGCGAAACCAAATCCGGTGCCGGCCAGTACTTCACCCCGCGCCCGCTGATTGACAGCATTATTCGTGTGATCAAGCCGCAGCCCGGTGAAACCATCCAGGACCCGGCAGCAGGGACAGCCGGCTTTCTGATTGCCGCCGATGCCTATATCAAGAACAACACCGACGACCTGTACGACCTCGACGCCAAGGCCCAGGCCTTCCAGCGCAACCGCGCTTTTGTCGGTATCGAACTGGTGCCCGGCACCCGCCGGCTGGCGCTGATGAACTGCCTGCTGCACGGCATGGAAGGTGACGAGGAGGGCGTGGTGCACATGGGCAACGCCCTCGGCCAGACCGGCGCCAGCCTGCCGAAGGTCGATGTGATCCTTTCCAATCCGCCGTTCGGCACCGCCAAGGGCGGCGGCGGGCCAACCCGTGACGACCTCACCTACAAGACCAGCAACAAGCAGTTGGCCTTTCTGCAGCATATCTACCGTGGCCTCAAACCCGGCGGCCGCGCCGCCGTGGTGCTGCCGGACAACGTGCTGTTCGAGGCCGGCGTCGGTACCGAGGTGCGCCGCGACCTGATGGACAAGTGCAACCTGCACACCATCCTGCGCCTGCCCACCGGCATCTTCTACGCCCAGGGCGTTAAGACCAACGTGCTGTTCTTCCAGAAGGGCAGCCCGGATGACCCGCGTCAGGAACAGGGCTGTACCCGGCGTGTGTGGATCTATGACCTGCGCAGCAATATGCCCAGCTTCGGCAAGCGCACGCCCTTCGGCATGCAACACCTGAAACCCTTCGAGGACGCCTACGGCAACGACCCCAACGGCAACAGCCCGCGTGCCGAGAATGTCGAGGCTATAGGTGAGCTGAGCCGCTTCCGCGTATTTACCCGCGAGCAGATCCGCGAGCGTGGCGACTCGCTGGATATCAGCTGGCTGAAGGACGACAGCAGCCTGGATGCGGCCGACCTGCCCGCCCCGGAAGTGCTCGCCGGCGAAGCCATGGCCGAACTGACCGAAGCCCTGCATGAACTGGAAGAGCTGATGAAGGCGCTGGGCGCTGGCGATGAGGTGGCAGCGCAGAAGCAGCTGATGGCGGAGGTAATGGGGTTAGAGCAGCCGGCAGAGCAGAGTGACGAGCTGCAGGCGGGAGAGCGGGAATGAGTGGGTTGCCGAGTGGGTGGAGTCCAGCACGCCTGGGTGATGTGCTTACACTGATCAACGGGCGTGCCTACAAGAAGCACGAAATGCTTGATGCGGGTGTGCCCATTTTGCGGATCCAGAATCTCAATGGCGGGAACAACTGGTTCTACTCGGATCTTGATCTGCAAGACGACAAGTATGCGAAGAAGGGGGATCTGCTGTATGCGTGGTCGGCCACCTTCGGTCCATACTGGTGTCGATGGGATAAGGTCATCTTCCATTACCACATCTGGAATGTGGAGCCTGCTCCCGGTGTCAGTAAGAAATTTGCGTACTACGAACTTCTGAGGATTACGCAGGATATTCGTGCGGCTGCTCATGGTGTGGCAATGCCGCACATGACCAAAGAGGGTATGGAGGGCTGGGAGATAATCCTCCCCCCACTCGCCGAACAAACCCGGATCGCCGCCAAGCTCGATGAACTGCTGGCCCAGGTCGACACCCTCAAAGCCCGCATCGACGGCATTCCCGCACTGCTCAAACGCTTCCGCCAATCCGTCCTCGCCGCCGCCGTTTCCGGGCGGTTGACGGAGGAGTGGAGGGAGTTCACGACTACTGAAAGCAAAGCCAATACAGCCCAACTTGGTGAGCTGATTACGGAAATGCGGAATGGGCTCTCAGCCAAGCCAAACGAGGACGGCAAAGGGCTTCCAATTCTCCGCATCAGCTCTGTTCGGGCTGGCTCTGTAGATCAGGCCGACATCCGCTTCCTTGAGTGTAATGCGGCCGACAAGGAGCGTTATGCACTGAGAGTTGGAGACCTTCTGTTCACTCGTTACAACGGAAGTCTTGAACTGGTCGGGGTTTGTGGCCTGGTAAGACAGTTAACACATGTTGCTCTTGTATATCCAGACAAGCTCATTCGCGTCCGATGTAAAACGGATGTCGTGTTGCCGGAGTACTTGGAAATTTTTTTCGCGGAAACTTCCGCGCGGCAGAGGGTTATGGACCTTGTGAAGTCAACCTCAGGGCAAAAAGGGATTTCCGGGCAAGATCTAAAGGCGCTCTGTGTCACTTATCCCAGTCTGTCTGAACAAACCGAAATCGTCCGCCGCGTAGAACAACTCTTCGCCTTCGCCGACCAACTGGAAGTCAGGGTTGTTGCCGCCAAAAGCCGTATCGACCACCTGACCCAAAGCATCCTCGCCAAGGCCTTCCGTGGCGAACTGGTGCCCCAGGACCCCAACGACGAACCCGCCAGCGTGCTGCTGGAACGCATCAAGGCCCAACGCGCCGCAGCACCCAAGGCCAGACGCGGGAGAAAGGCGTCTGTATGAGTGATGCCGGGGAAGCAGCAGGCGTTCACAGGACGAGCCAACAGGGAGGGCGCACATGATGATTGGCCGAACACTGCAGTACATGCGCGGTGAATCCAGATGAGCGTCAGACTGCCGCTGGCGCCGGGCAAACGCTACCAGCCGGTCAGACGCTGCATTTATTGCGGCCAGCAGGGCGATGCCCTTACCACGGAACACATCGTGCCCAGAGGCCTTCACGGCAATCTGTTACTGCCTGAGGCCAGCTGCAAGGCCTGCGAGAAAATCACCTCGAGTTTTGAACACCGGGTGCTCCGGGGTTTTATGGAGCAGGGTCGCCGGGCCATGGGCATCAGCTCACGGCACAAACAACATAAAAAGTCCGCAACCCTGCCAGTTACTTTTATCGGTGCGGATGACAGCACCTGGACGAAAGACCTTCCGGTGGCTGACGGTCTGCATGTTCTCCACTTGCCTGTATTTATCCGGCCTCTCTGCCTTGGTGGTATCTCCCGCGACGGTAATCCTGAGTCCTTGGAGGTCAGGCCTGTGTCGGAAACAATTCATATCGGGTTTTTTGAAAAAATTATTCTAGAAAATGGAGCCGTCGGGGTTACGTTTGCGCACCGGATTGACCTGTGGCCCTTTGCCCGGCTGTTGGCAAAAATCGCCCATGCGTATTACATCGCTGAAAAAGGCTGGTTTGCCCCCGAAGAAAGCCCAGTGCTGCCGCTGATCATGGGGCGCAGTCGCCTTGCAAAGCAGTGGCTTGGCTGCCTTGATGGTGCTCACGAGCAGCTAAGGCTTCCAGGAAGCAAGGCGCTTCATCTGCTCGACATCGTGGAGTTAACTGATGGGGATGGCACTATATGCACCATTGTCAGGATCAAGCTGCTATCAACCGATGCCGGGCCAACCTATGCGGTTGCTGTCAGGATCAGACAAGACTCAGCCTAAGAGAGCAAACACATGGCAATTCCGGATTTTCAAAGCCTCATGCGCCCGGTACTGGCGGCGGTGGCTGATGGCATGCCGCTGGCGCTTGCGGTGCTGCGTAAACAGGTCGCCAGCAGCTTCCCGTTAAGCGAGGCCGAGTTGCAGGAACGTCTTGCCTCCGGCAAGCAGACCGTTATCAACAATCGCATTGGCTGGGCGCGTACCTACCTGAACAAGGCCGGCCTGCTGTGCATTCCGGCCAAGGGCATGGTGCAGATCACCGCGCGCGGCCTGGAAACGCTGCGCACCGGGCCGGAGCGCATTACTGTGAGCTGGCTCAAGCGTTATCCGGAATTCGCCGACTTCCATATGTCACGCCCGACAGACACCGCATCGCCGAGCGAACAGATTGAACCTGCCGAAGAATCCACACCCGACGAGCAATTGGCCGCCGCGCATCAGGCCCTGATGCTGTCGCTGGCCGATGAGCTGCTGGCGCAGGTACGGGCGGCTTCACCAAGCTTCTTCGAACAACTGGTGGTCGATCTGATGCTCGCCATGGGCTATGGCGGTTCGCGCAAGGAGGCCGGCCGCGCCACCCAGCAGACCAGTGATGGCGGTATCGATGGCATCATCAAGGAAGATAAGTTGGGGCTGGGCGTGATCTATCTGCAGGCCAAGCGCTGGAGCAACATGGTGCATCGCCCGGAGATCGACAAGTTCATTGGTGCCCTGACCCGCCAGCGTGCGCGTAAGGGCGTGTTCATCACCACCTCGGACTTCTCCGCCGGCGCCCGCGATGCGGCGCTGGGTCTGGACATCAAGGTGGTGCTGATCGACGGCAGCAAGTTGGCCCGGCTGATGGTGGAAAACAACCTGGGTTGCACTGTGAAGCATGTGTACGAGGTGCGTGAGCTTGATAGTGACTACTTCAACGAAGCCTGATTGGCTTTGTTGCCAGACTTGGGAGCAGGGTGTACAGCCGCAGCTTATGAAGGCAAAGCTGATATCGATTCAGTTCGCCTTGTTTTGACCCCCAGTAAGTGCTGTTGCCGGTCAGTAGAGCTGTCAGGCGGATCTGCGACGGCGCAAATCGATTGTCTAGACAGCTGCCATTTGACGTGCTCTTCGCAGACAAACGTGCCATGTCATCAGGGTTGCAACTGGCAGATCTGGTCGCCCGCCCGATAGGTCTTAGCGTGCTGAAACCCGAGCAGACCAACAAGGCGTTTACGGTTTTGAAGAAGAAGTTCAATTGCGATGGCGGGCGGGATTGCGTGGGATCAGGTTATGAAGGCATGGGGCTGAAAATTTACCCTCCCGTAGAAAGCGAAAAGCCCCGATGAAACTCACCGAGGCTATAGCGCCGACCGGGCACCCCCAATCCACTTGTCGAGAAGTATAGGCCAGGGCTGTATACCTTCACAACCACCGCTAGGCCATCACAACTGAAGCCCTGTTTGGTCTCACGCATTATGTAGTGCCTGGTGCCTGGCGGGGAGTACGAGGTACCGCTTACGGTCATGAATGAAAAGTCTCGCCTGGCAGCCGTGGCCGATGGCATGCCGCTGGCATTAGGGGCACTGCGTGAACAGGTCGCCAGCAGGCAAGCAAGAGACCAAGGCACAGCAGGTCGCAAATACGTTGAATGCTTCCGGTCGTTTCACAGCTGGGATCAAACAGATTACAGCCGAGATTGTTAAATTTCCTGGATGATCCGCTTCGCTCAGCGCCCCCGCCGAATCGTCTTCTTCAACTCTTCCGGGGTAATCGATCCGACAATATTCACCCCACTGCCTGGCAACGGCTGGCGCAGGATGTTGCCCTTGATCTTGCCGATCACGTGCATCTCGCAGGGTTTGCAGTCGAACTTCAGAGTCAGTTCTTCGTTGTCGTGCACCAGCTTCATCGGCTTGGCGTTGCTGCGCACGCCGATCACACCCTTGGCCTGTTTCGGGCACAGGTTGAAGGAGAAGCGCAGGCAGTGTTTGGTGATCATCACCGGCACCTCGCCCAGCTCCTCGTGGGCCTCGAAGGCGGCATCGATCAGCTCGACCCCGAAGCGCTGATAGAAGGCCCGGGCTTTATGGTTGTAAACGTTGGCCAGAAAGCTCAGGTGCGATTCCGGGTAGACCGGTGGCGGTTCGCTCACGGCTTTGCGACCACCTCGCGGGTGGGCGCTCAGGCGGGCGGAGTCCAGTTGCTCGATCACCGCGCGACGCTGTGCCTTGAGGCGCGACAGCGGCACGAAGGGCAATTCTGCCAGCGCCAGCTCGATACCCTCACAGTGGTACAGGGTGTTGCCCAGCTGGGTCAGCAAATCCTCGATCTGGCTGCGCGCGCGCTCGGCGTTCTGCGCTGCTTCAAAGGGACCTTCCAGTGTCTGGCTGACCGTCACTCCGTCTTCGCTATGAGCGCTCAGCTGCAGGGCATTGGCATCGCCGCCGAGTACCCAGTGCAGGCCGACACGGCGTTCGGCTGAGGGTTTCAACAGTGCCTGCTGCCAGTTGTGGTCCAAGTTGCGGCTCAGGGTCTGACCCGGGCGGGCACGGCGCAGCGCCTCGGGCAGCTCGTTGGGTTCGATGCGGTAGTGCCAGCGCGGCTGGCCGTCCTCGTCCTGGTGCTGGCTGAGCAGTTCGGCGATATTGGCGCGAAAGCCGACCACCTCGCGCTTGACCAGCACATTGAGACCATCGCCGTTGTTCAGCGGCTCCTGGCTGCTGACCAGCAGATCGGTCTTGCGTACCTGTTGCAGCTCGCCGACCGGCAGACCGGTGAAGGTCGGGGTGTCGAAGGCGCCGATATCGAGTTTGCGCGCATTGACGAAATAATCGGTGCTGCCGCGGTGGAAGGTCTTGTCCGGGTCGGGGATGAAGAAGTGCTGACTGCGGCCACTGGAGGCGCGGGCCAGATGCGGGCGCTCGGCCAACACCGCATCCAGTTGCTGGCGGTACCAGGCGGTGATGTTCTTCACATAGCCGACATCCTTGTAGCGGCCCTCGATCTTGAACGAGCGGATGCCGGCATCCACCAGCGCGCCGAGGTTGGCGGTCTGGTTGTTGTCCTTCATCGACAGCAGGTGCTTTTCATAGGCGATAACGCCGCCGTGTTCGTCGGTCAGGGTGTAGGGCAGGCGGCAGGCCTGCGAGCAGTCGCCGCGGTTGGCGCTGCGCCCGGTTTGCGCGTGGGAAATGTTGCACTGGCCGGAAAAGGCCACGCACAGCGCACCGTGGACGAAGAACTCCAGCGGCGTGTCTACTGCTTCATGAATTGCGCGGATCTGCTGCAGGCTCAGCTCGCGCGCCAGCACCAGCTGGGAAAAGCCGGCCTGACCAAGAAAGCGGGCCTTCTCCAGGCTGCGGATATCGCACTGGGTACTGGCGTGGATCTCGATCGGCGGGATGTCCAGTTCCATCACCCCCATGTCCTGCACGATCAGTGCATCGACCCCGGCATCGTACAACTGGTGAATCAGCTGGCGCGCTGGCTCCAGCTCATCGTCATGCAGGATGGTGTTGAGGGTGACGAACACCCGCGCATGGTACTGATGGGCAAAGGGCACCAGCGCGGCAATGTCGGCAACGCTGTTGGCGGCGTTGTGCCGCGCACCAAAGCCGGGCCCACCGATATATACCGCATCGGCGCCATGCAAAATGGCCTCGCGGGCAATCTCGGCATCACGCGCCGGGCTGAGCAGTTCGATATGGTGGGCAGGCAGGGACATGGCAATAACCGTAGGCTGGCAAAGCGCGCATTGTAGCGCCGCCCGGGCGTCCCTGCACCCGTACGGCGCCAGGCGGCGCGGGGTTGGGTTATTAAATGTTGGGGTTGAATACGCGCAACTGCTCCAGCACCTGCGCATGCAGGGCTGGATCGCCACAGGCAATCACCCGGCCACCGTGTTGGGCATCGCCGCCCTCCCAGGTGGTTATGCGCCCGCCAGCGCCCTCAACGATTGGAATCAGAGCTTGCACATCATAGGGTTGCAGGCTGGCTTCCATGACCACGTCAACCAGGCCGGCAGCCAGCATGCAGTAGGCGTAGCAGTCGCCGCCAAAGCGCAGCAACTGGACCTGATCGGCAATGTGCTGGAAGGCCTGATGCTCGGCGGCGCTGGTGAACATGTCCGGCGTGGTGCACATCAGCCGGGCCTGGGCCAGTGACGGGCAGGTGCGGGTGTGTAGCGGTTGGCCATTGAGCCAGGCGGCCTGGCCATCGCCGCTGAAGCGCTCGCCGGTATGTGGCTGGTTCATGATGCCCAGGCGCGGACGCTGGCCGTCGTTGAGGGCGATCAGGGTGCCCCACAGTGGCAGGCCGGTAATGAATGCGCGGGTGCCGTCGATCGGGTCGAGTACCCAGGTCAGAGGGGAACTGCCCCGGAATGACTCCTCCTCTTCACCCAGGATCCCGTGCTCGGGATAGTGTTGTTGGATCAACTCGCGCATGGCCCGCTCAGCAGCCTGATCGGCGACGGTAACCGGGTCATAGAGACCGGCCCCCTTGTCGGTTACCGCCAGCGGGGCGCGAAAGTGGGGTTTGATCGCCAGAGCTGCAGCGTCGGCCAGTTGGCCGGCAAAGTCGAGATAGGTCTGAAGTTGTGAATTGTTGAGGGCCATGGGCTGGTTCCGCTGCTGACTGTTGGGGCCTGAATGCATGAGTGTGCTCAAGCGTTGTAGGTGAATGGTCGGTGATTCGCGCAGCGCTGACAATCGGTTCGGGTCTTAATCACGGCTGAGCGGTTGTTGAGCAGCGATTGACTATACTCGTCAGGTCGCAAGGGATGGCCCAGGTTTTCGGGCTCGTTGGCCTGGAGCCACCTCGAGTCTTTCATACGGACATAGAGGTAATCACAATGACGCATGTACTTCGTTTTCATCTGCTTACTGCCCTGGCGTTGACGCTCATACTCTCCAGTGCCTTGTTCAATCGGGCGCTTGCCGCTGACGCCGAGACTCTGGCGCGAGACTCACGGCAGGCCCTGCAATCGCTGTATCAGTCCAATCCTGTCGCTGAAACCCTGTCACGTAGCGCCAAGGCGGTGCTGGTATTCCCCAATATCGTCAAGGCGGGCCTGGTGTTCGGCGGCAGTTATGGCGAGGGCACCCTGTTCAAGGGTGGTGAGGTGGCGGGTTACTACAACTCGGTCAGCGGCTCCTGGGGCTGGCAGGCCGGGGCGCAGTCTTATGGCTATGCGGTTTTTCTGATGACCGATAATGCGGTGAACTACCTGAGCGAATCCCGGGGCTGGGAAGTGGGTGTCGGGCCGACGGTAGTGATGGTTGATGAGGGCGTAGCCCGGCAGTTGTCGACTACCACCCTGCAGGATGATGCCTACGCCTTCATCTTCGATCAGCAGGGGCTGATGGCCGGGCTAAGTCTTGAGGGCAGCAAGATTTCGCCTATCCGCCGATGAGCTGGAGCCGGCGCGTGGTCCGCGCCGGCGCTGGCTAGACGCGCAGAGCTTCCAGTTGTTCTCGCACCGCTGGCGGCAGTGCAATGGGGCGGTTGTTGGCCGGATCAATCAGCACCATGACGCTATTGGCGGCAGCCTGGACCTGGTCCTTGTGCAGGGCACAACCGGTAAAGCAGAACGAGCTGTTGCCAATACGGTTGATGCCGGCCGCCAGTTCCACTGCATGCCAACCGGGCTGGTAGTTGTCGAAGCAGATATCGGTGGAGGCGACCAGTACGCCCAGACCCTGCAGGTCGAGGCTGCGAATGGCGCCAAAGCGGGCCTGCTCCATATAGCGGGCCAGAGCCGCTTCGCTGCGCTGACTATCGGCATCGAGATCGGCATAACGTGGGGTGATTTGCTGACGTACCGCGAAGTTGTGCGCGTGCGCCAACTGCTGGCGGAAGCTGTCGTCGGGTAATGCCGCAACCTCGCCGCTGACGGCTGGCAACAGACCGGTGCGAATATAGTCGGGCAGTTCTACCCATTGCCCCTGGGCCAGTGCGCCCATGACACAGTCCTGTACGCCGACCCGCTGACCATTCTGGAACAGTTCACTACGGACCCGGTATTGCTCGGCATCGCAGCTCAGAACACTGACCTCGGCCTGCACGTCACTGCCATACCAGGTCACTTGCTGGTAATTGGTGACGCTACGCAACGGGCGCAGGCGGACCTGGTCGGAGAACCAGGCATCGGGCCCGAACAGTTCCAGATGGGCGCGCAGGCGTGCTTCCTGATGGAAGTGGTAAAGCCGGGTGTTGTTGACGTGGCGCCAGGTGTCCAGGTCGGTGTAACGCGGAGAAAGAGTGCATTGGAACAGAAAATCTTGGGACATGATGGCGGGCAATCCTGGGCTGCTTGTACGTTGTTCTGGCTACAGCATGGCGTTCTGAGCGGCAGGCTGCAACCGCTGCGGCGCAACTATGAACTAGATGGATAGGTTGTCATTTCTAGAGCCAGATAAGGCCGTCAGTATGGTCAGGTTCTTTTGCCGGAGAGTGAGCTCCAGGCCGGCCAGCGGGCGTTGACCCAGAGTGATAAGGCGATTATCGCGCCGCCAATGGCCAGACGCAGCAGGTCGGCGTCACGGTTCCAGATCAGCAGATTGACCAGTAGCCCGGCCGGTACCAGGGCGTTGTTCATGATACCCAGAGTGCCGGCATCGACCTGAGTGGCACCACGGTTCCAGAAGAAGAACCCGAGCCCGGAGGCGACCAGCCCCAACCAGGCCAGCACGCCCCAGTGCAGGCCGCTGCTGGGCAGTTTGTCCGGGTTGCCAAGTAGCAGCCAGGCGGGCAACACCACCAGCAACGCGCCGATGAAGAAAAAGCCGAAACCTTGCCACTGCTGGCGCACATCGATCCGGTAGTGGCGAATCAGATGGGCATAGCCGACCTGCCCGGCAGCAAAGGTCAGGTTGGCCAGTTGCAGAATCACAAAGCCGGTGATGAAACTGTCGCTGATGCCGTCATAGCGGATGATTCCGGCACCGAGCACTGCGATCAGCGTGGCTACCAGCGGGCCGCTGCTGAAGCGGCGGCGCAGGGCATTGTCGACCAGCGCCACATACAGCGGGGTGAAGATAGTGAACAGCAGCACTTCCGGCACGCTGATGTAATTGAATGACAGATACAGGCCGATATAGGTAACCCCGAACTGCAGGGCGCCAACCAGCAGTACACCGGCCATCAGTCCGAGCGGCAGTTGCCGTGGCCGCAGTAATGGTAGAAACAGCAGACTGGCGAGCATGACACGGGTAAGTACGGCAAAGTAGCTGTCGACCTGGCCCGCGAGGTACTCGCCGATCAAGCTGAACGACAGGGCCCATAGCAGGGTAACGGCAATCAGGCTGGGCATGGCAGTTGTCAGTAAAGCAGGGGCGCGCAGTATATCGCTGAGTTTGGTAGGCTCACCAGTTGTGCTTGCATGAGCCCTGTAAGTGCATTACTAAAATATCGTCAGTCCAGTGGCGTTTTTTGTTAGCCTAGCCGGAGTAGCTCAGCTGGTAGAGCACGTCATTCGTAATGATGGGGTCGCAGGTTCAACTCCTGTCTCCGGCACCAACCTAAGCCCAGCGGAAAAACTTCACCTGAGCTCGCAGTCGTTCGGCCAATTCGGCCAGTTCCCGGCTCGAGGCGGTCACCTGATCGGAGCCGGCTGAGGTTTCCACTGTGGCATTGTGGATGCGGGTGATGTTCTGGTTGACCTCTTCAGCCACAACGCTTTGCTGCTCGGCGGCACTGGCGATCTGTGCGTTCATATCATTGATGGCACCGACTTCCTGGCGGATACGTGTCAGCGCGGCTTCGGCTTCATGTACCTGCTGCACAGTATCCTGCGCCAGTTCACGGCTGGTCTGCATCACCTCAACGGCATTTGCAGCGCCATCCTGTAGGGTGGTAATCATCTGCTGGATCTCGCGCGTCGAGGCCTGGGTGCGGTTGGCCAGCGAGCGCACCTCGTCGGCCACTACGGCAAATCCACGGCCATGCTCACCGGCGCGTGCCGCTTCGATGGCGGCATTCAATGCCAGCAGGTTCGTCTGCTCGGCGATAGCGTTGATCACCTCGATAATGGTTTCAATGCTTGCACTGTCGCGCGACAGTTGTTGCACTGTGTCGGCAGCGGTTTCTAGGGTGTTGGCCAGACTCTGCACCGCGCTGGCCGTGCGGCTGACGCGCAGATTTCCGGTTTCAACTTCGGCATCAGCGTTGCGCGTGGCGGCGGCGGCCTGACTGGCATAGCCGGCAACTTCACTGACGGTGGCGGCCATCTGGTTCACCGCCGTGGCCATCTGTTCAGCTTCGCTGGACTGCAGGCGGATCTGACGATTGTTGTTGCTGGCGGTTTCGCGCAACTGAGCCGATGACTCCCGCAGCTCACCAGCCACGTTGCTGACATCGCGCAGAGTCTGTGCTAGTCGCTGCACGGTATCGCCGACCGCGGCCATCACGCTGTCAGGGTGGCGGGTATGAATGGCCTGCTCTAATTCACCTTCGGCCAGGCGCTGGATGACGGCTGCGACTTCGTGCGGCTCCGCGCCCAGGGTTGAGCGCAGGTGGCGGATCAATACTAGTGAGACCACAAGGCTGACCAGCACTGCCAGCGAGCTGATCACTAGCATCAGTGTGGCAAAACCGCCCGCAGTGGCACGCACGCGGGCCACATCCGCGCTTATCAGCGCTTCCTGGTGATCAATAAAGGCATTGATGAGTTGCAGCCAGGTGCTATAGGCCGGTGAGACCTGCTTCAGCAGCATCTGGCGGGCGGCGTCGCCGCGCAGTTTGACGAGCTGGTCCGAGTAGTCCAGTGCCCGTTGCTCGATATGTTCGATGTCGCTTAGTAGACGCCGCTCCTGTTCGCTGCTAGGGGTGTTGGCAAACACAGTTTGCATGCCGTGGCGAGCCTCATCGTAGAACTTTTGCAAGCGCTCGATATCCCGCAGGAAGCCTGCTTGCTGACCTGCATCCTCGCTCAGCACTAAATCGCGCAGGGCAATTGCGCGGTCGTGCACGCTGCCGCGAAAGTTGATCGCCATGCGCTGTTTGATGGTGGCGCCTTCACCAACATCAGTCAGGGTGCGGTCGATCATGCCAACGCGTTGAATGCCGATCAGGGTGGTGAGGATCAGCAGTGAGAGCAGCAGGCCGAAACCCAGGCCCAGGCGCTGGGCCATGGAAAGTTGCGAGAACATGTAGGAATCCTTGCGGTACGGGGTGCGCAGGGGTGTGCGCTAGAATATTATACAAAAGTTGTACGATGTTTGACTCTTGTACAACTTATTGGTCGCAAAGTAAAGCTTGCTATCAAGCTGATGCCTTGGTTGCCGGCCTGTCTCTGTATGGTTTACATGGGGTTTTCATTGGTCAGACTGATGGGCTGCCATTCCGTGAATCAAGTTCGTGCTACGCTGCTTGTACAAGCGTTACCGTCTGTCCAGTATTTTTATTTTCAACGTAGGAGTTCCTGCTGTGACCGATCTGGATGTATTTCGTCAGCAAACCCGCGCCTGGCTGGAGGACAACTGCCCGCAGAGTATGCGTGCCCCGGTAACCAGCGATGCCGACGCCTGTTGGGGCGGGCGCAACTTCCAGTTTCAGAGTGAGGACCAGAAGCTCTGGCTCGAACGCATGGCCGCGCGTGGCTGGACCGCGCCTGACTGGCCGCGCGAGTATGGTGGCGGCGGGTTGAGCCGGGCCGAGACCAAGGTTCTGCAGGAAGAAATGGCCCGCATCAAGGCACGCGCGCCGCTGTCCAGTTTTGGCGTGTGGATGATTGGCCCGGCGATCCTCAAGTTCGGTTCCGAGGCGCTCAAGCGTCAGCATCTGCCGCCAATCATCCGTGGCGAGATCCGTTGGTGCCAGGGCTACAGTGAGCCGGGTGCCGGCTCCGATCTGGCCGGGCTGCAGACCCGTGCCGAGGATCACGGTGATCACTTCATCGTCAACGGCCAGAAGATCTGGACCTCCTACGCCGACAAGGCTGACTGGATGTTCTGCCTGGTGCGCACTAATACCGAGGCCAAGAAGCAGTTGGGCATCAGTCTGGTGCTGTTCGACATGACCACTCCTGGTGTCAGCACCCGGCCAATCAAGCTGATCTCCGGCAGCTCGCCGTTCTGTGAAACCTTTCTCGATAACGTGCGGGTGGACAAGGATCAGGTGGTTGGCGAGATCAACGCCGGCTGGACTATCGCCAAATACCTGCTGACCCATGAGCGCGAAATGATCGGCGGCATGGGTCGTACCGCCGCCGGGCAGAAGACCCTGCCGCAGGTCGCTGTCGAGGCTATTGGGCTGGAGGACGGCAAGCTGGCCGACGGTTATCTGCGCAGTGAAATCAGTCGTTGGGACATCGACGCCGCGACCTTTGCCCTGACCAGTGAGCGTGTGCTTGATGAGGCCAAGGCCGGGCAGGGCGTGGGTGCTGCCTCGGCGATGCTCAAGTACTACGGCACCGAACTGAACAAGCGTCGCCAGGAACTGAACATTGCCCTGCATGGTAGTCAGGCCATGGTCTGGGAAGGTGAGGCCAGTAATGAGGGTGCCATGCCGCGCACCTGGCTACGCTCCAAGGGCAACTCGATCGAGGGCGGCACTTCGGAAATCCAGCTCAACGTTATCGCCCGCAACATTCTCGGGCTGCAATGAACCGAATCGAGGAAATGTGCATGAGCGCTCTGGTACTCAATGAAGAACAAGCAATGCTCAAGGATGCTGCCAAGGGCTTTCTGGCGGAACAGGCGCCGGTCAGCCAGTTGCGCGCCCTGCGTGATACGCGCGACGAAACGGGGTTTTCCCGTGAGTTGTGGCAGCAGATGGTGGAGATGGGCTTCAGCGGCACCTTGGTGCCTGAAGCTTTCGGTGGTGCGCAGTTCGGCCATGTCGGCATGGGTCAGATCAGTCAGCAGTGCGGGCATAACCTGAGCGCTGCGCCACTGTTGTCGAGTGCGGTACTTGGCGTCAGCAGCCTGCTGCTGGGCGGCTCCCAGGCGCAGCAGGCTGAGCTGCTGCCTGCGATTGTCGAGGGCCGACTGCTGACCGCGCTGGCGATTGATGAAAGCCCGCGCCACGCGCCCTGGCGGGTCGCTACCCGGCTCAGTCGCGACGGCGAGGGCTACCGTCTGAATGGGCGCAAGCTGTGTGTGGTTGACGGCCATGTTGCCGACTGGCTGATTGTGTCGGCGCGCAGCAGTGGTGAAGAGTCCGCCCGCGAGGGTATCAGTCTGTTGCTGGTCGAACGTGCGGCGCCGGGTGTCAGTGTCGAGCGCACCATCATGGCCGATTCACGCAATGCCGCGCTGGTCTGCTTCGATAATGTCGCCCTGCCGGCCGAGGCGCTGCTGGGTATCGAGGGGGAAGCCGCTGCGGTGCTGGAGTGGGTGCTGGATGTTGGCAACGCGCAACTGGCTGCCGAACTGCTCGGGATAGCCGAAGAAGTGTTCAGTCGCAGTGTGGCCTATTTGCAGGAGCGCAAGCAGTTTGGCGTTACGCTGGGCTCGTTCCAGGCCTTGCAGCATCGCTGCGCGCATCTGTTCAGCGAGATCGAACTGGTCAAATCGGCGGTGCTCAAGGCTTTGCAGGCGCTGGATGCGTCGGACCCTGAGGCGCCGCAGTGGGTCAGTCTGGCTAAGGCCAAGGCCTGCGAGGTGGCCGAACTGGCGACCAACGAGGGAGTGCAGTTGCACGGCGGCATGGGTATGACCGATGAGTTCGATATCGGCCTGTTCATCAAGCGTGCGCGCCTGGTCCAACAACTGTTCGGTGACTACCGTTACCACGCCAACCGGTTTGCCAGCCTGCGCGGTTACTGAGTTGTACAGATGCGACAAGGCCGGGCAATGCCCGGCCTTGTCGTGTCAGTACCGATGACTCAGAAGTGCACCTTGACGATCAGGTTGGTCGCGCTCTGGTCGGTCTTGAAGGCGCTGCTGTCCTTAATGCCGTACTTGTTCTTCCAGTAGTCGTATTCGATACCCACGTACAACTGCTTCTCGGCCCAGTTCATGGCCTTGCCGAGGTCGTACTTGATCTGCGGGTTGAACTTGAAGTTGGCGTGGTAGCCACTGCGACTGTCGTTGTCGACCACCCAGTCGATGAAGCCATCAATCAGAATGTCGGAACGCCCGGCTGGCACGGTGTAGGCCCACACCGGCGTGATCTGCCAGACACCACGACCACCGTCCGGAGTATCGGCGCGGCGGTAATAGGTGTTGAGCTGAAAGTAATCGAAGCCGGGGATGTCGAGGTCAAAGCCAGGACCGAGCAGGTAGTTGTGCAGATCGCCACGGCCGAACTCGTAGGTGGCGGCCAGCAGCACGTCCTTGATTGGGCCAACGCTGAGATCCTGGCCACTGAGCTTGCCGAACGACAGGCGTGGTGAGAACTCGCCGTAGTAGCTGCTGTTGTCACCCCGGGCGTTTTTGTCGCCGTTGTAATGGATGCTGTCGATGAAAAAGAACAGGTCACCGAAATTCCAGCCGCTGGCATGCTCGAAGGTGACGGTTTGCTGGGTCTTGGGGTCGACCTGGAAATCCGTTCCGTACAGATAGGTCAGGCTGTTGTTCTGCCATTGCAGAGGGTAGGCCAGGGCACTGGCGCTGGTCAGCAGAGCGCAGGCGCCCAGGGCGGCGGTGACGAAACGTGGCATGTGATACTGCTCCGGTATGCATTCTTTGGGGGGTTGGCGGTGGCGCGGTTTGGCGCCCGGCGCGCATGGTAAAAGCAAAACGCCAGATTGCACAGGGTCTGATGCGATACCACTAGGCACGAGGAGGTTCAGTGTTTAACCTTTCGGGGTGTCTAGCTTGCCGGATTCTGACTAATGCTGCTTCGCGGACTGACCTGGCTGATCCTGTTTCAGCTTTTGGGTACGGGGCTGAATGCCCTGTTTTTGCCTTTTTTGCCCGGCCCGATCATCGGGATGGCGCTGCTGGTGGTGTATCTCTGCGTGCGCGGTGGAGTCAGCGATTCACTGGATCTGGCTGCCAGCGGCTTGCTCAAGTACCTGCCGCTGATTCTGGTGCCGCCGGCAGTCGGGGTCATGGCCTATGGCGCCGAGATCGCTGCTGATGCCTGGGCGATTGCGATAACGCTGGGGCTGTCTTTCATCCTTAGTCTGCCGCTGTGCGGCTGGCTGATGCAGCGGCTGATCCAGCGTCAGCAGCGGGGGCGTTCATGAGCGGTTCATGGCAACTGGCCTGGCAGGCGGTAGTCGGGCACCCGCTGTTCTGGCTCGGGGTGACCCTGGGGGCCTATCAATTGGGGCTGGCATTGTATGAGAAGAGCCGGCTGGCGATCTTCCATCCAGTGCTGGTGTCGGTGCCGATCGTAGTTGCGGTGCTGTGGAGTCTGGACGTGGATTTTGCCGGTTACCGCGCAGCGGTAATGCCGCTGCTGATTCTGCTTGGTCCGGCCACGGTGGCCTTGGCGATTCCTCTGTATCTGAATCTGCGGCGCATCCGCCAGTTCTTCTGGCCGGTGCTCCTGACCCTGGCCTTCGGTGGGCTGTTCGCCACCGTCAGCACCTTGTTGATCGCCTGGCTGCTGGGGGCCGACAACATGATCCTCATGACCTTGGCGCCTAAGTCGGTAACCTCGCCGATTGCCATGCTGGTGGCCGAGCAGATTGGTGGTGTAGCGGCGTTGGCGGCGGTCTTTGTAATGTTCACCGGGGTGCTGGGGGCGGTGTTTGGCCCCTGGCTGTTGCAAGTCTGCGGCATTAGCCATCCGGCCGCGCGGGGCATGGCGCTGGGAATGATCGCCCATGCGGTAGGGACTTCACGTGCACTGGAGGAGGGCGAGGAAACCGGTGCCTTCTCGGCCCTGGCCATGAGCCTGATGGGGATGGCCACTGCGTTGTTGCTGCCGCTCGGGGTGGCGTTGTGGGCTATGCTCTGAGGGTTGTCCCGGAGCGTGCTTGAACGGCGCTGATGGGGTGCAATGCCATGGATCTGGGGACTCCGGAGGATTGGAAGCGGCGAATTTGATTTGCGTCAATTTGCCATATACCGCTTAGGGTGGCTTGGTGGGACACTTTTTATGCTGTCCCCACCGTCTCTTTCACCGGAGTAAGCAGATTGGTATTGTTGAACTCTTGCGCCTGCAATTCGCCTTTACGGCGATGGTGCACTTGCTGTTCGTTCCTTTGACCCTGGGGCTGGCTTTCATTCTGGCGATTATGGAGTCGGTCTATGTGATGCCAGCAAGACCCTTTATCGCGACATGACCAAATTCTGGGGCAAGCTGTTCGTTATCAACTTTGCCCGGGGGCACCACCGGCCTGGCGATGGAGTTTCCAGTTCGGCATCAACTGGTCGTACTGCTCGCACTATGTTGGCGATATCTTCGGTGCGCCGCTGGCGATTGAAGCGCTAATCGTGTTCTTTCTCGAATCCACTCTGTTCGGCCTGTTCTTCTTTGGCTGGGACCGCATGAGCAAGGTCAAGCACCTGGCGGTCACCTGGCTGATGGTGCTGGATCTGTCACCAGGTGTCGATGAACGGCCGCAGGCCACGCTCGAGTGACTCCGGCGGTGCCGAGCTGAGTCCGCGCAGGAGCCAGTCGCGGGTCTCCAAGGGGTCGATCACCGCGTCAATCTCAAGGAAGCTGGCCATGCTCAGCCCCTTGCCGCGCTGATACAGCTCGGCGACCAGTTTATCGAACAGTGCTTGCTGTTCGGCGGGATTCTCAAGCGCCGCCAGCTCCTTGGCATAACCCAGGCGCACTGCACCCTCAAGGCCCATGGCACCAAACTCGCTGCTCGGCCAGCCGATGGTGAACATCGGCGCATGGAAACTGCCAGCGGCCATGGCCTGAGCGCCAAGGCCGTAGCCCTTGCGCAGTACCACGGTGAAGAACGGAATCGTCAGGCTGGCGGCGGTGACGAACATCCGCGAGACATGGCGCACCGTGGCCTGTTGTTCGGCGTCCGGGCCGACCATGAAGCCGGGGGTGTCGCACAGCGAAACCATCGGCAGGCCATGGGCCTGACACAACTGCATGAAGCGTGCGGCCTTGTCGCCGGCCACCGCATCGATGGCGCCGCCCAGATGCATGGGGTTATTGGCGATCAGGCCGAAGGCCTTGCCGTTGATGCGGATCAGCGCGGTGATCAGGCCGGGGGCGAACTGCCGGCGCAGTTCCAGCACCGAGCCGGTATCGGCCAGGGTTTCGATCACCTCACGGATGTTGTAGACGCGCAGGCGGTTCTCCGGAATCAGGTGACGCAGCAAGCGCTGGTCGGCACACCCGCCGCCGGGCAGGTCGCCCTGGAAGTAACTCAGGTACTGCTTGGCCACCCGGGTAGCTTCGGCTTCATCCTTGACCAGTACGTCTATCACCCCGTTGGGGCTCTGCATACTGGTCGGGCCAACCTGTTCCGGTGTAAAGCGGCCCAGCCCGCCACCTTCGATCATCGCCGGGCCGGCCATGCCGATGGTCGCGTTCTCGGTGGCGATGATCACGTCACAGCAGCCGAGCAGCGCGGCGTTACCGGCAAAGCAGCGTCCGGAGACCACGCCAACCAGCGGCACCTGACCGCTGAGCCGGGCCATGCGCATAAAGGTGGTGCAGTCGAGTCCCGCTACGCCAACCTTGTCGATGTCGCCGGGGCGTCCGCCGCCGCCTTCGGTAAAGAACACCAAGGGCAGGCGCCATTGCTCGGCCAGCTCAAGCATGCGGTCGGTTTTCTTGTGGTTGGTCACGCCCTGGGTGCCGGCGAATACCGTGTAGTCGTAACTCATGGCCATGCAACGGGCCTTTTCCGCGCCAAACTGCGCGGCATTGACCGTGCCGATGCCGGCAATCAGACCGTCGGCCGGGCTCAGCTTGAGCAATTCCTCGTGTGTGCGGCGGGTGCGTTGGGCGGCCAGGGCAAAGCCGCCGTATTCCATAAAACTGCCATCATCCAGCAGATCAGCCAGGTTTTCGCGGGCGGTGCGCTGGCCGGTCTTGCGCCGTTTGGCCACCGCATCTGGGCGACGGGTATCGGTCAGCTCGGCCTGACGCTCGAGCACCTCGCGCAGGTCGGCACGGATATGTTCCAGATCAATACTTTCCTCGGTCACTATACCTTCGGCGCTGACCTCGGCGGGCTCGAGAAACAGCAGGGGGCTGCCTTCGAACAGGTTGTCGCCGGGTGCGACTGCCAACGCCCGAACAATACCGCTTTGGCTGGCCTTGACCACGAACTCCATCTTCATCGCTTCCATTACCGCGACCTGCTGGCCAGCGGCGACGGCGTCGCCGACCTGCACATCCAGGCTGACCAGTACGCCCTGTACCGGGGTGTTCAGTGGTTCAGTGCCGGCCGGGGCATCGATATCGGTTTGGCGCTGGGTCTGGCTGGTTGACTGGCCCTTGGCATACAAATGCGGATGAGCCTGACTGCCTGCGCCGACCAAGCTTGCCGCTTCGGCTTCGATAAAGCCGGTGCTGACCTGATTGGCCTGCACTGCCGGATGCTGCAGCAGGTTCTGCAGAAAATGCAGGTTGCTGGCCACACCTTCCAGACGGAATTCGCACAGAGCGCGGTAGGCGCGCTTGAGCACCTGCTGGTAGTCGGCTGCGGCCTGCACGATCAGCTTGGCCAGCAGCGAGTCAAAGCTGGGGCTGGTGGTATAGCCGCTGTAGCCGTAGCCATCGACGCGGATACCAGCACCGCTCGGCGGTTCATAGGCGCTTAGGGTGCCACCGGCTGGACGGGCGCTGCCGTCGCTGGCCATGCTTTCCAGATTGATCCGCAACTGCACGGCGTAGCCGCGCGGTGCGGGTATCCGGTCCTGGGTCAGCCCCAGTTCGGCCAGTGTTGCGCCAGCGGCCAGGCGCAGCTGAATCTGCGCCAGATCCAGTCCGGTGACCGCTTCGGTGACCGTGTGCTCGACCTGGATACGCGGGTTGGCTTCCATGAAGACGAAGTCGCCGCTGTCTTCATCAAGCAGGAATTCGACGGTACACAGGCCGCGATAGCCGACCGCGCCAGTGAGGGTCAGCGCGGCCTGCAACAGCTGTTCGCGGATCGCTGGGTCCAGCCCCGGTGCCGGGGCGATTTCCAGCAGCTTCTGGTTGCGTCGTTGCAGGGTGCAGTCGCGCTCCCAGACATGCGCGACCTCGCGGCCATCGCCAATGATCTGCACTTCGATATGTCGGGCGCGGCGGATCAGTCGTTCGATATACAGCTCGCCACTGCCAAAGGCAGCCGTGGCCTCGGATTGGCAGCGGGCGTAGGCCTCGTCCAGTTCGGCCGGTTCAAGCACCGCGCGCATGCCTCGGCCACCACCACCGGCCAGTGCCTTGAGCATCACCGCAGCGCCGGGCCCCAATTGCTGCATAAAGGCGCGGGCCTGCTCCAGCGAGGTTGGTTCATTGGTGCCCTGCACCAGTGGGATACCCAGCTCCAGTGCCAGAGCGCGGGCGCTGGCCTTGTCACCAAAACGTTTGAGCACCTCGGCGCTGGGGCCAACAAAGCGGATACCGGCACTGTCGCACTGGGCGGCGAAGGCGGCGTTTTCACTGAGAAAACCGTAACCGGGGTGGATAGTGTCGCAGCCCTGCTCACGGGCGATGGCGATCAATTGCTCGCCATCCAGGTAGGCACTGGCCCCCCGGCCCCTGAGGGCGATGGCCTGATCGGCCTTGTGCCGGTGCAACGAGGCGGCATCGTCCTCGGCATACACGGCGATGCTGGGGATATCCAACTCGGCGGCGGCGCGGGCCAGGCGGATGGCAATTTCGCCGCGGTTGGCGATCAGCAGTTTGGTGATGGGCATCAGAGCCAGTCCTTGAGTTCGTTTTTCTTGACCTTGCCGGTCGCGGTCATTGGCAGTGACTCGACCAAACGGATTTCCGGGATCTTGTAAACGGCCATGGCCTGTTTGCACCAGTTCATTAGGCTCTCGGCATCCAGCCCGCTACCGGGCTTGGCCACCACAAAGGCCACGGGTACTTCGCCTTTTTTATCATCCGGGCGACCGATCACCGCCGAAGCCAGCAGTTGCGGATGCTGGCCAAGCATGGCTTCCAGCTCACTGGGGAAGACGCTCATCCCGTTGACCTTGAGCATTTCCTTGCGTCGACCCAGGTAGCGGATAAAGCCCTGTTCGGTAATCACGCCGCTGTCGCCGGTATGCAGCCAGCCATCCTTGAGCGCTTCAGCGCTGGCCTCGGGCTTGTTCCAGTAACCTTTGAGCAGTGAGGGACTGCGCAGGCACAGTTCGCCTTCCTCGCCCAGCGGCAGTAGTTCGCCGGTTTCGAAACTGCAGACCTTGAACTCGGTGCCCGGTACCGGAAGGCCGACGAAGGTGGGCGCGGATTTAAGGTCGAAGTCGTCGTCCTGCAGGCCGGCGGTGAAGGTGTCGCAGGTATGGGTTTCGGTCATGCCGAAGCTGGTTTCAAACAAGGTGCAGCCGGTCAGCTGGTGCCAGCGGCGGCGGTATTCCGGAGTCAGTTTCTTGATAAAGGACACGCAACTGGTGACGCTCAGCGAGCTGAAATCGAATGTCTGTACCTGCGGGTGATCCAGTACCTCGGCGGCGCTGTCGACCAACAGGCCGGTATGATTGACCCGGTAATGCTGAATCGCGCTCATGAACGCCAGAGCGTCCCAACGCGCCAGCAGCACCAGCGTGGTACCGCCGAATACCGGGAACAGCAGCCCGGCGTTTTCGCCGGCGATCCAGAATTCGGGCATGAAATTCAGGCTGACGCGCTGACTGTCCAGTCCCAGTGCCGCGGGCAGGAAGCTGGCGCAGGTATAGAGCATGTCGCCGTGGGTGTGGATGCAACCCTTGGGCAGGCCGGTGGTGCCGCCGGTGTAGTTGAGTGCGGCGACATCATCCAGAGCTGGTGTCGGCCAATCGCGACGTGGTTTTGTGACGGCCAGTGCCGGCAGCAGGTCGATGCTGTCGCTCACTTCCAGCTTGGGCGCACGCAGCAGGTCCGGCACCGGAATCGGTGGCTCGGCTGGGCACAGTTCGGACAGACTGGTGCTGATTACAAGGCGCAGATCGGTGCCTTCGCGGGCCTGGCGCACCACCGGCAGCAGTTGGTCGAAGCAGACGATCACGCTGGCACCGCAGTCCTTGAGCTGGTAGCCCAGTTCCATCGGCATGGCCATCGGGCTGACCGGGGCGTGAATGGCACCGGCCTTGAGTATGCCGTAGAACACAATGTGGAACTGCGGGCAGTTGGGCATGAATACCGCGACCCGTTCACCGGGCTGAATACCCTGGGCGTGCAGCAGAGTAGCGAAACGGTCGGATTGCTCGTCCAGCTCGGCATAACTCAGACTGTAGCCATAGAACTGCACCGCCGGCTTGTCCGGACTGGTGCGCCCCCAGTGCCGTAGGTATTCGGTCAGCGGCTGGCGCCCCAGCGGGTATTCAGGTTCGCGCGCATGGCCGTTAGGCCAGGCCTGCTGTTGCAGGTGCGCGAGTTGTTCCAGATACGCCTGTTCGTTCATGCCGGGATCCCTCTGCTGTTGTTATATGGTGTGTACCCTGGTGCAAGAGTAGGCAGGCTGGCGTAGCACTGAAAGCGATGATTATTCATTCGGAATCATGAATGTGCTTCATGATTTGGCTGAGGCCAGCTAGATTCATGGCTAGGTTCACCAATTGCCGAGTTTTCCCATGAATGAAAAGAATGCCGGGCCATCATTGGGGCGGATGGACCTCAATCTGTTCCGTACCTTCGAGGTGATCTATCGCGAGCGCAGTTTGACCCGGGCGGCGGCGGTCCTGCATGTCAGTCAGTCGGCAGTCAGTCATGCCCTGGCCCGGTTGCGCGAGCAGTTCGCTGACCCGTTGTTCGTGCGGCAAGGGCGGGGTGTCGTGCCGACGACGCTGGCAACACGGCTGGCGCCGGGCATCCTCGACAGCTTGGAGCGCCTGCAGCAAAGTGTCGGACGATTGCAGCAGTTCGACCCGGCCCGTGATCAGCGTATCTTTACCCTGAACCTGCCCGAGCAACTGGAGCCCGTGTTGTTGCCCAGTCTGCTGGTACATCTGCGCAAAGTGGCGCCGTATTGTCGGGTGCGTACTGCCGGGGTGCGCTGGAGTGAACTGGCTTTGGAACTGGCGGCTGGACGGGTCGATCTGGCGGTGCAGATTGCCCGGCCTACCGATGCCTTTCTGCGTCAGACCAAGCTGCTGGAAGAGCCGCTGTGTGTGGTGGCGGCGCCGGGTTTTTCGGGCGAGCTGAGTGCTGAGCGCTATCTGGCGGCGGAACACATTGCGGTGGCATCCTGGCGACGAGGGTTGAGCTTCGAGGATTTGGCGCTAGGGCATCTGGGGTTGGTACGCCAGGTGGTCCAGCGCTGCCAGAACTATCAGGCCGCCTGTCTGGTGGTCGCCCAAAGCGATCTGCTACTGACTATGTCGCGCCGGCACGCCGAGCTGGTTGGTCGGCCATTGGGCAACCAACTGCTGACATTGCCTTTGCCGTTGCCTTCGATTGGCCTGAATCTGTACTGGCATGAGCACGCCGAGCATGATCCGGCCAACCTTTGGCTGCGCCAGCAGGTCAGCCGGATTGCCGGTAGGCCCTAGAAAAGCTCCAGGGGCGCCATGCTGTCACTGACCGGATAGGCACCGCTATCCAGCTCGTCCCAAGGTGGCGGAGCGTCCTCTTCCTTGAACACTTCCAGAAATGCGCCATTGCTGCCCGGTCGGGCGGCTCGGCCAGTCAGCGGATCGATACGCACGCTGAGCACGCCTTGAGGAACTGGTTGGCTGTGTTCCGGCTTGCCGTCCAGTGCTGCCGCCATGAAGCGCATCCAGATCGGCAAGGCCGCAGTGCCACCGAATTCACGACGGCCAAGAGTGGACGGCTGGTCAAACCCGACCCAGACCGCTGAAGCGTAATCGCCGTTGTAGCCGGCAAACCAGGCGTCTTTCTGCTCGTTGGTGGTGCCGGTCTTGCCGGCCAGATCTGGTCGTTGCAAGGCGCGGGCGCGAGCGGCCGTACCGCGGGTGATCACGTCCTTGAGCATGCTGGTCAACAGGTAAGTAGTACGCGGGTCTACGGTCTGCTCGGCCAGCAACACAGTGTTCGGTTCTTCGACCAGAGCCAGGGGGGCGCTGGTGTAGCGTTGAATCCGCTCAAGATGAGCGGCCAGCGCCTCGGGAGTCACTACAGGCTTGGCAAAGTCGATGATCTGGCCGTGGCGATCCTCGATCCGCTCGATCAACCAGGGGTCGACCTTGTAGCCGCCATTGGCGATGACCGCATAACCTTGGGCGATCTGCAGCGGGGTCAGCTCCGGTGTACCAAGTGAGGCCGACAGATTGCGCGGCAGATCGGAGCGGGGGAAGCCGAAACGCTCAATGTAGGTCAGCGACTCATCGACGCCGATTTCCTGCATCAGGCGGATGGATACCAGGTTACGCGAGCGGTACAGCGCTTCACGCAAACGGATTGGGCCGAGGAAATCGCCCCCGGAGTTCTGTGGTCGCCAGACCGAGTTCATATAATCGTCGACGAACACCAGAGGGGCGTCATTGACGATAGTGGCCGGGGTGTAGCCATGATCCAGGGCGGCGCTGTAGAGGAACGGCTTGAAGCTGGAGCCGGGTTGGCGCCGGGCCTGGGTTGCGCGGTTGTAGTTACTTTGCAGGAACGAAAAGCCGCCGACCAGAGCCTGAATGCTGCCGTCTTGCGGTGACACCACCACCAATGCCGCTTGGGCGCTGGGTACCTGGCTCAGCCGATAGCCGCCATCTTCGTTGGCGATAACACGTATCACGTCGCCGGGTTTTAGTACGTCGGCAGGGCGGCGTGGGGTGGGGCCCATGCTGTTGGCGTTGAGATAGGGACGGGCCCAGCGCATGGCTTCCCAGGCAATGGTGCCGGTATTGCCATTGCGCAGGCGGATCTCGACCTGTTCTTCGTCAACCTGGGTCACCAAGGCTGGCAGCAGGCCGCCCAGCGCTCGATAGGGTGCCAGAATGGTCTGCCAGTTGGCTGGGTCTGCATCCGGGTGGCGGTCTTCCGGGCCGCGGTAGCCATGGCGTTGATCGTATTCGATCAAGCCTTCACGCAGGGCACGATTGGCATAGCTCTGCAGTTCGCTGGAAACGCTGGTGTAGACGTGGAAACCGTCGGTATAGGCTCGCTCGCCGTAGCGCTCAATCATTTCCAGGCGAGCCATCTCGGCAACGTAGGGTGCTTCCATTTCCGGGTTGGCGCCATGATTGCGCGCCCGAATCGGGCTAGTGACCGCTTCCTGATAGGCGACCTGATCAATGTGTCCGAGATTGAGCATGCGCTGCAAAATCCAGTCGCGGCGAATCTTGGCGCGCTCGGGGTTGATCAGTGGGTTGAAGCGTGACGGAGCCTTGGGCAGGCCGGCGATCATGGCCAGGTCAGCCAGCGGCAATTCATTGATGGATTTGCCGTAATAGACTTGGGCGGCAGCTTCTACCCCGTAGGCGCGGTTGCCCAGATAGATCTTGTTGATATAAAGCTCGAAGATTTCCTGCTTGCTGAGATTGCGTTCGATTTGCAGTGCCAACAGGATTTCATTGAGTTTACGGGAGAATACCCGCTCGCTGGTGAGGAAGTAGTTCTTCGCCACCTGCATGGTAATAGTGCTGCCACCAGTCTGAATCTGGCCGCTTTGAGCCAGTTCGGTGGCGGCGCGCAGCAGGCCTTTGGGATCGACGCCATGGTGGTTGAGGAAGTTGTCGTCCTCTGCGGCCAGCAGGGCGTTGATGAAATCGCTGGGGACCTGGTCGAAGTTGACCGGGAAACGACGCATCTCGCCGAATTCGGCTATCAATTTGTGATCTGTGCTATATATCCGCAAAGGAGTTTGCAATTCGAGCTCGCGGAGTGTTTCAACATCGGGAAGTGCGGGGCTAAGATACAGAGCTACCCCGCTCAGTCCCAGGATTGGGGCACTCAGCAAGGCGATCAGGGACCAGAATAAAAATTTCAGAAAGCGCATAAGAGGAATATTAAATTCCCTGATAGATGAAATGGTTAGCAATCGGGCTGGATGAGAACGGGTTAACAGTCTGCATTATAAGCGCATTTTTTTTGTTTACGCCATTTGCGCTTGTTAAAGGACTGTTATTTAATGTAGTAAAACATAAACCGTCCGTAAGTGTCGGATGCTGATAGGAAATTGGCTGTGCTAGGGCTCCTAAAAAAGAAAGCAAATACGCTGCTGGGCATAGACATCAGTTCCACAACCGTGAAGCTGTTGGAGCTCAGTCGTTCAGGTAACCGCTACAAGGTCGAGGCCTACGCGGTTGAGCCACTCCCTCCAGGGGCGGTGGTGGAGAAGAATATTGTTGAGCTGGATGGGGTGGGGCAGGCGCTGGAAAAGGTCCTGGCACGCTCGAAAAGTCCACTCAAGCAGGCGGCTGTGGCTGTCGCCGGCTCCGCCGTGATCACCAAGTCCATCGAGCTTGATGGCGGCCTTACTCCCGAAGAGATGGAAGAGCAGATCAAGCTCGAGGCCGACCAGTACATTCCTTATCCGCTGGATGAAGTGGCGATTGACTTCGAAGTTCAGGGGCCGGCGCCACGCAACCCCGATCGGGTTGAAGTGTTGCTGGCAGCCTGCCGACGGGAAAATGTCGATATTCGCGAGGCTGCGCTGGCACTGGGCGGGATGGCTGCCAAGGTGGTCGAGGTCGAAGCTTATGCTATGGAACGAGCCTGCGAGCTGGTCATCGACCAACTGGAGGGTGACCGGGATGATCTGACCATCGCAGTGATCGATATCGGCGCCACCATGATGACCCTCAGTGTTCTCAACAAGGGTCGCATCATATACACCCGCGAGCAGTTGTTCGGCGGCAAGCAACTTACCGACGAAATCCAGCGTCGCTATGGATTGTCGCTGGAAGAAGCCGGGTTGGCGAAAAAGCAGGGCGGACTACCTGACGACTATGAGAGCGAGGTTTTAGGTCCGTTCAAGGACGCTGTCGTGCAGCAGGTCTCTCGTTCGCTGCAGTTCTTCTTTGCCGGCGGTCAGTACAACGACGTCGACTATATCCTGCTGGCTGGCGGCACCGCCTCGATTCCCGGGCTCGATCAACTGATTCAGCAGAAGATCGGCACCACAACGCTGGTGGCTAACCCCTTTGCAAACATGACCCTCTCGAACAAGGTCAATGCCGTTGCCCTGAGCAATGATGCGCCTGCCTTGATGATTGCATGCGGTCTGGCGATGAGGAGTTTCGACTGATGGCGCGCATCAACCTGTTACCTTGGCGTGAAGAACTCAGGGAAGAACGCAAGAAGGAATTTCTTACCGTACTGGCGCTGATTGTGCTGTTTGCCGGTGCGCTGGTGTTCCTGGCCGACCGGCACTTCAACAGCCAGATTTCTCACCAGAATGCCCGCAACGAATTGCTGCGCCAGGAAATTCGTCTGCTTGAGGCGCGGATCCGCGAGATCGATCAGCTTCAGGCTCGGCGTACGCAATTGCTGGAGCGGATGAAAGTCATTCAGGACCTGCAGGGCAATCGACCGATCATCGTGCGTGTGTTTGATGAACTGACCCGCTCATTGCCGGACGGCGTTTACTTCACCTCGCTGGAGATGAAGGGCAGCACTATCAGCGTCAAGGGTGGGGCTGAATCCAATAGCCGGGTTTCCAACCTGATGCGCCAGATGGATGCCTCGGATTGGCTGGCTGCGCCGAACCTCACTGCGGTCCGGGCCGTTACTCAGGGTGCACTGGACCAGGCTAACGTGTTTGAGCTGTCGGTGCGGCAAACCGAACCTGCTACCAGTAGTGAAGAGGGAGGGCAGCCGCAATGAGTCTGGCCCAATCCATTGAAAGTTTGAAAAAGGTCGATATCAACGACCTTGACTTCAACAATATCGGTTCCTGGCCGGGAGCACTCAAAGTCATCGTCGGGGTCCTGCTGTTGGTGGTGTTGCTGTTCTTGGGCTACCACTTCCACCTTAAGGACTTGCAGGCCAGCCTTGAGCGGGCTGAAGCCCAGGAAACCACCTTGCGTCGGGATTTTGCCGACAAATCGTTCCGGGCCGCCAACTTGGAAGCCTATAAAGAGCAGCTCGAGGAGATCGAGGAGCGCTTCGGCGCGCTGCTCAAACAGTTGCCAAGCGATACCGAAGTGCCGGGCCTACTCGAAGATATCACCCAGATGGGGTTGAACAGCGGCCTGGAGTTTGAATCCATCACCCTGCAGCCGGAAGTCACCACGCAGTTCTATATCGAACTGCCGATTCGAATCGTGGTTCAGGGCAGCTATCACGATTTGGCGACCTTCGTCAGCAGTGTGGCGGGTCTGCCGCGGATCGTAACGCTGCACGATTTCACGATTGCGCCCTTGTCTGCCGGCAATCCAGATTTGCTGAAAATGGACATTCTGGCCAAGACCTATCGCTATAACGAAGCAGCCGAAGGGGGGCAGCAATGATCGTGCGCAAGCGTTTGTTCAGTGCGTTGCTGTTGACGCCGTTGCTGCTCAGTGGTTGCGGTAAGGGCGAGTTTTCCGATTTGCAAGCATTCATGGATGAGACCCGAGCCCGGCCGGCCGGCAGTATCGAGCCGCTGCCCAGGTTCAAACCGTACGAAGCTTTCACCTACAGCGCCTCTTCGCTGCGCAGCCCGTTCCAGCCTCCGATCAGGATTGATCTGAGTCAGCGCGAGCGTGGGTCCCAGGGGGTCAAACCGGATGAAAACCGGGTTCGCCAGTTCCTGGAAGGATTCAATATCGAAGGCTTCGAGATGGTCGGCACGCTGAGCAATCAGGGGGGGATGCAGGCGCTGATTCGTGGCGCCGGCAGTGTGCACCGGGTCAGAATTGGCGATTACCTTGGGCGTAACCATGGGCGGGTCGTCAGCATCGATGAAGGCCGTGTGGACGTGCTTGAAATAGTTCCGGACGGTGAAGGTGGTTGGTTGGAGCGGCCGCGAACCCTCAGCTTGGCTGGGCGCGGATAAATCAACCAGGGAGAGAGAACAACATGAACTGCCAACAGTCACGCGTGGATCGCAATACAATGCCTCTAACCAGGAAGTTTTCCCTCGCTGCAGTCCTAGCGCTGCTCAGTCCCCTGGCCTTGGCGGCCAACCTGCAGAACCTGGATGTTGCCGCATTGCCGGGTGATCGGGTCGAACTCAAACTGTCATTTGACGAGCCGCTGAGCGATGCTCCGCGTGGCTACACCATCGACCAGCCAGCCCGGATCGCTCTGGATCTGCCTGGAGTAAAAAACCAACTAGGGCAGCGCAGCCGGGAGCTCGGGCTGGGCAATGCTCGCAGCGTCAACGTAGTTGAGGCCAATGATCGCACCCGCCTGATCATCAATCTGACCAATCTGGTGCCGTACAACACTCGGATCGATGGCAACCACCTTTATGTGCTGGTCGGTGCGCAAAGTGCGCCAGGCTACAGTGCTGCTCCGGCCTCGACCGCCTCGGCTTCGGCCGCCAGTCCCAGTTGGCGTGACGCCGGCCAGCCGGCGGTCAGTGCTCCGGCTGCCGGTGGTCGGGCGATCACCAGTCTGGACTTTCAGCGTGGTGAGCAGGGCGAAGGTAATGTGATCATTGATCTGTCCGACGCCTCGATCCGGGTTGATGTTCAGGAGCAGGGCGGCCGGGTTCGTCTGAACTTCCCTGATACCCGCCTGCCTGACCCGCTGCGTGTTCGTCTGGATGTTAAGGACTTCGCAACGCCGGTGAATTTCATCAACGCCAGCAGCACCAGCTCCGGGGCCAGTATCAGCATTGAGCCGAGCGGCTACTACGAGCACCTGACCTATCAGGCCGACAATCGTCTGATCGTCAGCTTCAAGCCCCTGACTCGGGCCGAAGCCGATCAGCGCCGCGCCGATGCCTTTACCTACACCGGTGAAAAACTGTCGCTGAACTTCCAGGATATCGAAGTGCGCTCGGTGCTGCAGTTGATTGCCGATTTCACCGACCTCAATCTGGTGGCCAGTGACACCGTACAGGGCAGCATTACCCTGCGCCTGCAGAATGTGCCCTGGGATCAGGCTCTGGATCTGGTACTCAAGACCAAGGGGCTGGATCAGCGCCGAATTGGCAACGTGCTGCTGGTCGCGCCGGCAGATGAAATCGCCGCCCGTGAGCGTCAGGAACTGGAGTCTCAGCGCCAGATCGCGGAACTGGCTCCGCTGCGTCGTGAGCTGATTCAGGTCAACTATGCCAAGGCGGCCGATATCGCCAAGCTGTTCGCCTCGGTTACGGCTAATGACAGTGGTCAGCAGCGTGGTTCGATCACGGTGGATGACCGTACCAACAGCATCATTGCAATGGAAACCCAGGACAAGTTGGACGAGTTGCGCCGTATCGTTACCCAATTGGACATTCCGGTACGCCAGGTCATGATCGAGGCGCGGATTGTTGAGGCCAATGTCGGTTTCGACAAGGCGCTCGGGGTGCGCTGGGGTGGTAACGTCTGGATGGGTGACCGCTTCACAGTATTTGGCAAGGACGGCGAAAGCGGTGTGGATGATGACGAAGATGCTTCGACTGCACGATTCCAAGGGCGGCGGACGCTGCCTGTTAACACCCCGTTCGTCGATCTGGGTGTGCTGAACTCCACTTCCGGTATCGGTATCGGCTTCCTGACCAATAACGCGATCCTCGATCTGCAGTTGTCGGCGATGGAAAGTACCGGTAACGGTGAGGTCATTTCCCAGCCCAAGGTGGTAACCTCGGACAAGGAAACCGCCAAGATCCTCAAGGGTTCCGAAATTCCCTATCAGGAAGCCAGCTCCAGCGGTGCCACTACTACCGCCTTCGCTGAAGCCGTACTGTCGCTGGAGGTGACTCCGCAGATCACTCCCGACAATCAGGTAATCATGGACGTGGTGGTTACCAAGGACGAGCCGGACTTCACCAATACCGTTAATGGTGTTCCGACCATCCGCAAGAATGAGGTCAATGCCAAGATCCTGGTGGCCGATGGCGAAACCATCGTGATCGGCGGAGTATTTGCCAGTGAGACCCAGCGTGGTCAGGAGAAGGTACCGTTCCTGGGCGATCTGCCTGTGTTGGGCAGAATGTTCCGCCGCGACATTTCGATCGACAACAAGACCGAACTGTTGATCTTCCTGACACCGCGTATTATCAATAACGGGGCTATCTCACTTGCCAGGTAAGTTAATTGCGTAACGTGTTTCTGGTAGGCCCGATGGGAGCAGGGAAAAGCACCATCGGGCGTTTGCTTGCCAAAGAACTCAAATATCCCTTCAAGGATTCTGACCGGGAAATCGAGGCGCGCACCGGGGCAGACATTCCCTGGATTTTCGACGTGGAAGGCGAAGAGGGGTTTCGCCAGCGTGAAGAAGCCATGATTGCCGAACTGGTGTGCGAGCAGGGAATTGTGCTGGCCACCGGTGGCGGTGTGGTAATGCGTGAATCCAATCGTCGGGCCTTGGCCGAGCATGGTCTGGTGGTTTATCTGCGGACCAGTGTCGAGCAACAGTTGCAGCGTACCGCCAAGGATCGCCAGCGCCCGTTGTTGCAGACTGCTGACCCTGAGAAGGTGCTGCGCGAACTAATGGCCAGGCGCGATCCGCTGTATCGCGAGATCGCTGGGCTGACCATCGATACCGACCAGCGTGGCCCCAAGGCAGTGGTCAATACCATCGTTGCCCGACTGCTGGACGAGCAGGACGCGTGAGTTGGGGCGATCTGGTGCCTGGCTCGTGCGCTGGAACCGGGGACTGATGTATCCTTTCCGCAACTTTCCGGGAGAGGCTCCATGCACCGATTGACCGTAGATCTCGCTGACCGCAGTTATCCCATCTCGATTGGTAAGGGCTTGCTTGACCAGCTCGAGCAGTTTGCCCCCTATATCGCCGGGCGTCAGGTTTGCATCGTTACTGACGATACCGTGGCCCCACTGTATCTGGAGCGGTTGACCCGCACTCTGGACGGTTATCAGGTGTTGCCGGTGGTTCTGCCGACCGGCGAGGCTTACAAAAACTGGGCAACCCTGCAGCAGATTTTCGATGCCCTGCTGGCGGCCAGGCATGATCGGCGCACTACCCTGATCGCCTTGGGCGGCGGGGTGATTGGTGACATGACAGGGTTTGCCGCGGCCTGCTATCAGCGCGGGGTCGACTTCATTCAGGTGCCGACTACGCTGTTGTCGCAGGTTGACTCCTCCGTGGGAGGCAAGACAGGCATCAACCACCCGGCCGGCAAGAACATGATCGGTGCCTTCTATCAGCCCAAGGCGGTAGTGATCGATACCGATAGCCTGTCCACCTTGCCACAGCGTGAAGTCAGTGCCGGTCTGGCGGAAATCATCAAATACGGTCTGATCCGCGACATCGAATTCCTGGCCTGGCTTGAGGCGCACATGGTGGCACTGCGTGGGCTTGAGTCTGAGGCAATCACCCAGGCGATTGCCCGTTCCTGCGAGATCAAGGCTGAGGTGGTAGCTGCCGATGAGCGCGAAGGTGGTTTGCGCGCGATCCTCAATCTGGGCCACACCTTCGGCCATGCGATTGAGGCGCATCAGGGCTATGGGCAGTGGTTGCATGGAGAGGCAGTAGGCGCCGGTATGGTCATGGCGCTTGAGCTTTCCCGACGCCAGGGCTGGATCGATGCGGCTGACTTCCAGCGCGCAGTGACTCTGATTGCCGCTGCCGGCCTGCCGGTTCAGGCTCCCGCGCAAATGGCGGCGGAGGATTTTAGCCGGCTGATGGCGGTCGACAAGAAAGTTCTGGACGGCCAGTTGCGCCTGGTGTTGCTGCAGCGCCTGGGCGAGGCGGTGATAACCGCCGATTATGACAAGGATGCGCTGCTGGCGACGCTGTCAGCCGGCGCGAAATGACGGAGACCGAGGCGCACATGTCAGCTCTGACGGGTGTAGAAAGTTATCTCGAGCATTACCAGCTCAGCCATGATCCCTTTGCCGCCCGCACGCCGGGCTTCAAATTTTTTACCCCCAAGCGCAAGGAAGTGCTGGCCGAGTTACACCACCTGGCTCGTTATGCCAGCAACCTGTTGGTCATCACAGGGCCGCATGGTAGCGGCAAGACTTTGTTGCGCCAGGCGTTGGTCGCCAGTTGCAACAAGGATACGGTGCAGTGCGTGGTGATGTCTGCCCGTGAGCACTCGGGTGAGGCTCAGGTGCTGGCAAGCCTCTGCCAGGCCGCCGAGGCCGGATCGCAGGATATCCAGGCCTTGCTGGCCAGAGCGGAACAGTTGCATCAGGTCGGGATTCAGCTGTATCTGGTGGTCGATGATGCCGAGAAGCTTGACCAGCAAGCATTGCAGTTGCTGGCCGACCTGAGCCAGGTTGCCGGCAAGGCGGCGCCCCGGGTGTTTCTGTTCGCTGAGCCGGCGTTCGAAGAAGCGCTGGCCCGACTGGATACCGATGGAGAGCCGGACTGGGTGCGCCGCATCGAGTTGCTGCCCTATGAACTGGACGATACCCGGGATTATCTGGCACAGCGTCTGGAGGCAGCCGGTCAGGGTATAGAGCTGCTTGATGATAGGCAGGTCCTTTGGATCCATGAACATAGTGGCGGCTGGCCTGGAGCGATCAATCAGGCTGGGCGCCAGGCGATGATGGCGGCGATGGGCGATGAATTGGAGGTGCCGAGGGCGGCGCGCAAGGGGCTGGTGTTGCCGCTACGCTCACTGGTGGCCCTGGTGCTGGTAGGTTTGGGTGTGATGTTCGCCTGGTTCATGGGCGACCGGCCGCAGGAGCCTTCCCGTACCGTATTGCAGTTGCCTGACCCCGTGGTTGAGGTGGAGGCGCGCCCGACCCCGTCTCCGCAGCCAGCCCTGGTTGCGCCGGTGGAAATAGATCCCGTGGCCGAGCCGCTTGCGTCTGCACCTGAACCTGCGCCTGCACCTGTAGTGGCCGAGCCAGAGATTGCGCCGCCTGCTGAACCGGTTGCGGAGCCTGAGCCGATTGCAGCGCCGACCCCGGCGCCCCCGCCAGTGACCACTGCGTCTGCTCCTGCCGCCGCACCAGTACCGTCTTCTGAGACTGCTGTTGGTGGCGCGCATACTGCTGCCTGGTATCGTCAGCGCCAGGGCAGTGAGTATGTGCTGCAGTTGCTGGGTACGCGCTCACGTCAGGCAGCGCTGGATTTCGTTGCGGCCCAGCGTGGTGTCAGTGATCTGGGCTACTTCGAGACGCGTCACGAAGGGCAGCCCTGGTTCGTGGTAACCCAGGGGGTCTATCCAGGACGCCAGCAGGCCCAGCAGGCAGTTAATGGCTTGCCGGAGGCTGTGCGCCGACAAAACCCCTGGCCCAGGAGTATTGCCAGCATTCAGCAATCGTTGCAGTAATCACTTCGGCCGGGGCCTGTCTCACAGGCCCCGGCCAGACCCTTGAAGGGTCGAAATAACGACCAGCCACCGAAAAAGCTTTCCTATTTACGACATTTGGATATGCTTTTGCGGCAGAAAGTGCCGAAAAAAAATTGTGGCGGTACCTGCCCCTGTGTAAAATGACTGCCCTTTTGTCCCGCGCCTGACCAGTTTTTTTTCTGTTCTGGTTTATGCAAGCGCTTGAAATTAATAGATTTTCTGAGAGTGTGCCTATGAAAGCAGGTTTGTATCAGCCTGATCAGTTCAAGGATAACTGTGGCTTTGGCCTGATAGCCCACATGGAAGGCCAGCCCAGTCATCACTTGCTGCAGACGGCTATTGAAGCCCTGACATGCATGACGCACCGCGGTGGCATCAATGCCGACGGCAAGACCGGTGACGGTTGTGGTCTGCTGATTCAGAAACCTGACCAGTTCCTGCGCGCCGTAGCCCAGGAGACCCTGGGTGTGGCACTGCCCGAGCAATATGCGGTGGGCATGATCTTCATGGGCGCGGATGATGCTAGTACGCAAGCCGCGCACCAGGCGTTCGAGGTCGCGTTGGCTGATCAAGGCCTCAGCCTGTTGGGGTGGCGCCCGGTGCCGGTGGACGAGAACGTCCTTGGCCCGCTGGCTCTGAGCTGCATGCCGCGTATCGAGCAGCTGTTCATCTCTGGTGAAGGTCTGGACGAGCAGCAACTCGGCATCAAGCTGTTCTATGCCCGGCGCAAGGCTGAAATCGCCATGCAGGGCGATGACAACTTCTATGTCTGCAGCCTGTCGCACAAGGTCATTTCCTATAAAGGTCTGATGATGCCGGCAGATCTGGCCAGCTTCTTCCCCGACCTGGCCGATGCTCGCATGGAAACCGCGATCAGCGTGTTCCATCAGCGCTTCTCGACCAACACCCTGCCGAAGTGGCCGCTGGCTCAGCCGTTCCGCCTGCTGGCGCACAATGGCGAGATCAACACCATCACGGCCAACCGCAACTGGGCCCATGCCCGGCGCAACAAGTTCTGCAACGAACTGCTGCCGGACCTGGATCAACTGGCTCCGCTGGTCAACGTTACCGGGTCCGACTCCTCCAGCATGGACAACATGCTTGAGCTGCTGATCACTGGCGGCATGGACCTGTTCCGCGCCATCCGCATGGTAGTGCCGCCGGCCTGGCAGAACGTCGAGACCATGGACGCCGACTTGCGCGCGTTCTACGAATTCAACTCCATGCATATGGAGGCCTGGGACGGCCCGGCCGGTATCGTATTGACCGAAGGTCGCTACGCCGTCTGTCTGCTCGACCGCAATGGCCTGCGCCCGGCACGTTACGTGGTGACCAAGAATGGCTACATCACTCTGGCTTCGGAAATCGGTGTCTGGGATTACCAGCCCGAGGACGTGATCAGCAAGGGCCGGGTTGGCCCGGGCCAGATCCTGGCAGTCGATACCCAGACTGGCGAAGTGCTGCACACTGACGAGGTGGCCAACCGTCTGAAGTCGCGTCACCCATACCGCAAGTGGCTGAAGGAGAATGCTCTGCGCATCCAGGCTACCTTGGATGACCGCGACCATGGTTCGGACTTCCTCGACGACGCGCGTCTGCAGCAATACATGAAGATGTTCCAGGTCACCTTCGAAGAACGTGATCAGGTCCTGCGTCCGCTTGGCGAGAATGGTCAGGAAGCAGTTGGTTCTATGGGTGACGACACGCCGATGGCGGTGTTGTCTGGCCGTGTACGTTCGGTCTACGACTACTTTCGCCAGCAGTTCGCTCAGGTTACCAACCCGGCGATCGACCCGCTGCGTGAATCCATTGTCATGTCGCTGGAGACCTGCCTGGGTGCCGAGCGCAATGTGTTCGAAGAGACCGCCGATCACGCCAACCGGGCGATTCTCAGCTCGCCGGTGATCTCGCCGGCCAAGTGGCGCACTATCCTTACCCTGCAGCGCCCCGGCTTCGCCCACCAGATCATTGCCCTGAACCGCCCTGAAGGTCAGTCGCTGGACGAGGCGGTACGCGCCATCGCCGCCGAGGCCGAAGCGGCTGTGCGTGAAGGCAAAACCCTGCTGGTGCTCAGCGACCGGGCCATTGAGCCGGGCAAGCTGCCGGTGCATGCGGCGCTGGCTGTCGGCGCGGTACACCACCACCTGGTCGACAAGGGCCTGCGCTGCGACGCCAACATCCTGGTTGAAACTGCCACTGCCCGTGACCCGCATCACTACGCCGTGTTGCTGGGCTTTGGCGCCACGGCGGTCTACCCCTACCTGGCCTATGAAGTGCTGGGTGACCTGATCCGTACCGGCGAAGTCATCGGCGACCTGTACGAGGTGTTCAAGAGCTATCGCAAGGGCATCTCCAAGGGTCTGATGAAGATTCTCTCGAAGATGGGGATCTCGACCATTGCCTCTTACCGCGGGGCGCAGTTGTTCGAGGCTGTGGGTCTGGCCGATGAAGTGGTCGACACCTGCTTCAAAGGAGTTGCCAGCCGCATCCAGGGTGCCCGCTTCTGCGATCTGCAGGACGAGCAGAGCCTGCTCGCCCGTGAAGCTTGGAATCCGCGTAAGCCGATTCAGCAGGGTGGCCTGCTCAAGTTCGTATTCGGTGGCGAATACCATGCCTACAACCCGGACGTCGTGCGTGCGTTGCAGGACGCCGTTCAGGGCGACAGCTATGACAAGTATCAGGAATATGCCGCGCTGGTTAACAGCCGCCCGGTAGCCGCGCTGCGCGACCTGCTCAAGCTGCGCGACGATCAGCAGTCGATTGCGCTGGATGAGGTCGAGCCGTTGGAGTCGATCTTCAAGCGCTTCGACTCGGCCGGCATCTCGCTGGGTGCACTGTCGCCGGAGGCCCACGAGGCCATTGCCGAGGCGATGAACCGCCTGGGTGCGCGCTCCAACTCCGGTGAGGGCGGTGAAGATCCGGCCCGCTATGGCACCGAGCGCACTTCGAAGATCAAGCAGATCGCGTCCGGCCGTTTTGGCGTCACCCCGGAATACCTGGTCAATGCTGAGGTGCTGCAGATCAAGGTCGCCCAGGGCGCCAAGCCCGGTGAGGGCGGCCAGCTGCCGGGTGGCAAGGTCAATGAACTGATCGCCCGCCTGCGTTACTCGGTGCCCGGCGTCACCCTGATTTCGCCGCCGCCGCACCATGACATCTACTCAATCGAAGATCTGGCTCAGCTGATCTTCGATCTCAAGCAGGTCAACCCGCAGGCCCTGGTCTCGGTCAAGCTGGTCTCCGAGCCCGGTGTCGGCACTATCGCCGCCGGGGTCGCCAAGGCCTATGCCGACCTGATCACCATCTCCGGTTACGACGGTGGTACTGGCGCCTCGCCGCTGACCTCGATCCGCTATGCTGGCTCACCCTGGGAGCTGGGCCTGTCTGAAGCTCACCAGACCCTGCGCGGCAACGACCTGCGCGGCAAGGTCCGGGTACAGACCGACGGTGGTTTGAAAACTGGCCTGGACGTGATCAAGGCAGCGATTCTCGGCGCCGAGAGCTTCGGCTTCGGTACCGCTCCGATGATCGCCTTGGGCTGCAAGTACCTGCGCATTTGTCACCTGAACAACTGTGCGACCGGTGTTGCCACCCAGAACAAGCATCTGCGTGACAACCACTACATCGGTACTGTGGAAATGGTGATGAACTTCTTCACCTATGTCGCCATGGAAACCCGTGAGTGGCTGGCCAAGCTGGGCGTACGTAGCCTGCAGGACCTGATCGGGCGTACCGATCTGCTGGAAATCCTGCCCGGCAACACGGGCAAACAGCAGAATCTGGACCTGCGTCCGCTGCTCGGCAGCGATCTGGTGCCGGCCGACAAGCCGCAGTACTGCGAATCGCTGCGCAACCCGCCGTTCGACAAGGGCGAAACCGCCGAGAAGATGGTCGCCATGGCCCGCGCTGCTATCGACGGACGTACCGGTGGCGAGTACCAACTGACGCTGACCAACTGCGACCGTTCGATCGGCGCCCGGGTCTCCGGCGAGATTGCCAAGGTTCATGGCAACCAGGGTATGGTCAGCGCACCTATCACCTTCCGCATGACCGGTACCGCTGGTCAGAGCTTCGGGGTGTGGAACGCCGGTGGTCTGCAGATGTATCTGGAAGGCGATGCCAACGACTACGTCGGCAAAGGGATGACCGGCGGCAAGCTGGTCATCGTCCCGCCCAAGGGTAGTCCGTTCCGCTCCGAGGAAACCTCGATCATCGGCAACACCTGTCTGTACGGCGCGACCGGCGGCAAGCTGTTCGCCGCGGGTGTGGCTGGCGAACGTTTCGCCGTGCGCAACTCCGGCGCCCATGCGGTGATCGAAGGTGCCGGCGACCACTGCTGTGAATACATGACTGGCGGTATGGTCTGTGTGCTTGGCAGTACCGGCTACAACTTCGGTGCCGGTATGACCGGTGGTTTCGCCTATGTGCTGGATCGCGACAACAGCTTCTTCGACAAGCTCAACCACGAACTGGTCGAACTGCACCGGATCAGCAACGAAGCGATGGAGGCCTATCGCAGCCATCTGACTCAGGTGCTGACCGAGTATGTCGCCGAAACCGGCAGCGCCTGGGGCGCGGAAGTATTGGATAACCTGGATGACTACATTCGCCGGTTCTGGTTGGTCAAGCCCAAGGCAGCAAGCCTGCGTGCGCTGCTGACCAGCACTCGCGCCAATCCGCAATAAGACGAGCGTCCAGCGGCGGGCCTGCGGGCCCGCCAGCCACCGTGATTGACCTGCCATCCGCTGCGGCGGGTGGCTGCAAAGAGGTTTAGATATGGCTGACCGTTTGAGCAACGACTTCCAGTTCATTGAAGTGGGTCGCAAGGATCCGAAGAAGCGCCCACTGCGTGCGCGCAAGACCCAGTTCGTGGAAATCCATGAGCAGTTCAAGCCGGAAGAGGCCTCCGACCAGGCTCACCGCTGCCTGGAGTGTGGCAACCCGTACTGTGAATGGAAGTGCCCGGTGCACAACTTCATTCCCAACTGGCTGAAGCTGGTGTCCGAGGGCAACATCCTCGAAGCCGCCGAGCTGTCGCATCAGACCAATACCCTGCCGGAAGTCTGTGGCCGGGTCTGCCCGCAGGATCGCCTGTGCGAAGGTGCCTGTACTCTCAATGACGGCTTTGGTGCCGTGACCATTGGCTCGGTCGAGAAGTACATCACCGACACCGCCTTTGCCATGGGCTGGCGTCCGGACATGTCGCAGGTGGTCAAGACTGACAAGCGCGTGGCCATCATTGGTGCCGGTCCGGCTGGGCTGGGCTGTGCCGATGTGCTGGTGCGTGCCGGGGTCTCGCCGGTAGTGTTTGACCGCAACCCGGAAATCGGTGGCCTGCTGACCTTTGGCATCCCCGAGTTCAAGCTGGAAAAGCAGGTCATGTCGCGCCGCCGTGAAGTGTTCGAAGGCATGGGCATCGAGTTTCGTCTGAACACCGAAGTCGGCAAGGACGTGACCATGGATCAGCTGCTTGAGCAGTTTGATGCGGTATTCATGGGTATGGGCACCTACACCTACATGAAGGGTGGCTTCCCTGGCGAGGATCTGCCGGGTGTTTACGATGCGCTGGATTTTCTGATTGCCAACGTCAACCGCAACCTCGGCTTCGAGAAGTCGGCGGATGATTTCATCGACATGCAGGGCAAGAAGGTCGTAGTGCTGGGTGGTGGTGATACCGCGATGGACTGCAACCGGACCTCGATCCGTCAGGGCGCCAAGGCGGTTACCTGTGCCTACCGGCGTGACGAAGAGAACATGCCGGGCTCGCGCAAGGAAGTGAAGAATGCCAAGGACGAGGGCGTCAAGTTCCTGTTCAACCGCCAGCCGATCGCCATCGTTGGTGAAGACAAGGTGGAAGGCGTCAAGGTAGTGGAAACCCGCCTTGGTGAGCCGGATGCCCGTGGCCGTCGCAGCCCGGAGCCGATTCCCGGTTCCGAGGAAGTGTTGCCGGCCGATGCGGTTATCATTGCCTTCGGTTTCCGTCCCAGCCCGGCGCCCTGGTTCGAGCAGTTCCAGATCGAGACCGACAGCCAGGGCCGCGTTGTAGCCCCGGAGCAGGCCCGCTACAAGTTCCAGACCAGCAACCCGAAGGTGTTTGCCGGTGGCGATATGGTGCGCGGTTCCGATCTGGTGGTAACGGCGATCTGGGAAGGCCGCCAGGCCGCCGAGGGGATTCTCGAATACCTCGAGCTCTGATCGCTGAGCGATCCTGGAAGGGCGCCTGATGGCGCCCTTTTTGTTTGTTTGGGCGAGAGTTGCGTTGGGTGGTGGCGGGGCTTGGCCTGGTCGAGACACGCTACAAGCCTTCCCTGGGGCAGTACGGCTAGATGCACAAAGGCGCAGAATCGGATCCACAAAGCTCGCCAAGCCTGAGGCGTGGCAGTTCGCCGCACCAGGCCTGATCTTTGCAGTCAAATCCCGGTACAATGGCCGCTGATTCCGCAACTGGACACAGATCCCATGACCGAACTCAAGAATGATCGCTTTCTGCGCGCCCTGCAGCGCCAACCCGTGGACGTGACCCCGGTCTGGATGATGCGGCAGGCTGGACGCTATCTGCCCGAGTATCGTGCATCGCGCGCTCGTGCTGGCGACTTCATGGGGCTGTGCACCAATCCCGAGATGGCCTGCGAAGTCACCCTACAGCCGCTTGAGCGCTACCCGCTGGACGCTGCGATCCTGTTCTCCGACATTCTCACCATTCCCGACGCCATGGGCCTGGGGCTGTACTTCGAGACTGGCGAGGGTCCGCGCTTTCGCAAGCGTATCGACAGCGTCGCCGATATTGCCGCGCTGCCGATTCCCGACCCCGAAAAGGATCTGGGCTATGTGATGAATGCCGTGCGCACCATCCGCCGTGAACTCAATGGGCGGGTACCGCTGATCGGCTTTTCCGGCAGCCCCTGGACTCTGGCCACCTACATGGTCGAGGGTGGCTCGTCGAAGGATTTCCGTAAGACCAAGGCCATGCTCTACAACGAGCCGGAAGCCATGCACCAGTTGCTCGGCAAGCTGGCCGATGCGGTGACCAGTTACCTCAATGGTCAGATCCTGGCTGGCGCCCAGGCGGTACAGATCTTCGATACCTGGGGTGGCAATCTGTCGGCCGATGCCTACCAGAAGTTCTCGTTGGCCTATATGCGCAAGATCGTATCCGGACTGATTCGTGAGCACGATGGTCGCAAGGTGCCGGTGATTCTGTTTACCAAGAATGGCGGTCTGTGGCTGGAAAGTATTGCCGAGTCCGGCGCCGACGCGCTGGGCCTGGACTGGACCATGGATATCGGCGTGGCCCGTTCGCGGGTTGGTGCCAAGGTAGCCTTGCAGGGCAACATGGACCCGGCGGTGCTGTACGCCAGTCCGGATGCTATCCGCGCCGAAGTCGGGCGGATTCTGGCCAGTTACGGCAAGGGCAGTGGCCATGTTTTCAACCTCGGCCACGGGATTACTCCCGAGGTCGACCCAGCCCACGCCGGGGCCTTTATCGAGGCGGTACACGAATTGTCAGCGAAATATCATGATCCCTCTGCCATAGTGGTCTGAGGTTAGGCGCGGGTTGCAAGGAGAGACGGCTATGCGGCGAGTGGTATTCAATCAGAAGGGCGGGGTGGGCAAGTCGAGTATTGCCTGCAATCTGGCGGCCGTGAGTGCGGCGGCCGGCTACAAGACCCTGGTGGTCGATCTCGACCCGCAGGCCAATTCCAGTCATTACCTACTGGGTGATGGGCTGGCCAATGTGGATCATACCTTGGCCGATTTCTTTGCCGAGACTTTGTCAGCCAGCCTGTTCAGCAAGAAGGCTGAGCAGTTCGTCAGTGAAACGCCGTTCGAGAACCTCTGGTTGATGCCGGCCAGCGCCGAGCTGGCCGAGCTGCAGCACAAGCTGGAGTCACGCTACAAGATCCAGAAGCTGCGCAAGCTGCTCAAGGATCTCAAGGGCAGCTATGAGCGGATCTACATTGATACCGCTCCGGCTTTCAACTTCTACACCATTTCGGCTCTGATTGCGGCCGATCGTTGCCTGATTCCCTTCGACTGTGATGCCTTCTCGCGTCAGGCCCTGTATGGCCTGCTCCGCGAACTGGAGGACATTCGCGAGGAGCACAACGACGAGCTGGAAGTGGAAGGTATCGTGGTCAACCAGTTTCAGCCGCGGGCGACCCTGCCTCAGCAGATGATCGACGAACTGGTCGCCGAAGGGTTGCCGGTACTGCCGGTACATCTGCCCAGTTCCGTGCGTATGCGTGAATCACACCAGGCCAGCACGCCGCTGATCTTTCTCGATGGGCGGCACAAGCTGACCCAGCAATTTATCAATTTGCACGATCATCTGGAAAGCCGCTGAGTCTACTCAGCGGGCCACCAGCACATCGCAGGGCGGTTGGCGCAGCAGCTCCACCGCCAGGCTTCCAAGCAACGCGTCGCCAAGGCCGCTACGGCTATGCCCGCCCAGAGCGATAAAGTCTGGTTGCAGCAACGCGACCGCTTTCTGCAAGGTGTCCAGAACCCCACCTGACTCGATCAGCAGCTCGACCTGGGGCCGGGCAATACCCAGCATATCCAGGGTGCTCATCTCATCTTCAAGCAGATAGCTCAGGGTTTCGCGCTGCTCTTCGTGGAAGCGGTCCCGGGCGGCCTGGCCGGCCAGCCGCAGGCCGAGCGGAGGTTGGCAGATATGCAGGGCGTGCAGTTGGCCACCCTGCAGTAGCTTGGCGGCGGCCCTGAGCGCGGCACTGGCGCAGGCGGAAAAGTCTAGCGCCATCAGTGCCTGACGATAGTCACCGCTTTCTCGGGCAACCAGCAGTACCGGTGCGGCGGCCAAGCGACTGACCCGCTCCAGGTTGGTGCCGATAAACAGTTCAGGCTGGGTCTGGTGGTGCTGGCCCATGACGATCAGTTGCGCGTCCTGCTCGGCGGCGACCCGCAGAATCGTATCGGTGATCCGCCCGGGCAGAACCTGCAGTTCAATCTGTAATGGCTGGCCGGCCTGACACAGAGTGACCTGCGCGCCCAGCAAGTCGCGCGCCTGCTGGCACAGTTGGTCACGGGCCATCAGCGGCAACTGATCGTCGACCGTGTGCAGAACCGTGAGCGGTACCTGTAGCCGCTGAGCCAGTTGGCAGGCCCGCTTGAGGGCGAGCTCGGCATTGGCACTGAGGTCGCTGGCAATCAGAATTGGTGACATCACTGTCCTCCTGAGCGGATAAATTTGCCTCACTATGCGCCGCTTTTGCGGCAGGAATATTGATACAGGGCAAGTGCATGGTGTCAGTCTGCGTGGCATGCTGGACTACACACCCAGCAACCAGTGAAAGGAAGCCTAACAATGAAGCTTGAAACTCTGGCGATTCATGCCGGTTACAGCCCTGACCCCACCACCAAGGCGGTCGCCGTCCCTATTTTTCAGACCACTTCCTATGCCTTCGACAACACCCAGCATGGCGCAGATCTGTTCGATCTCAAGGTTCCGGGCAATATTTATTCGCGGATCATGAACCCGACCAACGACGTACTGGAACAACGCATCACCGCGCTGGAGGGGGGCGTTGGCGCATTGGCGGTAGCTTCCGGGATGGCGGCAATCACCTATGCGATTCAGACGCTGGCCGAGGTGGGCGACAATATCGTCTCAGTAGCCAAGCTTTATGGCGGTACCTACAACCTGTTTGCCCATACCTTGCCGCGGCAGGGCATAGAAGTGCGTTTTGCCGCTCATAATGATATTGCCGCCCTGGAAAGCCTGATCGATGAGCGGACCAAGGCGGTGTTCTGCGAGTCGATCGGCAACCCGGCGGGCAACATTATCGATCTGCAGGCGCTGGCCGATGCCGCCCACCGCCATGGCGTGCCGCTGATCGTCGACAACACCGTAGCCTCACCGGTGCTGTGCCGGCCGTTCGAGCATGGCGCCGATATTGTGGTGCACTCGTTGACCAAATACATTGGCGGCCACGGCACCAGCATCGGCGGGATTGTGGTTGATGGCGGTAAATTTCCCTGGGCGACCAATGCCGAGCGTTTCCCGCTGCTCAATACCCCGGATCCGTCCTACCACGGGGTGACCTATACCGAGGCATTTGGGCCGGCAGCCTTTATTGGCCGCTGCCGGGTGGTACCACTGCGCAACATGGGCGCGGCGCTGTCACCGTTCAACGCTTTTTTGATTCTGCAGGGCTTGGAAACCCTGGCGCTGCGCATGGAGCGTCATTGTCAGAACGCCCAGCGGGTGGCCGAATTTCTCAAGGGGCATCCGCAGGTCAGTTGGGTGCAGTACGCCGGGTTGCCGGATCATCCTGAACATGCGCTGGCGCAGCGCTATCTGGGCGGAACGCCGGCCTCCATCTTGTCGTTCGGTATCAAGGGGGGGCAGGAGGCCGGTGCACGGTTTATCGATGCGCTGCAACTGATCGTGCGGCTGGTGAATATCGGTGATGCCAAGTCACTGGCCTGCCACCCGGCCACCACCACTCACCGTCAGCTCAATGACGAAGAGTTGAAAAAGGCCGGGGTCAGTCGCGATATGGTGCGGTTGTCGATCGGGATTGAGCATATCGACGATATTCTCGCTGATCTTGAACAGGCGCTAGGCGCGGCCCAAAGCTGAGTCTGAGCCCATTGTTCCCGGCTATCAGGCCGGGAACAGAGGCCAGATCAGTGGGATTACCAGGGTGGCGGTGGCCCACATGATCAGGTTGAGCGGTACGCCGATGCGCAGGAAGTCGCTGAAGCGGTAGCCACCGGCACTGTAGACGAAGGTGTTGGTCTGATAGCCGATCGGGGTGGCGAAGCTGGCGCTGGCGGCAAACATTACCGCGACCACGAACGGACGGGGATCGGCGCCCAGTTGCTGGGCCACGCCGATGGCGATGGGCGTCAGCAGTACCGCCACCGCATTGTTGCTGACCAGTTCGGTCAACACCGAAGTCAGCAGGTAGATGAACGACAGCATGAACAGCGGCCCAAGCAGCGGCGACAGGCCCATGACCTGGCCAACGATACCGTCGACCAGGCCAACCTTGTTCATCGCGATACTGAACGCCAGCATGCCGAAGATGATGGTCAGGATCCGCCAGTCGATCGACTTGTAGGCATCCTCGGTGTCCAGACAGCCGGTGGCCACCACCACGGCGGCGGCGATCATCGCCAGGCCTTCGATGGGCATCACCTTGAGCGCTGCCAGCAGCATCACCGCAACAATCGCGGCAATCGCAATCGGTGCCTTGTCGCGCCGATAGGCGCGTTCCTGCACGGTGTTGAGGCTGATCAGCTCGCCATTGTCGGCGAATTTCTTGATTTGCGCCGGGGTGCCTTCGACCAGCATCACATCGCCGAACTGCAGCTGAAAATCGTCGAGGTTGTCCTCGATGTTTTCGTTGTGGCGGTGGATCGCCAGTACGTGGATGCCATAGCGGGCAGTCAGGTTGAGGTCTCGCATTGGCCGGTGGCTATAGCGTGAGTTGCGCCCGACAATCGCTTCGGCCAGGATCACATCGCGGGTCGAAATGGTCTCGAAATCGGCGATCTGCTCACGGTTGAAGGCCAGCACGCCGCTCTGACGCAACTCGACGAAGTTGCGCATGTTGGCGTGCAGCACCAGCCGGTCGCCGGCGCTGAGCACCGTAGTATTGACCGGAGTGGTCAGTTCTTCATCGCCACGGAAAATCTTCAGCACCTGAATGCCGCTGTTGCCGTTGAGGCTGGCGTCGGCGATGGTCTTGCCGATTACCGACGAATCATGCGGCACCAGCAGTTCGGTCATGAATGGCCGGCTCTGGTCCGGGCGCAACTGCTTGGACAGGCTCTCGCGAGCCGGCAGCAGGCGCTGGCCGACCAGCAGGATAAAGGTTATGCCGATCACCGCCATGATCAGCCCCGGTAGGGTGATTTCAAACATGCCGAACGGCTCCAGGCCGTTGGCCCTTGCCACGCCATCAACCAGAATGTTGGTCGAGGTGCCGATCATGGTCATAGTGCCGCCGAGAATGGTGGCGTAGGACAACGGGATCAGCATCTTCGACGGCTTGGTGCCGACCTGGGTGGCCAGGGCAATGGCCACCGGGGTCAGAATGGCGACCACCGGAGTGTTGTTGATGAAGGTCGACAGCAGCCCGGCGGTTAGCATCAGGCTGAACAGGGTGCGCCAGGGGCTGCCGCCACCCATCCGTGACAACCAGTTGCCGAGTGACTCGACACAGCCGGTGCGTTCCAGTGCTGCTGACAGGATGAACAGACAGGCAATGGTGATCGGTGCGCTGTTGGACAACACGCCAAGGACCTCGGCCGGGGTCAGCAGCTGACTGACCAGCAGCACCGCCACGGCAATGCCGACTACCACGTCGGGGCTGAACTTCTCCCGGGCGAAGGCGTAGAACACCCAGCCCAGCAGGGCGGCGACGCCGATCATTGGCAAGGAGTCCCAGCTCATTGGCAACCTGAATCTCGTGTGAGGTATCGGCCCCGGACAAAGGAGCCAGCAATGGGCGCCAGATTAAACAGGCCGCTTAGTCTTGTCCAAGTCCAAAAACTGATTTTTATATGCTTTATTGGAATATATAAGCATTGGTTACATTTCGCCCCGTGTTCGCGGGCCCGGCTGCATCGGCCATACCCTATAGTCAAGATAAGGATTGTCGGTCATGGCGCCTGCCTTATGGGCTTGTATCAGGGCTTTTAATCGGGAGTCTTGGCGCTTGACCCTGCCGGATGCCTGGTCGTAGTGTTCAAACGCTTGTATGAATCTAGGGTGGCGGGTATGGTCCGCGCCGCCTGTTGGGAGACCTGAAAATGCCTGAATATAAAGCCCCTTTGCGTGACATGCGCTTCGTCATGGACGAAGTGTTCGACTTTGCTGCCGGTTATGAAGCCTTTGGTCTGGACGAGGTGTCGCCGGATCTGGTTGGTGCGATTCTTGAGGAAGGCGCCAAGTTTGCTGGTGAAGTGCTGGCGCCCCTGAATCGGACTGGCGATGAGGAAGGTTGTCACATCGACAATGGCGTGGTGACTACGCCCAAGGGCTTCAAGGAAGCCTATCAGCAGTACGTCGACAACGGCTGGGGTTCGATGACCGGGCCGACCGAGTATGGCGGCCAGGGCCTGCCGGCTTCACTGGGTCTGGTGATTAACGAGATGGTCGCCTCGGCCAACTATGCCTGGAGCATGTATCCGGGTCTGTCGCATGGCTGCGCCGCGGCGATTCGCGCGCATGGTACTCAGGAGCAGAAAGACCTGTACCTGAGCAAGCTGACCCCCGGCACCTGGACCGGCACCATGTGCCTGACCGAGCCGCACTGCGGTACCGACCTGGGGTTGATCAAGACCCGCGCGGTCCCCCAGGCCGATGGCTCTTACAAGATCACCGGTACCAAAATCTTCATTTCCTGTGGCGAGCATGATATGGCCGAGAACATCGTCCATCTGGTACTGGCCAAGTTGCCAGACGCGCCAGCCGGGACCAAAGGCATCTCGCTGTTCATCGTGCCCAAGTTCCTGCCCGACGCCAATGGCGAGAGCGGTGAGCGCAACAGCCTGGTCTGTGGTTCGATCGAGCACAAGATGGGGATCAAGGCGTCGGCGACCTGCGTGATGAACTTCGACGATGCCACCGGTTTCCTGATCGGCGACATCAACAAGGGCCTGAACTGCATGTTCACCATGATGAACCATGCGCGTCTGGGTACCGGTATGCAGGGTCTGTGTCATGGTGAAGCGTCCTATCAGAGCGCTGTCACCTATGCCAAGGATCGTCTGCAGATGCGTTCGCTGTCTGGTCCGGCTGCGCCGGAGAAGCCCGCTGACCCGATCATCGTACACCCCGATGTACGGCGCATGCTGCTAACCATGAAGGCCTTCAACGAAGGCAATCGGGCGCTGGCTTATTACACCGCACAGTTGCTGGACAAGGCTCACTATTCCAAGGACGAGGCTGAACGTGCCGATGCCGAAAGCCAGTTGGCGTTCCTGACGCCGATCTGCAAGGCGTTCATGACCGAGACCGGCCTGGAAGCCACCATCCTCGGCCAGCAGGTGTTCGGCGGGCATGGCTACATTCGCGAATGGGGTCAGGAGCAGCAGGTGCGTGATTGCCGCATTGCCGGCATCTATGAAGGCACCAACGGTATCCAGGCGCTGGACCTGCTGGGTCGCAAGGTGCTCGGCAGTCAGGGCAAGCTGCTGATGGCCTTCACCAAACAGGTGCACAAGTTCTGTCAGGCCAATGAAGGTCACGCCACGCTGGGCGGTTACGTCAAACAGCTCAACGGGCTGAATGCCCAATGGGGTGAACTGACCACCAAGATCGGCATGAAGGCCATGCAGAATCGCGAAGAAGTCGGTGCGGCTTCGATGGACTTCCTGATGTTCTCAGGTTACGTTACCCTGGCGTTCTTCTGGCTGAAGATGGCTGTGGCGGCTCAGCAGCAACTGGATGCCGGCAGCACCGAAGCGGCCTTCTATGAAGCCAAGCTGGTGACCCAGGAGTTCTACTTCAAGCGTCTGCTGCCGCGCGCATCGGCCCATAAAGAGGCTCTGGAGGCCGGTGCCGATTCGCTGATGAAGCTGAGCGCCGAGCAGTTCTAAGCCCAGGCGCATAATCTGCGCGCAAGCTCATGCGGTAATGCACAACCCCGGGCCTTGGTTCGGGGTTGTGCGTTTCTGGCACAGAGCTGCTCAGGATATAGCTGTGATGGATTTTGAGACAGAAGCGATTTTTATATGACCAGAAAAAGCAAAAAAGTCATATAGGGACGCTATCGGTCCTTTTGTTTGCGCGATACAATCGCCGGATGCTCCCGGTATGGTCCGGGCACGTTTTTGCAAGAGGAGTCGTCCCATGGCTGAATACAAAGCCCCCCTGCGTGATATCCGTTTCGTTCTCAATGAAGTTTTCGAAGCCGACCAGTTGTGGCAGAACCTGGCGGGTCTGAACGGAGCCATCGACGCGGAAACCGCCGATGCCATGCTGGAGGAAGCCGGCAAGATCACCTCGCAAACCATTGCGCCGCTGAACCGTAATGGCGACGAAGAGGGCGCCAAGTGGGATAACGGTGTGGTGACTACCCCGACCGGTTTCAAGGATGCCTACCAGACCTATGCCGAGGGTGGCTGGGTCGGCCTCTCGGGCAACCCTGAATTTGGTGGCTTGGGTATGCCCAAGACCCTGGGTGTGCAGGTGGAGGAAATGCTCTACGGCGCCAACAACAGTTTTGCCCTGTACGTTGCCCTGACTGCCGGCAGCACCCTGGCGCTGGATGCCCACGGTAGCGAAGAGCTTAAGCAGACCTATCTGCCCAACATGTATGCCGGCACCTGGGCCGGAACCATGTGTCTGACCGAACCGCATGCTGGTACCGATCTGGGCATCATTCGGACCAAGGCAGTGCCTGAAGCCGATGGCAGCTATTCGGTGACCGGTACCAAGATCTTCATCACCGGCGGTGAGCATGATCTGACCGAGAACATCATTCACCTGGTGCTGGCCAAGCTGCCCGACGCGCCGGCCGGCCCCAAGGGCATCTCGCTGTTCCTGGTACCCAAGTTCCTGGTCAATGCCGACGGCAGCCTGGGTGAGCGCAATAGCGTCTCCTGTGGCTCGATCGAGCACAAGATGGGGATCAAGGCATCGGCTACCTGTGTGATGAACTTCGACGGTGCCAAGGGCTTCTTGATCGGTGAGCTGAACAAAGGCCTGAACGCCATGTTCACCATGATGAACTACGAGCGCCTGTCGATCGGTATTCAGGGCATCGGCTGCTCTGAGGCTTCCTATCAGAGCGCCGTGGCCTACGCCCGCGAGCGGATCCAGAGTCGTGCGCCAACGGGTGCGCAGCAGCCCGACAAGGCGGCCGACCCGATCATCGTGCATCCGGACGTGCGTCGCATGCTGCTGACCATCAAGGCCATGACCGAGGGTAGCCGGGCGTTCTCGACCTATGTCGGCTCGCAGCTGGACATCAGCAAGTTCTCCGACGATGCTGCGGCCAAGAAAAAGGCCGAGGATCTGGTCGCGTTGCTGACCCCGGTAGCCAAGGCCTTCTTCACCGACGTTGGCCTGGAAAACTGCGTGCATGGCCAGCAGGTATTCGGCGGCCACGGTTACATCCGCGAGTGGGGTCAGGAGCAACTGGTGCGCGATGTGCGCATTGCCCAGATCTATGAGGGTACCAACGGCATTCAGGCTCTTGACCTGATGGGTCGCAAGACCGTGGCCAACGACGGAGCCTTCTTCAAGCAGTTTGCCGATGAGATCAAGGGCTTTATCGCCGACAACGGCGACCAGGCGCTGGCTGAATTCGTCCAGCCGCTGGCCGCGGCGCTGGCCAATCTGGAAGAGCTGACCGCTCAGGTCATCGACCGCAGCAAGACCAATCCGAATGAGGTCGGTGCGGCCTCGGTCGAGTACCTGCATGTGTTCGGTTACACCGCCTATGCCTACATGTGGGCGAAAATGGCCAAGGTGGCCCTGGCCAAGCTGGATCAGGACGGTGATGGCTTCTATCAGGCCAAACTCAGCACCGGGCGGTTCTTCGTCAAGCGTCTGTTGCCGCGCATCCAGTCGCTGAGCGCGGCGGTACGTTCCGGTAGCGAGCCGCTGTTCGAGCTTAGCGCCGAGCAGTTCTGAACCGGTGCCAGGCCTGCCGGTATGGCCGGCAGGCCATGTAAGCCATGGCTTACATGCACTGATGGTAATGGACTATGGGCACTGCCTGCCGCTCTGCGTAACATCATGTAACGCAAGGAGCCAGCAGGAAGCAGCCCAAACAACATGGATTAAGGACAGTGCCCGGGGGGCACACCATTAGGGATGATCAGGACCCGTTCTGCAAAGCCTCGCTTCGGCGAGGTTTTTTCTTTTCTGCCTCGCCGCCCTGGCTCAGGCGAACCTGCATTCCAGTACTCCCAGCTCGCCCATGTCTACCCGCACCTGATCGCCGGCCTCCACCGCCTGCATGGGCGCTAGCGCTCCGGACAGCACGATTTCCCCCGCCCTGATCGGGGTACCCTGACGCGCCAGCTCACGGGCCAGCCACAGGCAGGCATTGAGCGGGTTGCCCATGCATTGGCTGGCGTGCCCTGATAGCGGCGTCAGGTCATTGCGCTGTAATTGCACCTCCAGGGTGCTCAGGTCCACATCGCGTGGGGCTAAGGGCCGAGAGCCGAGCACGAACAGTCCTGAAGACAGGTTGTCCGCCAGCGCGTCGAACAGGTTGCGAGGCCAGCCTGTCAATGCCGAGTCACAGATTTCCAGCGCCGGTGCCACGCCGCCCAGGGCGTCGAGCAGGTCGGCTACTTGCAGGTCCGGGCCGTCCAGGGTTTCGGCAAACATAAACGCCACCTCTGCCTCCACCCTGGGCGCCATCAGCCGGGGCGTGGGGACTGACTCATCCTCGCAGCATTGCCAGTCATGCGCCAGAACGCCATACAGTGGGTGATTGAGCCCCATGGCCTGTTGCGCTCGAGGGTCGGTGAGGCCAAGCTTGTAGCCGATCAACTCCAGCCCGGCACTACATTGCAGTGCAGTCAAAGCCCGCTGGGTAGCATAGGCCTGCTCCAGACTGGTGATACCGAAGCGCTCGGCAACCGGCGCACAGGCCGCCAGCTGCTGACGGGCCTGGAACAGCTCCTGAGCTGCGGCTTGTGGGTCGAAAGCGGGCGTGTTCATGCGGCGGATCCGCCGACCGGCTTGTCGCCGACCACCGTAGTGCGAAACATTTCCCGGCGCTTGCCGAAATAGTCCGAGACCGGTTGATGCCAGGTGCAGCGGTTGTCCCAGATGGCCAGTGTGCCGGGCGTCCAGCGCATACGGCAGGTAAAGGCCGGGGCGGTGGCGACCGAAAACAGGTAGTCGAGGATCGGTCGCGACTCCTCGGCCTTCATGCCTTCGATACCCAGGGTGTAGGCCGGGTTGGCGAACAGCACATTGCGACCGGTTTCCGGGTGGCGGGTAATCAGCGGGTGGCTGCGCACGTCATGGTCAACGTTCTCGCCATAGACAATCTTCATGCTTTCCAGCCCGGCATTGTGCTTGGCGTTAGGACCATAGCCGAACTCGGGGGTGTGGATGCCGCGCAAGCCATGCAACATGTTCTGCATGGCCGGCGACAGCCATTCGTAGGCCAGGTACATGTTGGTATAGAGGGTATCGCCGCCGACGTCAGGCACATCGTGGCCGTACAGCAAGGTAAAGGCCGGCGGGCGTTCCTGAAAGGTCCAGTCGGTGTGCCAGGCGCCACCAAAGACGATCGGGGTGCTTTCGTCGGCCTCTTTACGCACATGCACCACATGCGGGTGATCGGCCATGGGTTTGACGTAGGGTTCGCTGCCGAACTCGCCGAAGCGCAGCGTCACCGCCTCCAGCTGGGCGACGGACAGATTCTGATCGCGGATGAACAGCACCAGATGATCCATCAGCGCCTGACGCAGTTCTGTCTGACCTGCGTCAGACAGGTTGTTGAGGTCGATGTCATAGACATCGGCGCCCATCGAGCCAGCTACAGGATATATCTTGAAGTGCTGGTAGCTGCGGGCCTGGTTGTTGCTGGCGCTGGTGTAGAAGAATTCGGGCATTATGGTTACCTCTTGTTATGAATCAGAGCCTGGTCAGCATGCTACAGGCCCTATACTTCGGCCATGACTTCTACTGCCATCGCATGACAGATACTGCCAGATGGAGGGCTTATGGACTGGCGACAGCGACGTGACAGCACCAATGTCAGTTACCTGCTGGAGGTTGCCGGGCAGCTCGGCGTGGCTGCCGATGAGTGTCTTGCCAACACCGGCCTGAGCCTGGAGAAACTGGCCGCGGGTGAGGGTTTCGAGTTGTGGCAGGAGCTGGCCGTGGTGCGCAATCTGGTGGTGCGCTGGCCGCACCCGGGTACTGGGCTGCGGGTCGGCAAGTGCTACCACCTGACCAGCCTGGGGTTGTTGGGTTATACCATGCTGGCCAGTCGTACTCTGTGGGAAGCGATTCAGGTCAGTGAGCGCTTTCGCCCGTTGTCGCTGTCGATCTGCCCGGTAAGCCTGCAGCCGCATGAGCAGGGGCTGTGGATGTGTCTGGATGACAGCGTTCTGCCTGAGGATGCCCGTTGCCTGGTGGTTGAACGCGGGTTGGCGGCCTGGAAGCGGGTATTCTCCGAGTTGCTGCAACGGCCATTCATACCGCTGCAGGTTTCCCTGGCGCTGACCTCGGTCGGCTCAGCGGCGGATTACAGTGCCCATTTCGGTTGCCCGGTCCTGTTGCGGCAGCCACGCAATGCCATGTTGATCGCGCGCAGCGATCTGGATAGCGCTTTGCCCCTGGCCAATGCCCAGACCCAGCAAACCTGTGCCAGCCTGTGCCAGCGCCTGTGTGATGATCTGGGGGATGTCCAGGGCGTGCTGGCGCGACAGGTGTTGCAACGGTTGATGAGTCATTCCGGACGCCATTGCCGGGCGGCCGAAGTGGCGGGGTGGCTGGGGCTTTCCGAGCGAACCCTGCATCGTCGTCTGGCGGAGGAGGGCTATCCGTTTCGCGGGCTCGACGAGCGGGTGCGGCGTAATCTGGCCGAGCGTCTGCTGGGCGACAGTGCCTTGGGGCTGGAAAGTATTGCGCAGCAGCTTGGCTATGCCGAGGCGGCGAGTTTTTCCCGGGCATTCAAGCGCTGGACCGGGCGCTCGCCGGATCAGTGGCGGCGCCAGCGTTTACGCGCTGGCGAGCCCTTGACGCTGTTGGGAAAGACCTATGCTTGAGCTGTTACAGGTCAGCAAGGGCTACGCCAGTCCACAGGGCAGCATCCGCGTGCTGGAACAGGTCGACCTGCAATTGGCGGCGGGTAGCAGCTTGGCCCTGACCGGTGAATCGGGCTGTGGCAAAAGCACATTGCTGCATCTGGTAGCCGGCCTGGACCTTCCTGATGGCGGCGATATTCGCCTGGATGGCCAGAGTCTCACTCGCCTGGGCGAAGCCGGGCGGGCTGCCTGGCGGCGTCAGCGTGTGGCGCTGGTGTTTCAGCAGTTCAATCTGATCCCGTCCTTGCCGGTGGCAGACAACCTGGCGTTCCAGGCCCGTCTGGCCGGGCGTCTGGAACGTCCCTGGCTGGACTATCTGACCCGGCAACTGGGTCTTGAAAGTTTGCTCGGGCGTTATCCCGAACAGCTCTCCGGAGGCCAGCAACAGCGGGTGGCTGTTGGCCGGGCGCTGGCGGTCCGGCCACAGTTGCTGCTGGCCGACGAGCCAACCGGCAACCTGGATGAGCAAACGGCTGAAGAGGTCATGGCCTTGCTGCTGAAACTGGTGGCGGACAGTGGTTGCAGTCTGTTGATGGTAACGCATAGCCAGCACCTGGCCGCGCGTCTGGATCGGCAGGTGCGGTTGTCGGCCGGGCAATTGCACTGATGCTGGGGCGGCTCGGCTGGACCTGGCTGACCTTGCTCAGTCATTGGCGCCGGCATCCGTTGCAGGCGTTGTGTCTGCTGGTTGGCCTGTGGCTGGCGACGGCGCTGTGGAGCGGGGTTCAGGCGCTCAATGCCCAGGCGCGTGACAGCTATGAACGCGCGGCCCAGCTGTTTGGTGACGGTCAGCAAGCGGTATTGATCAATCCGGCGGGACAGATGCTGGCCGAAGCGGATTATATTGACCTGCGTCTGGCCGGCTGGCCGGTGTCCCCGCTACTGCGTGGCAGTCTGCGGTTCGAGGGCCCCGATGGCCCGCGACGTCTGCAAGTGCTGGGGATTGAGCCCTTGAGCCTGCCGGCCGGAGGGCTGTTGGGGCGCCAGCTCAACTCGGCGTCCGACTTGAGCGATTTCATGTATGCGCCGGGACGTACCTGGCTGGCGGCCGATACCCTGGCCGAGCTGGGCTGGCAGCCGGGCCAGCAGCCGCAGGCTGAACATGGCGCGCGCTTGCCAGGCCTGCAGGTTCGGGATGAACTGCCGCCGGGCACCTTGGTGGTCGATATCGGCCAGGCCCAGGTCCTGCTGGAGCGGCCCGGACAACTGAGCCAACTGCTGGTTGAGCAAGGCTTTGCCGCAGACCGGCCAGCCTTGCCGGCCGGTATTGAGCTGGTCTGGGATCAACGCGAAGAGGCTGACCTCGAGCGCCTGAGTGACAGTTTCCACATGAACCTGAGCGCTCTCGGACTCTTGGCCTTTCTGGTCGGGCTCTTCATTGTCCATGCCGCTGCTGGTCTGGCGCTGGAGCAGCGCCGGGGGCTACTGCAGACCCTGCGAGCCTGCGGTGTGTCGCTGAGTCAGCTCAGTACGGCGTTGATCCTGGAGCTGTTGGTGCTGGCGCTGTTGGCAGGGCTGTTGGGACTGGTCAGCGGTTATCTGATCGCCAGCCTGCTGGTGGGCGATGTTGCCGCCAGCCTGCGGGGCCTGTATGGCGCTCAGGTGGCCGGGCAACTGCGGCTTGAGCCTGGCTGGTGGTGGACCGGGCTGGGTATGGCGGTGCTGGGCTGCGCTCTGGCTGGTGCTGCCAGCGTGCTGCGCGCCCTGCGCCTGCCGGTTCTGGCCTGGGCTCGGCCTCAAGCCTGGCGCGAGGCGCAGGGGCGAACCCTGCGACGATTGTCTCTGGCAGCAGTGGCGCTGCTGGGCGCGGCGTTGCTGTTGGTGTGGCGTGGTGACAGCCTGGTGGCTGGGTTCATGTTGCTGGGCTGTCTGCTGCTGGGCGTGGCCTGGCTGTTGCCATTATGGCTGGCGCTGTTGCTGCGGCTTGGCCAGCGCCTGGCCAAACAGCCGGTTTGGCAATGGTTCTGGGCCGACAGCCAGCAGCAGTTGGGTGGTTTGAGTCTGGCACTGATGGCTCTGCTGCTGGCGTTGGCGGCCAATATCGGGGTGGGCAGCATGACCGAAGGGTTTCGCAAGACCTTTGTCGGCTGGCTGGATCAGCGTCTGGCCGCGGATATCTATGTGCGTCCGGATGGCGCCGCAGAGGCTGCGCAGCTGAGTCGCTGGTTACAGGCCAGACCTGAGGTTGTTGGGCTGCTGCCGAGCTGGCAGCAGGAGCTGCGCGTCGGTGGCTGGCCAACGGAGGCCAGTGGCGTGATCGATCATCCCCTATACGCCGAGTCCTGGCCGCTGCGTGACAGCCTGGCCCAGGCCTGGCCACGCCTGCATGCGGGCGAAGGGGTCATGGTCAGTGAACAGCTGGCGCAGCGGCTGGGACTGACGCTGGGCAGCAATCTGGAGCTACTGACGCCAGCCGGGGTGCAGGCTTTCGTGGTCCTGGGACGCTATGCTGACTATGGAAATCCGCGTGGACAGGTGCTGATGGCGGCTGAGCGCTTTCGCGAGCTATGGCCGCAGCGCGAACTCACCAGCATTGGTGTTCTGACCCGGGAGGGGGCCGCCGCGCAACTGGTCGAGGCCCTGCGTCATGAGTTCGATCTGCCGGGTAACCGGGTGATCGACCAGGCCACACTGAAAGATTACTCGCGTCAGGTGTTCGAGCAAACCTTCGCCGCCACGGCGGCGCTCAACAGCCTGACCCTGGGCGTGGCGGTGATTGCCCTGTTGTGCAGCCTGTTGAGCCTGGCCGACAGCCGCCTGGGGCAATTGGCTCCGCTCTGGGCCATGGGCCTGACGCCAGCGGGGCTGGCCCGGCTGAGTCTGATCCAGATGCTGGCGCTGGCGGGCCTGACCTGTCTGCTGGCGATTCCGCTGGGGCTGGCGTTGGCCTGGGTGCTGGTCGAGGTGGTCAATGTCCAGGCTTTTGGCTGGCGCCTGCCCTGGCACTGGTTCCCCGGGCAGTGGCTGGTGCTGACGGCACTGGCGCTGCTGGCGGTACTGCTGGCCAGCCTGGGCCCGGTATGGCGGCTCAGCCGTCAGGGGCCGATGGACATGTTGAGGCGCTTGGCGCATGACTAAAGCTTATCTGTGTCTGCTAATGATAGCGCTGCTGCTCAGCGGCTGTGAGCCAGCGCGCGAGACGCCGGGTGAAGGCTTTGCCGGGCTTGGCCGTGAACAGCAGGGCTATGCTCCGGTGGTGCCGGGGCGGGTACTGAGCTTCCCGGCCGACCATGCGGCCCACCCCGAGTTTCGTATCGAATGGTGGTATGTCACCGCCAATCTCAAGGATCAGCAGGGACGTGACTGGGGCGCGCAGTGGACTCTGTTTCGGCAGGCGCTACAGCCGCACACCGAGACGTCGCCAACCGCCGGCTGGGGTCAGCCGCAGGTCTGGCTCGGGCATGCGGCACTGACTCAGGCGCAGGGTCATCGCCATGCCGAACGTCTGGCCCGAGGGGGCGTCGGTCAGGCTGGGGTGGAGTTGAATCCCTATCGCGCCTGGATTGATCACTGGCAACTGAGCGGTCAGGCCAATGCCATGCTCAGCCCGCTTTGGGTGCAGGCACAGGGCGAGAACTTTGGTTATCGGCTGGAACTGCACAGTGACCGGCCGGTGGTATTGCAGGGCGAGCAGGGATACAGCCGCAAGTCCGACAGCGATCAGGCCTCCTATTACTACAGCCAGCCGTTCTATCAGGTCAGGGGCGAGATCGAGTGGGATGGCGAGCGGCTGGCGGTCACGGGGCAGGGCTGGCTTGATCGGGAGTGGAGTAGCCAACCGCTGGCAGAAGATCAACAGGGTTGGGACTGGTTTTCTCTGCATCTGGATAGCGGCGATAAGCTGATGCTGTTCCGGCTGCGCAGCGAGCAACGCGGACATTACCTGTCCGGCACCTGGATCAGCGCCACGGGGCAGACCTGGCCGCTGGCACCTGAGGCGGTCGAGATCGAGCCGCTCAATCAGACCTCAGTGGCCGGGCGTCAGCTACCGACCCGCTGGCACCTGCGAGTAGCCGCGCGGGATTTCGAGGTTACGACCGAGGCCCTGAATCCACAGGCCTGGATGGGCACCGGCATTCCCTACTGGGAAGGGCCGATTCGAGTGTCCGGCAGTCATGCCGGGGTTGGTTATCTGGAAATGACCGGTTATTGAGGCTTGACGCTGTGCCGGCCGGCGGCGTAGATTGAGGCCATGTCAGCGCTCAACGTGTTTTTCGCCCGAATGATTATTACCGCCATTCCGATATTGGCGGGCTGACACGCGTCCATCCCAACCCGCCCTCGAGGCGGGTTTTTCATGACTGCTCCGAGGGTTAAAAGCCAGGAGGCAGCATGAATACCCGTTTATCCCCCGAGCCTGAAACCTGCCGGGACCCGCAACCCGATAGCCGCAGCGGATTGGGTGGCGCCATTCGCCCCGGACTGGCGCCCGGTCTGCTGCGCGATTATGTCGCCCGCATTCTGTCGGCCCCGGTGTACGAGGTGGCGCATGAGACGCCGCTGCAGCAAGCCGCGCAGCTTTCTTCCCGGCTGGGCAACCGGATACTGCTCAAGCGTGAAGATCTGCAGCCGGTATTTTCCTTCAAGATCCGTGGCGCCTACGCCAAGCTGGCCAGTCTGGATGCTCAGGCCCGCGCCGCCGGGGTTATCTGCGCTTCGGCCGGTAATCATGCCCAAGGCCTGGCATTGGCAGCCCGGCACCTGCAGGTCAAGGCGCTGATTGTCATGCCCGCCAATACCCCACAGATCAAGGTCCAAGGGGTACGCCAGCAGGGCGCCCAGGTTTTGTTGCAGGGCGATAGCTTCACCCAAGCGTTGGAGTACGCCCAGCTACTGGCCCGGCTACAGGGTTACAGCTTTATTGCGCCCTACGACGACCCCGAGGTGATCGCCGGGCAGGGCACGGTGGCTGTCGAGTTGCTGCGTCAGCAGGCCGAACTGGACGCGGTGTTCGTGCCGGTCGGCGGCGGTGGTTTGATTGCCGGGGTGGCGGCTTATTTGAAGTATCTCAACCCGGCAATCCGGGTGGTTGGGGTTGAGGCCGAAGGCTCAGCTTGTCTGAAAGCGGCTCTGGATAGCGGTAAACGAGTGGTTTTGCCGAGTGTGGATGGTTTTGCCGATGGAGTGGCTGTGGCTCAGGTCGGGGTGCATAACTGGGCTCTGTGTCGTCATCTGGTCGATGAGGTCATCAGCGTCGGCAACGATGAAATCTGTGCAGCCATTCGCCAGGTCTACGAGGACACCCGGGCGATCACCGAACCTTCGGGTGCCCTGGCCGTGGCCGGGTTGCAGCGTTATGTAGCCCGCAGCGGGTGCCGGGATCGGACCCTGGTGGCAATTACCTCGGGCGCCAATATCAATTTCGCCAGCCTGCGCCATGTGATCGAGCGCACTGAGCAGATGCTCAGTGTGGCCTGATGCGCTCGATCCGGTCCGGATGGATGATGATCTGGCCCTGCTTGAGCAGGCCGCCAATGGCTTTCTTGAAATTGCCCTTGCTGACCCCGAACAGCGCGGCAATGTCTTCGGCCGGGCTTTTGTCGCTGAGCATCAGCACGCCCTGATGGGCATCGAGCTGCTCCAGAATCCGGCTTTGCAAGGTCTCGGCCGCGTCGCGTCCCAGTGGCTGCAGGCTCAGGCTGATCTTGCCGTCGGGCCGCAGCTCGCGGATATAGCCCTGCTCGCGCATGCCACTGCGAACGAACTTGAACAGTTCATTTTTGTGCAGCAGGCCCCAATGCTGGCCATTGATGATGGCTTTGTGGCCCAGGTCGGTGCGTTCGGCAATCAGCAGGTCAACCGCCTGCCCGGGCTGATAGCGCGCCGGGGTTTTGTCCAGGTAGCGGTCCAGCTTGCTGGTCGCGGTAATGCGCCGGGTGTGCTTGTCCAGATACAGGTAGACCAGACAATACTGACCCACTTCCAGCGGACGCCGGGTTTCCGAGTGGGGCAGCAGCACATCCTTGGGCAAGCCCCAGTCGAGAAACACCCCGGTACGGTTGATGTCGGTGACCTTAAGGCTGGCAAATTCACTGACCAGAGCCTTGGGCTTGCGGGTAGTGGCGATCAGCCGGTCTTCACTGTCCAGATAGATGAACACGTTGAGCCAGTCATCGACCTCGGCCGGCTCGTCCTTGGGGATCTCGCGTTTGGGCAGCAGAATTTCACCATCCGGCCCGCCGTCCAGGTAAAGCCCGAAGTCGGTGTATTTGGTGATTTGCAGGGTGTTGAAGCGGCCCAGGGCTGCCATAGGGGATTCTCGCAGGAATGGGGGAAGCTTGAGGAGTAGTGTATCGGAGAACGTAAGAAATGGTGGGCCCACCAGGACTTGAACCTGGGACCAAGCGATTATGAGTTTGCACGCAACGCTGCAAGCCCAGCAAAATCAGGGGTAATCTACCGTAAGCCAGAAAAGCTAAAAGTATTTACGTGACAGTAGGTTAGCGTAATTTTGCGAAGATGGCCAGAACGGGTGAGTGTACTGCTACTGTACCGATTTCAGCTGCTTTTCAGTACAGTCAGCCGCGCTTCGCTGGTGGCCATTTGAGTAGTCAAGGATTCCTTGACTACTGGTTTGGAGCGTGGGGCCGGTGGACCTCCGCAGCAGCTCATTTTAGCCGGGCCCATAGCTGCAGGTGAGACTGTGGAGTATGTGATGACGACGAAAAAGCGTAATAGTCGAATTTTGAGCGAGATGCACGAGAGAGTGCGTGGGCTTCATGGTGCCGGTCTGATCAGCAAGCGGCGCAGGGACGAGTTCGAGGTGCTGTACAATGTAGCCAGATGCCGCCATCGTCGATATCAACTGTCAAGTATTACTTGACAGTTGATATCCAGCCTCCTGCAGCTTACGCGTGTGCTTTTTGCCCGACCACATCCATCAACTTGGCGTAGTCCGTCACCACGTCGTATTTCACCTTGTCTTCGGTCACCTGCTGGCTGATCTCGTCGAAGAACTTGCGGGCGCAATCGATCTTCTTCTGCTCAATCTCGCGCAGCTTCATGGATGACATGCTGCCTTTGGTCTCGGCAACGAAGTAAATGTGCTTGACACTGCCGGCACGGAAAGAGATGGCCCAGTCGGGGTTGTAGTCGCCCACCGGCGTTGGGATCAGGAAGCCTCTCGGCAGCTTGGCATAGACCACCACCTCGCTGCTGGTATCAAGTTCTGCGACGAAGCGCCGTTCGATCTCAGAATCGGTGATGGCGTAGTCGTAGATGTGGTTCTTGAGCTTTTGCGTGGCCCGGGAGAAGTCTTGTCCAGTTTGGTTGGCGGTGAAGATATCCACATCGTAACGCTCGTCCACTTCATCGTAGGCCAAACGCTCGATGACCATCGCGGCCTTCTGTTCGGTGATCAACCGGGATGCCTCGGCGATGAAGTGTTCAGGGTTTTGCCGGAACTGCTGGAATACAGCGGGTTGTATACCTTGCAGTATCCTGGCTGCTGTCTGGCGGGTCAGCTGGGCGTTTTCGGCTACCTTGCCGAGCAGGTCATAGCGGACCCGTGAATGGATTGAATCGCCGTATTCCGTGGTGGTTTCCTCGACCTTGAAGCCATCACCCTTCTTCAGCTGCTCATCTGTCAGGTCATCCTGCTGGATGCCTTTTTGCACGGTGTATTGAAGCGGGGTGACGCGCAGGCTCTTGTCCAGGGCTGCGATGCACTTGCGGACCAGTTCATCCGAGTCAAATTCGACACGGTACACCGCTTTGCGATTGATCCTTTGCCATAACGCCTGGAACTCCTTCTTGTCAAAGTTGGCGTTGAGGGGGTTGGTTTTCGGCTTGCGGCCATCCTCGATTTTAGGCAACTGGGCGTTGCTGAATACGCTGTCGATCAGCGCGAAGACCTGATCAGCATAGGGCTTCAGCTCTTCCGGCAAATCAGCCAAAGTGCCTTGCTCTTTTGCCTCGTGGTAAGTCGGCGCTATTTGGTCGGTTTCATCGGTGTAGTCGTTCTTCACCAGGTAGCGGTATATCTGCTTGGCCATAGTGGGGGTCACGTCCACCGGCCCTTGCTCTGTCGTCAGCTGCTTGCCGGTGAAATAGGCCTCTGTTGCCTGGCGCGGCCGAGCACTCAGAGTGTCACTGATCTCTTGCTGTAAACCGGCGACAAAATCCTTGTAGCTCTCACTGGCAATCACGGTCAGTACGTTGATGGTGTGAACCACGGCAGGGTTATCCATGCGGTCACCGTGCTGGTCCACCGACAAGCGTAACCCGCGCCCGACTTCCTGGCGTCGTGAGATGGTGTTGTCGCTGTGTTTGAGCATGCACATAACAAAGACGTTGGGATTATCCCAGCCTTCGCGCAGGGCCGAGTGGGAGAAAATAAACCGCGTCGGCTCCTGGAAGGACAGCAACCGCTCCTTATCCTTCAGAATCAGGTCGTAGGCATCCACATCATCAGAATCAACTGAGCGTGCCCCGACAGCCGGATCTTTCAGGCGGTTGGTCTTCTTGTCTATAGAGAAGTAGCCATTGTGCGTAGCTGCCGGATCGATACCCTCAAGGTACTGCCGATAGGCTTCATTATCGATCGCCAGCTCAGACAGATATTCGTCCTTTAGCAGCTGATACTCCTCTTCGAAGATACGGGCATACTCGCCCTGCTCATCCGGCTGGTCATAGTCGCGGTACTTGGCCACCTCGTCGATAAAGAACAGCGACAGCACCTTGATGCCCTGAGCAAACAGCTGCTTTTCCCGATCCAGGTGGGCCTTGATGGTTTCACGAATCTGGATGCGCCGGATGTCTCGCTCGGACACATCGCCGTTGGCTTCACCGGCCTTCAATACCAAGCCATTGGTAAACTCTAAGGTGTCGGTAGTGGCGTCGATCTGGCTGATAGTGAAGCCGCCACGGTACTGATCAAGCTCGCCGGACTCGGCAAACAGGTCATCGCGAAACTGCAGGCGGCGCAGCTGACGCTTGATCTCACCCGACTTGAGCTTCACTTCCAACTCGATACGAGCAACTGGCGCTTTTCTGGAGATATCGATGCCTTCCAGATACAGGTAGGCGTTGGTGCCCGCCAGGCCTCGGGTCTGGATGCCACGCACGGCGATCTTTTTGACCAGTTTCTGGTTGTAGGCATCCAGCGCATCCAGGCGGTGAATACGGTTGTGCTGGGTTCGGTGTGTGGCCGAATAACGCAGGATCATCAGCGGCTTGAACTGCGGCAAAGCTTCCATGGTGGCTTTGCCTTCCATCTTCTGCGGTTCATCCAGAATCAGGATGGGCCGGTTGGCGGCGATCACATCGATCGGCTTGCGCGACTGAAAATCGTCCAGCTCATCGTAGATACGTCGGTTGTCTGCGCCTCGGGCGTTGAAAGCCTGGATATTCATCACCATCACATTGATGCCGGCATCCGACGAGAAGCTCTCCAACTCATGCAATCGCTTGGAGTTGTAGATGAAGAATCGCGCCTTCTTGCCATAGCTCTCGGTGAAGTGCTCAGCGGTGATCTGCAGGGATTTGTACACCCCTTCGCGGATGGCGATGGACGGTACCATGATGATGAACTTGCTCCAGCCATAGCGCTTGTTCATCTCGAATATCGTCTTGATGTAGCAGTAGGTCTTGCCGGTGCCGGTCTCCATTTCCACGTCCAGGTGGATGCGCGTAGCCGCCAGCGCATCCTTCTTGTAAGCCGCCTTGACGGGCACCCGGTTACCCTTGTTGTCGTAGGTCGTGAACTCGGTCAGCGACGTTGCAACCGGCAGGTTCTGGCGGCGTTGGACCGTCTGGATGTTCTCCAACACCTGTGCTTCGCTTAGGGCAATGTCGGCATTCCTGAAGCCATCCTCGTCAAAGGCGCTGGCTTGGGAGTGCTGACCCGGGTCGATCCGGTAGGTCAAACCGTCGAGCAGGGGCTGACCGGCAAAGCAGTCGACCACGGACTCCACGGCGTGGGTCTGGTAGGCCTGGGTTTTAAACTTCAGCTTCATGGCATTCTCTTTCTGCATTCTTTCTGCAAGGCTTTCTGCACGTCGTCATGCAGAAAGAACTGAGGGCGGCGCTCAACGCTGCCCGCCCTTGTCGCCCTTACGTGTGGGTGACTTCAGTTGCTTCAGCTTCTTTTCTGCCTCGACGAAGTGCTTTTCCACCTCTGAAGGCTGCTGCAGCCTTTGCTCGCGGAATTTCTCGAACTCCTGATGCGCCTTGTTCACCGCTTGCTGGTTACTGATGCTACCTGCATGGGTCAGCAGCTCACGCCCTGTCATGGTCAGGAATTGATCCAGTCGCTGCTGCCAGTCGGCCATCGTCATGGGCTGGCGGTTGAGCGCTTGCACCTCAGCCAATTCCAGGTAGGCATTGACGATGCGGTTCAGGATATTGAGCTCTTCTTCATTCAGGTAATTCTTGGCAACCTCGATATCACGCTTCAGCAGATTCTTGCCCGGAAAGTTGGTGACACCCATGTTGGGTGAACTGGCATCTGCGCGCTGGAAAATCAGTTCAGAGGCCGTATGCCCATGAGCCGCCCAGTGCATCTTGTTCTGCACCTGTTTGAAGAACAGCTGGGTTTGCTCCGCCTTGGGGTCGTAGTCCGTGCTGGTGGCGTAGATATCCAATACCTTGCGCCAGAACACCTTTTCAGAGCTGCGGATATCGCGGATACGCGCCAGCAGCTCTTCAAAATAGCGGTCGTTCTGCGGCTCCTTGAGGCGCTCATCATCCATGACAAAGCCTTTGATGATGTATTCCTTGAGGCGCTCGGTAGCCCAGATCCGGAAGCGGGTAGCGATGGCACTTTTGACCCGGTAGCCAACGGCAATGATCATGTCCAGATTGTAGAAATCCCGCTGACGGCTGACCTCGCGGCTACCCTCGAGCTGAACTGACAAGAATTTCTTGTGAGTTGCCTCCCGCTCCAGCTCGCCCTCAGCGTAGACGTTCTGAATATGGCCGCTGATATTCTGCTGGGTGGTCTGGAACAGATCAGCCAGCTGATTCTGGGTCAGCCACAGGGTTTCATCCTGTAAGCGGACCTCAAGCCGCAACCGGCCTTCCGCCGCCTCATACAGCAGGACATCCCCTGTGCTACCGGGCTGATCAGCACCTTGGTTCATAGCGCACGGACCTCGGTGCTGGGCGACAGCTGACGGAAGATCTGCTCAACGTTGATCTTCACCGCATCAGAGACAAAGCCATTGTCGCGGAACACCACGCGCAGCGGTTCATGCCTGGCCAACTCCTTGACCAGCTCTTCGGTAATGCCAGTGTCGAAGCACGCGACCAGGGCATTATCATCAACGAAGAACACTGTTTTACCTTGAAGGGTTTCGCGGCGAATCGGCAGAGTCAGATCCACACCCCAGTCCACCAGCACCTGGAACAATAGGTCTTCCGGCGTTCGGTCGGGTTTGACGTTGTCCACAGCTTCCAACAAGTCACCCTGGGACAGCTCATCAGGACGGTAGTAGATGTCCTTCATGTTTGAGGTGTCGACTTTGAGCACGCGAAAGCCCACATCGCGGTTCCAGTCGGGGTGGCAATCTCCTTCGAGGATTTTTTTGCCGGCACGGCGGATGCGTTCTTTACTAATTTCGCTGATCTTTTCGTATCCAGCTTTGAAGCCTTCCGACGCCGTATCGCACAACTCCGGCAGTTGAATCATTATGAATTTCAGATTTTTCCCTTCCTCTGAATTTATCTTAAATGTCGAGTGAGCGGTCGTCGCTGATCCAGCAAAAAAGTCCAAGACTATATCATTCTTCGTTGCACCTGAAAGGCGCAAAAGATGCTCCAACAGTTTTGTTGGTTTCGGTGTATCAAATGGCTGTTTGTCATTGAATAATGACTTTATTTCATTGGCGGCATCTCTTGTGCTTCCGACCTCCTTTGCTAGGAGTAGAGTTTCTGGCGTTCTTCCTTCTAGCGTATTTAGATAAATTTTTCTGATGATTCTAGACTCATCCTTTGAAAATATTATTTCGCCGGTAGATATTTTCTCTTCGAGTGTTTCTTTGCTCCAGCGCCACCCTTTCTCCGGCGCAGGTATTGCTTTTCCAGATGGAGTGGTGATGCTGTAAATAAGGTTTGGTCTATATAGAGCGTTCCTTACATCCCCGGGTCGCCATGGGCCATTCGGGTCATTGTCTGGATTGGAATAGTTTTTATTGTGCTCGTCGGTTCTCGGTAAGTTTGAGATGGCGTATGAATCGCTTTTTGCATAACAAAATATATAGTTATGATGGACCGAGAATTTTCCTGAGTATCCCTTTGGCTGGACGCTATGCTGCCAGACTATGGTTCCTCTGTGATTCTGATGGCCAAAAATCTCATCACAAACTTTTTTCAGGTTTTCCTGCTCGTTATCATCAATGCTGATGAATATAACCCCATCATCTCGAAGTAAGTTCTTTGCTAGCTTTAGTCTGGGGTAAATCATTGAAAGCCAGTTCGAATGAAACCTACCATTGGACTCCGTGTTGGCTATTAACCGGTTAAGAGATTTATCTTTTTGGCTTGATCTTTGTAGGAAGTCTTCTGCGCTCTCTGAAAAGTCATCCTTATATATGAAGTCATTGCCAGTATTGTAAGGTGGGTCTATGTAAATAAGCTTTACCTTGCCAAGATAAGTCTCCATCAGTAGTTTCAATGCATCTAGGTTGTCACCCTCGACAAACAAGTTCCTGGTCGTTTCAAACTCCAGGCTTTCGCTTGGCTCGGGACGAAGCGCTTTAGCAATAGGAGCGTTAGCGAGAGCTAAGGCCTCCCGCTTCCCCGGCCAATCCAACCGGTATCGTTCTTGCGGGCCTTCAACGATCGAATCACTCAGTTCCTGCCGTAACTGATCGAAATCCACCGCCAGGCGTATTTTCCTCGTCGCCTCATCCCTAGCTTCGGTCACGCAGCCGGGGAACAGTTCACGAATTTTGGCAATATTGTCCTGACTCAGATCAGGACTGTGCATTTTGAGTTTGTCCACGGAAATATACCTCTTGAATTCTTTTCTCAGGTTCTGATATGGCTATACGCGAATACGTACCGGTACCCTGGCATCCAAGCGAGCCTTGATTTGTGTATAAAGTTGCGCGGATAAATTCTGCTTATCGCGGAGACTTACCAGAAGTGAGTAACTTTCTTCGCTATCACATAGACTTTCGCCCCATGGAAAATCATTGCGAGTGACTACAACAAACAGTTTTTTATTGCGTAATGCGGAGTTGGAATTGAATTGAAAAAATTTCCAGGAATCAGCTTGGACTGTTCCCTTGCTTCGGGCAGTCTGCCCAATAGTCGCCCCGGCTAGTTCCTTGATGCTTTGATAGTCATCCTTCTTCGTTGCCTTATTAAACATAGTAGTGACATGCTCAAGGTCCCGCGCTGCAACCAATTTAAAATCAATGCGTGTGGCGCGATACTTTATTCGTGTTGAGCGAACAGGCGGCGCGTAGGCCAATGCGACCGCAATTTCCCGAAGACGCTTCTTTCCGCCGCTGGTGAAGTCAGGCGGCACCGGGATTTCATAAAAATGGTGCCGCTTGTTTTCGATCCTGCTCTCCGTAATGAGGGTGACAGCATTTTCACTGGACCGCTTCAGCGCAGTTTCATCCACCTCACCATAGCCACAAACCCGGCTAAGCGCTTTGTTCTTTTCAAAGAGGTGCTGACTGGCCTGTGGTATAGCTGCGTTCAGGCAGAGTTGCGCGCGGATGAAATTGGCTGTGGCATCCGGGTGTTCGTGGAGTATGGTTGCTGCCAGATGAGCCACCTGGGGAGCTGCCATGCTGGTCCCAGCATCCACCTGAAAAGGTCTTCCATCAGCAAACTGCAGGCCTGTGGATACAACCCCAAGGCCAGTTAGGCCGTCCAGTAATGCGTAGTTAGCTCGCGCGTGTATCGCCCAGTTTCCGCCGTGTGCTACCAATTCTGGTTTGATAGCACCATCTACTGAGTGGCCATTGCGAGTAAAAGGGGATGGCTGGCCCGCTTGCGCAATTGGTATTTCCGCCGGGTCGAGTGGATAACGTTGACTGTTATAAGTTTGAGTATGTCTAACCAAGCTACCTACGGTAAGCGCGTTCAATGCAGGGGCTGGTTCAATAACCCGCCAACTTTCATTTAGCAGATATTCTGGGTATTGGTCGCGCCATTCCAGGCCATCTGGTGAGCCTTCACCAATCCGATGATTTCCCGATGATACGACAAACAGCACCCCAAGCTCACGAGAAAGGGTGTCCAACGTGACCGAAAGTCCTTTCAGGTGCCCTCCAAAGTAAGGCTTGTTGGAATCACCAAATGACAAGTTGAACACCTTGCAACCATGCTCGGTAACGAAGTGTCGAACGGCTTCTTCTATGTGGTTTTCTACAAAGCCTGTGGTGTTCTCATTGCTTCTGTCGAGAATCCGACCACTGTACAGGCGTAAGGTCGGTGTAAAGGCTCCCGCACGAAGATGCTTTTCAAAATCACCATAGAGCGCCAAGCCCGCAACGTGGGTGCCGTGCCCATTCTCGTCGTGCGGGCCTTCGCCCGGTAGAAAGCTTGCTGTGTTGGCTACGGCTGCTTTCAATAAAGGGTGACCATCGGCAATGCCGCTATCTAGCACTACAACACCCGGCGCTTGGGCTGGCGGTGCCTGCACTTCTGGGAATTGCTGAATATCTTGGAACACTATCGAGCGCTCCAGCGCAAAGCTTGGCAGTAGGTCGATTGATCGAATATCGCGATGGTGGAGCAATGACTCAGCCTGAGCGGCTGTACAGCGTAAACGGTAAAGAGTCAGCTCAGGTTTTTTGACCTGGTCAAGCTTCTCAATCCTTTGTTCTGATAACCAGCTATCAAACTTATCCCAGGCTTGTTGTCTGGCATCAGGCCTATCTTCTAGAGGCCAGATTTCGACGTCCAAAAGAAAGTCTTCATCATCAGGAAAACCGTGCTGCTTCAGTGCCCAACTTTTACGATCTTCCGGGCTCCAACCATCCACACTTTGTAATGCGTAAATGACTTCTTTATTGGTGACATATCCCCCGGATGCCATGCTGGCAAGACGAGCTTCAAACTGTGCCATCGCCGCATTGGTAGCGAAGCCTATGATGACGGTTTCGTCTTCCTGGCTGACAACTTCTATTTCCGTGGAAATTTTTCTTAGGTCGTCAGGGTTAAACCCTTTCTGAACTGTGAACCGAAAGAGTTTACGTTCATCAAAACCACCGATATCTTCGCTAGCTTCTCTCGTTGCATTAGCTAGCTTTCCGAGTAGCCCTCTTCCATGAGAAGGTACATCGTCCGGTGGAGCGGTGCGCGGGTTCCCCCCAGGACGCTTTTCGTTAACTGGTGCTTCTCGTTGAATGTTCAGATGCGGAAAGGTTTCTTCCATGACGACTTAGTTTCCTTGCATGCGAGCTCTGCGAGCATCTTCGCGACGAATAGCCGATTGAAGGTGCCTTTCGCTGAGAAATTCTTTACCTGTTAGCACCATGTCTTTTGCTGCCCGACGTAACACACGTTCCACATCAGCATGGCTCATGCCCTTGAAAAGACTCGTTATGCGTGCATCGTCAATATCGAACTCACGACGCAACCCGCGGAGCTTGATGGACAATAATCGACGTAACTGCTCCAGATTTGGAGACTCGAAGACCAGCACTTCGTCAAAGCGGCGCCAGATTGCCGTATCAAGGATGCGCTCATGGTTAGTCGCCGCGACCAGAATGCTCTTTCCCTCGTAGGCATCTAGCATCTGTAGGAAGGCATTGACGACACGCTTCAGCTCACCATGCTCAGCAGTATCTGCGCGCTCTTTAGCCAACGCATCGAACTCATCGAACAAAACAACCATCGGTGTAATGGCAATGAAGTCAAAAACCTGACGCAAATTTGAGGCGGTTTCACCCAACAGCGAAGACACCACGCTATCAATGCGCACGATTGCTAGAGGTAGTCCCAGTTCGCTGGCCAGAACCTCTGCTGTCAGCGTCTTTCCACAGCCAGGCGGGCCGCAGAACAGTAATCGGTCAGCTGGGTGCAAGCCATAGCTATGCAGGGCTTCAGCTCGATGATGCTCTTGCAATAGCTCGTTTAGCAAAGAAGCGTTTTCATCCGACAACACGACATCTTCGATGCGTCGGACGGGTTCACTGATCTGCAAAAGCGGGATATTGCGTTCTTTATCTTTTGGGACGCGATCACTTAAGAACGTATTAGCCGCTCCGGTGGCATTGCGACGACCATAAAGAATTCTTTCAAGGTCGTTGGCCAGAAGATGATGCTTTCTTGCACGCTCTTCTTGGATCAGTTGTTCAGAAGCCCGTTTGAAGGCTTCGAGATTGCCCTCTGTGCCTGATTTTACAAGCTGCCGGAGAAGTTTGCCGGTGGCCATAGTTGCTCCCCTACAGGGTAATTTCGAAAATAGTCAACAAACTCGTTTATTTTAGCCTTTCAAGCTCAGCTTTCATTCGCCGCAATTCTGCATTCATTTCAACCTTGCGATTAAACTGCTTCTCACGCTTCAACCGAGCTGCGACCTTGTCTATTTCCCGTTGCCTAGCCCGAAGCTGCTCTACGCGCCCCACCGCGTCAGCTAAAGACTCCTCTGACCGTGCAGGTATGGGCATCATGTGAAGCAACAGTTGTTCGTAAAGCCCGTTCATATCCAGTGCCACCGGCAAGGACTGACGTGGAGTGTCGCGCGGACACCAGTTTGTCTCAAGGTAATTACCCACTATCGAAATGTCCGCATCACTTTTGGGGTTCTGCGCGGGTCGCTTATAGGCTGCAACCAGTTTTATACGTCCACCCTGTACCAGCTCAAAGATCAGCGGAAAAGGAATGGCGCGGTCGATGGCTTTGAGCACCTCCTGGTCCAGACTGGCACCCCTGAGGTTGAGGCGAAACACTTGGATCTCTGTCACCGCAGGCGTGGCTGGCAGATTGACCGTTTCCGGGGCCAGTTTGTAGGCCCAGTTGATCTGCTCTACCTGCAGGACAAAGCGTTCCTTGAGGGCGGCACTGACGGCAGCATGCTCGTATATCTTGCTCTTGGGCACCACCCGGCCAAAGGCCGCCTGTTTTGGCCAGGCATAGAGGGTCATGCTGTGTTGCCCTCAATAACCAGAAACGCGATCAGCTCAAAATCATCCAGTCCCTGTATCGTGGCGGTCAGGGCAGTGGTGCGACCGCCACCAAACAGACTGTCGATGTCCTTTTCTTCCTTCACCTCGATCATGCTGCGAATGGCCTGGCTGAGCAGGTCGGAGTAGGGCTGCATATTGCGCCCATCCTGAGTCCGCTCATTGAACAGCTGGCACAGGGCGCGGATGGGTTCATCCTTGCCTTTGCAACTACTGCGGATCAGGTCGAGTAGACGTTTGACCTCGGTATGGTCGGCAATCACTTCACCGTCGTTCCCGATATACACCAGGTAATAGGGGTGCAGACGGTTCTGCTGGTTGACGTTGACGCTGTCGTGGATGTTTTTCAGGGCGAAAATAACGCCAGGCAGTAGGCCGACGTCTGGTTGCGCTGGAACGATGGCGTGCATGCCGAAAGGCACGTTATCCAGCTCGCCGTTGGCTTTCACATAGTTCAGCAGATCCATACGGAAGTCGTTCAGACCCAGGTCGGTAATCGAGATGCCGGCCTTGACGTCTTCCAGCTCGATGACTTCATCCTGCAGACGTTTGAGCTGCTCCTTGCGGTAGGCAATGTCACTGGATTTGGCAGTGAGCACGTTGTCATCACCGGTGGCAGTGACATCGGCGATTACCATGCGGTTTTCTACCCGCTCCTTGAGGTTGATGTATTCATCCAGGCTGATATCCGGCCAGTAGTTGACCAGCTGGATTTGCTGATTGGGCGACCCGATACGGTCGATACGTCCGAAGCGCTGAATGATGCGCACCGGATTCCAGTGAATATCGTAGTTGATCAGGTAATCGCAATCCTGCAGGTTCTGGCCTTCAGAAATGCAGTCGGTGCCAATCAGAATATCCAGCTCGCCTAGCTCATCGGGCAAGACAATGGCCTTTTCCTTGGAGCGCGGCGAGAACAGGGTCAACAGACTCTGAAAGTCGTAGCCTTTGCGCAACGTCGACTTGGGTGCGTCAGATCCTGTCACCTTGCCGACATGCAGTCCGCGCTTCAAGGCCATCGGGGCAAGGTTGTCATACAAGTAATTGGCGGTATCGGCAAAGGCAGTGAAGATCAGCACCTTGCGGTTGCCGGGGTTCAGCGGCTGGTCGATCTTGTCGTTGATCAGTTTGATCAGGTGTTGCAGCTTGCTGTCATCCGCTGGGGCCACCTGGCGCATGGACTCCAACAGGTTGTCGATCAAGGCCAGGTCTGCTGCGAGGTCGTGACGCCAGGAAGGCAGGTCCATATCCGCCAGGCTGATCTGGACTTTTTTGCCTACGCTAAATTCATCCAGGCCCGAGAAACTTTCATCGTCGCCGTCAAAGGCGTCGATATCATCCAGATAGTCACCCACTTGACCGGCTTTGCCGCTGGACTCGAAGGCATCGATTGCTTCCAGCGTGCGGGTAATGTTGCCGCTGAGCGATGCCAATGTCAGGCGGAAGGCGGCCACGGAGCTTTCCAGACGTTTGAGCAGGTTGGTGGTCATCAGGGCCTGCAGGCTGCGCTCACGGTCGGCCTGGCGCAGCTTGCCTTTGCCACCTTCTACCTGGGTATCGTACAGCTCTTCGTACTTGCGCAACCGGCTGGGCAGGATGTAACTGATGGGGGCGTAGACTGAGAGCTTGAGCACCGATAACTGGCTGAAAATCTCGTTGAGGTCGGCCACATCCTGACGTTCAGTAATCGGGCAGTGGAACGACAGCGGCTTGCGGCGCTCGGGGAAGTGACCAATGTCTGTGGTGTCGTAAAAGGTCTGGATATGCTTGCGCGAGCGGGCAATGGTGACCGAGTCCAGCAGCTCGAAGAAGTCGAAGTCCAGGGCTTTGAGGATGGACGCCGCGGTGCGCTGCTCCGGGGGCAAGTCCGACCAGGCGTTGAAAGCCTTCTGTGCCCGGCGGAAAATCTCTTCCACACTGGTGTTGGTTTTCAGATGCTTGCCCAGGGCATCGGACTCACCCTCATAGGCCAGCGCCAACTGGTTGCGTAGATCGATAAAGCGGTTATTGACCGGCGTGGCAGACAGCATCAGCACCTTGGTTTTCACCCCGGCGCGGATAACCTTGTTCATCAGCTTCTGGTAACGGGTTTCACGGTCCTTGTAGACGTCGTTGTTGCGGAAGTTGTGGGACTCGTCGATTACCACCAGGTCATAGTTGCCCCAATTGACCCGGTTCAAGGGCATGCCAAAGGACTCGCCTGAGGTGCGGGACAGATCCGTGTGGCAGAGCACGTCATAGTTGAAGCGGTCTTTGGCGAAAATATTGGTGGTCAGGTTGCTGTTGTAGTTGCGCCAGTTATCCGCCAGCTTCTTCGGGCATAGCACCAGGACCGTTTTGTTGCGCAGCTCGTAATACTTGACCACGGCCAGGGCAGTGAAGGTTTTGCCGAGGCCTACGCTATCGGCCAGGATGCAGCCGTTATAGGTTTCCAGCTTGTTGATGATGCCGGTGGCGGCGTCCTTCTGGTAGTTGAACAGCTTGTTCCACACCAGGGTATCACGGTAGCCAGTCAGATCATTCGGCAGCACGTCTTCGTCAACATCTTCCAAAAAGTCCCGGAAGATGTTGTAGAGCATGATGAAGTAGATGCGCTCGGGGGAGTTCTCCTGGTAGACCGACTCGATGTGGTCGCAAATTGCAGCGGTAACGTCCTCTACCTTCTCGGGATCGTTCCAGATCTGGTCGAACAGCTGCAGGTACATCTGCGCGTGGGCAGGCTCGTCCATGCGATTGACGAAGTTCGAGACCGCATTGCCTTGCTGGTAGCCAAGATCTACGGCAGTAAAGCCATTGACCGGCATATAGGCAGTCGCTTGCACACGTCCTGCAACATGCACAAAGGGCTGCATCGGGGCTTTGGTCTTGTTAGAGCGGAACCTGGCTTTTTGACGTATCCATTGCGCGCATTCACGGGCGACCGCCCGCTGGGTAAGCTTGTTGCGGAGCTGGATCTCAAACTCGGTGCCATACAGCCCGCTTTCGCGCTGGGACTTCGGGATGAAGAACTCCCGGCGCTCTTTTTTCAAGCGGTCCGTGACTTCGTTGGGTACGAAGGTGGGGGCGGTGAAGATGAACTGCAGGCTCTCCACCCCAGTCAGCTCTTTTTTCAGCGCTTCGAAGGCATAGATGGAGAAGCAGGAGGCTGCGATCTTCAGCCTGGCACCTGGGGTGATGGTCGCCTTGAGGTCGTCGCCCAGGAGGCGGTTGATGTTGTCGATCATTTCCATGAAGTGCACCTGTCCCCAACTGCTGCCGCTTTGCCTCGGCTGGTTATTGTTTGTTCAGCTCTTGGCCGTTCCCGTTTTGACCGCCATCAAAGGGCTGACACTTTTAACCCCAAGCGCCTTGAATGAATCAATATGCAGCGACGCAACAACCAGGCCATGGGTAACCGCAACGGCGGCTACAAAGGCGTCGCCCTCTCTCAATGGAGTGCCGTGCTGGACAGCCTTGGCCACTAAGGCCCTGAAAGCGCCGATGCAGGACTGATCAAAGGGTAAGATCCTGCCGATGAAGAGTGGTGGCAGGCGCTGTTCGAGGTCTTTCAGCCCTTTGTTACGACGATCCTTGTCCTCAATCAGCGCCATGCCCAGCTGCAGTTCAGCCATGGTGGTTGCGGAGATATACAGCGTTTCCAGAGGCTGATCATCGATCCACTCGACGACCCGTGCTGCCGGCGTGTCGCGCAGCAACTCGCTGATGATGCTGATATCAAGCAGAATCATTCAGTACCTGCCGAGCGCCCGGCGTGAGCCGACCCGAAGGATGCCAGCTCTTTATCGGTCAGCTTGGTCTGCTTGCCTATGTCGGCCAGCAGAGAGCCCAGCTTGATGCGCCCCTCGGGCGCTACAGCAGCCTCCAGGATCTCGCGCACCTCGGCCTCCATGCTGTGCCCATGCAGAGCTGCACGGACGCGCAGAGCGCGGTGTACTTCGTCGGATAAGTTACGAACCGTCAGCATGGCCATAGCCAGCAGTCTCCAGTGCCTTCAATGCAGTCACTGTATGATACTGCATGCGTCATGGCAAATTCGGTGGGGTGTCTCCCGCCTTTCTGTCCATATGGCCCTGATCGTTTATCAGGGCGCTTCCTCGGCTTCAGGTTCGAACAGTTCCAAGCTGTTCGTGGTGGATACGTGGGGTGGGGGAGTAAATTCCTGCTCCAGCTGCATTTCCGCCTCTATCTCTTCGGTGATGAAGAACGGCTCGTTCTCCGTGTTATCCGGTAACTCCATTGCTGCTCCCCATGTTATGTATCGTGACGGTGATTATGTGAGCTGCTGTTGCCGCCAGCCAAGCTGTCGCCCTCGAACGACGGAGTGCTTGCACGTAGCGACGATGCCAGGCGACCGCCTGCTGTATCCGCAACGCGGTCTTTGATCTTCTCAGCGGCCGCAGCGCCGATGCCCTTGGCCAAGTTGCCTGCCGTGCCGGCCGCCAGGCTAACGGCCCGTTTTGCGCCGCTCTCCGAATTGCCACCAAACCCGGCGGCTTGGGCGAACGGGCTGCTGCCGGCATTGCCGTCACCGCCGGCGTTGGTTCCATGGCCGCCAGCACTACTGTTCGACATTCCTCCCATGCTGGGCATGTCGCTCCCGCTCGACATCAAGGCTTGTGCCTTATCGAACGCTGCCTTGATGGCTGAACCGCCACCCGCCAGGTTTGCAGCACCACCCATGACGGCAGAACCTGCCACGCTTGCTGCGCCCGCTGCCATTCCAGCCGCCCCCATAACGGCACCTACCGCAGCTCCAGTACCGAAGTTGCCGATGCCGCCGGCAGATCCGATACCGGAACCTGTGATGATCCCACCAACCATTGGCGGCACTCGGTTAACCAGCAACAGCAATGCCATGCAGAACACCAGCATGACGCCCAGCTCTTCGAAGTTGAGCACGTTCTGGTTCATCCTGGCGTAGAAGGTCGACAGCATGTCGTTACCAATACCGACCAGTAGCACCATGGTCATGATCTGCACGGCCACACCAAGAACGGTCTTGTAGTAATTGATCGCCATGTCCGAGGTCCAACGCGATCCGCCGAATCCCAGGAAGAAGATGCCGGCATAGGCCAGTAGCCAGGCTGCGATCAGCATCAGCAGCATGTTGATGGCGACCAGGGCCAGAAGCAGCATGATTGCGGCACTCAATACAGCGCCCACCAGACTATCGACGGGTGACCAGGCCGACAGGTTATTGATGGCCTGCTTCCAGATCATAAAGCCCACATCGACAATGCCTGACGGGGTGATTGAGGACACGCCGGCCGCCTGCTCACCGATTCTGGCCAATGACTGGATGATCGAGTTGGCAAACGCCGGCCCATTGACCAGCAGCCACCAGAAGAAGCCAGTGAAGATGATGAAACGGACCAACTCAGCGAAGAACTCCCCAATGTCCGCTTTGCGTAAGGCCATCATCCCGAACGTCCAGACCATCGAGATCACCACTAGCGTCCAGAACAGCCACGATGCAGCATCGATAATGACGTGCTGCCAACTGGCTGCTCGGGTGGAGAAGCCAGTTACCACCTGATCGAGCATTCCCTGGTTGGTCAGGTCAGCTTTGGCTAGGCCAGAATGTAGCAACAGGACGGTGCCGCCCAAGACAGTTTTGGTTAGCGTTTTCATCAGTTGCTCTCCTGTTCTTGCGGCGCGGTCAACTCCAGCCAATTAAGCGGCTGTTCTGTGGGGGCAATGCCGTCGCCTGCTGGCCGGCGCGAGCACAACCCGGCAAATGTCTCCCGAGTTGCCTTGTCTTCGATCTTCATGATTTCTGCCATCTGGCAGTTGGCATCGTTGACCTCTGGCATGGTCGGGGCGGGTGGGGTGTTGTCGCAGCCAGTGATGGCGAGAAGGAAGCCTGCCAGCATCGAAATAGTGAATTTGTTCATGGGTGCTTCTCCTTGTCAGCGGGCCAGTTCGAGCCAGTTCTTGGGACTGTTGGTCGGCGCTATCCGCGATTCGGTGGAAGCGGCATGGGCAGCCTGTTGCTTCGCATCGAGGTCGGCCTCGGCTTGCATCCGCGTTGCGATAACCTGGTGTTGCGCAAGCAACATGGCGCGCATCTGCAAGAGCTGATTGGACTGCTGGCTGGCAAGCTGGTTGGCATAGCCGAGGGCCTGCATTTGTCCGTCCGCACCCTGCGCGCTGTGCTGGAGACGTTCGAGTGTGCGGGCGTCTGATTGCAGCGCATCCTGCTGCTGTTTCAGGGTATGGAACAGGTCATCATTGGCGCGCTTCTGGCTTTCGCTCGCCAGGCGGCGGTTCTCGTTCATGGCTGCCCATTCGGCCTCTGTGCAACCGCCGGTGGCGTTAAAGCACGGCGAACCACGGTAGTAGGCCACATCCTGGAACTTGCCGAGATACGCATCCAGGCTGCCGAGCTGGGTCTGGTAGTAATCCAGGGTGTTCATTGCCGAACGCAGGTTGTCCATCGTGCGGGTAGCCTGGTCCCAGATATACGCGGCCGGAGCCATCGTGTTCTGGAGCTGGTTTTCATACTGCTGGAGCTGGGTTTGATACTGCTCGATTTGCTTGAGCGTTTGCGCCACCGACTCCATGGCAGTCATAACGTTTTGCGTCAGGTTGCCCCCGTCAATGACTGGAATCCCGGCCTGAGCCGGTAGCGAGCCGCCGCCGATGGCGAGCGAGATCAGAAACGCGGTTTTAGCCGCTAAAATTTTGCGAGTGCTCATGGTCGATAACCTTTGCTGAAAGTGGCTAGCGTCATCGAGTAGCCGCGCCACGGAGCTATTCGGTAATTGACCAGGGCGACACCGGGGCCCGGCCGTTTTTTGCTTGAATCACGGTGTCATTTTTTTAGCGGCTAAAATCACTGATCAGCCTGAGGCCGAACAACGGTCCTCATTACCAGGGTCATCTGGTCCTGGGTGGCCTCGATCCTTGCCAGGAGGCGGTGGATCGTTTCCGGACTGAAAGCTGCGGTTCTCACATCGTCGGTTAGCCACAGCTTGAGCAGCCCTCCCAGACGACCGAGGTCACCATTGATGCGGGCAAGCTCTCGCACCCGCTGGTAATCCGTGACGCCCTTGATTTGGTAGCCCTGACCCACCTCCCGCAAATAACGGGCAACGCTCATTCCGGCCTGCTTGGCCTGCTGTTCGATATGGATTTTCTCTTCAGGCAGTACCGGAACCCGAAGATGGTGTCGGCGTTTGCGGCTCGTCTCTTTCATCATTGCCTGTCTCTCTTTAACCCTTTCGGCGGCAGCCGATGCCTCGCAGAGCAGGATGAGCGTTGAACACCCTTGGGTGTGAATAAGATCCGGTGAAGATAGATAACCGGCTTGACGGTTAGCTAACTTCACACATCCTGCCCTGTGCTCAGCATCCAATCTTTCACATACACGCCAGGCAATTCATCGCTATTTCATTGCGGCTGGATCGCAACTCCAGTTGCCTCATGCAAATAAGCGATAAAAAAGCGGTGTAGTTGCGTTTAACAGCACTGCAATAGCGATTCGACAGCGAGGTAACAGCGATCTTGCAGCGATCTTTATTTTCTGTTGATTTTGAGATGCGTCGTATGCGCGCAATCGTTAGTTTAGTTTCAGCTCCAGGTGAGTGCGACATATCGAAGGGCGTTCCATTTCGAAGCAGGTAAAACGATCTTGTTTTATCTTCACCACGTATTTCGAATGAGGGGCCATCACTTCCTCCTGGCGTTCACGTCACGGCGCAGGCCGTTTTATTAATCTGAGTCTTTACTAATCTCAGTTCTTTTTATCCTTTTTATTTATTAGCGTCGGGTTTTCCGAATACGGATTATCCGTAGTTGGATTTACCGTAGTTGGAAAATCCGAACGTGGTGAATCATGATCCCGGTACTCGGGCTGGTCTGACACGAGCCAGGTCGTGTGACTGAACTTGCCTCGTTCTCCACGCTCTCGCTTGATTCGCAGATAGCCTGCTTGTTGCAGCTCCTGGAGCCCTGTGCGCGTCGCGTCTCGCCCCGACTTTTTCTGCTTGGATAGGTGGGACAGGCGTAGCCGGAAGTTGTCCGGCAGTGACAGCACGAACACCAGGATTCCCAGCGCTTTCCAGGACAAATTGGGGTCCCGAATAAGCTCATTGGGTAGCGTGGTGAAATTCGACCGGACTTTGCGTCGAACAATGACAGTATCATCCACATCATTGCCCTCATGCCTCGTCGATGAGTTCGGCAACATCACTTGCACGGAAATAAACGCGCCGGCCTACTTTGCGTTTGGCAGCGTTCCATTTCTGCGCAAACTCGGTTTGACTTCGCAACGCTATGCGGAGACCATCTGGACTACGCTTAAGTAACTCTGAAAGTTCTGTCAGTGACAGCAGTGGCCCATAACGGTCAAGAAGTTGTTCTTCGGTGGTCATCGGTTGGCTCCTTGTGAATACGCCCAACAAGTTCAATGTTCGCAGGGCTTCGGTAACCACCATTAGAAGGAAGTCATGATCATGAATACAGGCGCGGAAATGCCGAATATCACGCAAAAGAAAGAAAAATCGAATCGCTCCCGTGGAAGGCCAGCCAGGCATGAAAGCGAACGCATGAAAACGATCGCCTGGTATCACTTCTTGGCAGGGGAAAGAGCGCCCGCTGAAATGTGTGACTGGATGCCTTTTGAGGATATTGACCAGGCAACCATATATCGCTATCGACGGGGAGATATTTCTCCGAGAGCGGATATACTCTGCGCAAATTGTGAGGTTTTTCAGGCTGCCCGCACTGTTTTCGAAGTCGGCCCGCTGATGGTGCCCTTGTGGGATGCTTTGTGGGGAAGCATAACGCCCCACGATTTCCGGATGGCTGATTGTTTGATGCCAGGGGGCGAATGGCCTGAAGGTGGATTGAGTCAGTTTTTCTTCGAGGATGTGATCTTGGCCAGGGTCTTTGCGTTTCAGACCAAGTGTCTTCGGGGCAGACCAGACTCTGTCGTTGCTGAGCTGGAGTGTTTTGTCACTGCAATTCGGGTGGTTCGTGCCTGGGATGTGCTTGGGCAGATAAAATCAACTGCTTTGCGGATCTTGCTTGAAGGCCTCATGTCGATGCCAGGCACCCGGGAAATACTTTCTCGTCACGGGTTGGTCACGCCGCTCAAGGATTGGATTTCTGAGTATTTCGGCAGCGGATCGGCAGCACCTGCGAATACGGTTTATTGGGCACCCTGGATGACAGACCAAAATGAATTGTTGAAGCAGCAGTTGTGCGCAGAACAGCAACGCATGGTGGTGGCGAAGAGTTTACGCGCACAGCTGTTTCAAGGTGACGCCGCAGAGCCCGACGATTTTTCGGTAGCCGGTGTAGGTGACGATAGCACCTGGCATTGATATCCGCAGGGTGGCTGGATTTTAGCGGCTAAATTCGAGGGCATCGGCCAAGGTCATGTATGTAGTATGTTGTACGCTACTACAACATACTACATACATAGCGCAGCGCTCTGCGCTTATCTGGCTGTAATGATGATCGGTCAGTTTGGCTTTTTGGCGTCTTGTTGCTTGCCTGCTCTGCGCGTCGAGATGGCATCCAGCTCATCTACCAGGTCCTCCGCTCGCAGATGGGTGTAGCGCCGCAGCATCTGCATGGACTTGTGGCCGCTGATTGCCGCTACCTGTTGGTCGCTCAGACCGCCTTCGACAAAACGGCTGACCGCTTCATGGCGAAGGTCGTGGAATCGTAGGTCTTTCAGCCCGACACTTTCCTTGGTGTTCAACCAGACCTTGTTGAAATTGTAGGGCCGACGCTGACCATCTTTTCCAGGCTCCCCGAAGAAGATCAGATCGGTATCAATGGGTCGAACTGGGTTGGCCAGGGCCTGACGGAATATGTCTACGGCGGCACTGGTCAGGGGAACGGTGCGGGGCAGGGTGTTCTTGGTCTCCAGAAGGCGCACGATGCGCCGTTTCAGATCGACCTGGCTCCGGTGAAGGGTGGTGATCTCCGACGAACGCATGCCTGTTTCCAGGGCGATACGAACAATCCAGCCGAGCATTGGGTTGCTGTGGGCATCGACTGCCTGCATCAGTCGTGTTTCTTCGTCCAGGCTAAGACGCCGTTCGCGACCGGGTGGCGGTGAGGGGCGGCGGATGTTCTGTACTGGGTTGCTTGGCAGGCCAATACCCCATTCCTTGATCGCGGTGCTGAACATGTGGCCCAGCAGCGCCAGATCGAGGCGGACTGTGTTCGGGGAGCGGGGCTTGGGGGTGGGTCTTCCCTTGGCGTCCTTTCTATCCAGCCCCGCCAGTCGGTCATCACGATACTTGGCGATGATCTCAGGGGTGAGGGCGGCCAGGGAGTACTTGCCGAGGTGCTGGATCAACGGCTTGGAATGCCGGGCGTCGCTGGCTGCAGAAGATGGCCGCTTGGTGGGCGAGACTTCTGCCAGGTAGCGCTTGAGGGCATCGGCGACTGTCATCCGCTCGGACGGAGCGCGTTGGATGTAAACGCCGCGTACCATCTCGTCTTCTGTTCGACGTGACCAGTCTTCAGCATCCCGTTTGGTACGAAAGGTCTTGGTTGCTGTTGGAAAGCCGACTTTGCGGATGACGGCTTTCCAGGTGCCGGAGGGTGTCTTTACCAGTGTCGCCATAGGAGCCTCGGTACAGTTCCAGTGTTTCTGACTGTACCGAAATTGTACCTTTGGGACAATTTGGCGGTAGATGGTGGGCCCAGCAGGACTTGAACCTGCGACCTACCGATTATGAGTCGGCTGCTCTAACCAACTGAGCTATAGGCCCTTTTTCTGATTTTACCTTCGCAAGCCAAGGCTTCGAAGGTGGTAATTCTAACGCTTCCTTCGGACCTCGACCAAGCGATTATGAGTCGCCTGCTCTGACCAACTGAGCTATAGGCCCTATATATCAAACTGGGCCGGATTATACGGTGTGGATGGGCGACTGACTAGGCGCTGTGACGTAGGAAGCTTTTGGCGAACTGGCTGGCGGGTAGTGGTCGGCTGACCAGGTAGCCCTGAACCACATCGCAACCCTGCTGCTCCAGCAGGGTTTTCTGTTCCTGGCGTTCGACGCCTTCGGCGACGACGCTCATACCCAGGTTGTGAGCCAGGACAATGATCGACTGGGTGATAGCTGCGTCCTGAGCCCCGGGTAACCCGGAGACGAAACTGCGGTCGATCTTCAGGGTGTCCAGCGGCAGCTCCTTGAGATAGGCCATAGACGAATAACCGGTGCCGAAATCGTCGATCGACAGATGTATGCCCAACTGGCGGAACTGCTGCAGCAGGGTGACCGATTCACGCTGGTGGTCCATGACGAAGTCTTCGGTGATTTCCAGCTCCAGATAGCATGGCGGAATCTGATAGCGCTCCAGTACCTGCTCGATGTTTTTCAGCAGGTGTTTGTCCCGCAGTTGCGCGCCGGAAATGTTGACCGCCAGGCGCATCGGGGCAAAGCCCTGGTGTAGCCAGGCGCCAAGCTGTGCGCAGGCGCTGTCGAGAATATAGCGGCCCAGTTCGACAATCAGACCGGTTTCCTCGGCCAGGGCGATGAACTGTTCTGGGCCGACCAGGCCACGCTGAGGGTGTTCCCAGCGCACCAAGGCTTCGACCCCGTCGAGCTGGCCGTTCTTGAGGTTGAGCTTGGGCTGGTAGACCAGGGTAAATTCGTCGCGCTCAAGGGCGTGGCGCAGTTCGTTCTCCAGCGCCATGCGCTGGTGGGCATCGGCGGTCAGTTCGCTGGTGTAAAAGGCGTAGCGATTGCGGCCCAGGTTTTTGGCTCGATACATTGCGGCATCGGCATGCTTGATCAGACTGTTGACGTCGTTGCCGTCGCGGGGAAACAGGCTTATGCCAATGCTGGCGCTGACGAAGAACTCATGGTCTTCGGCGATGAAGGCGTTGCGAAAAACCGCCAGCAACTTGTCGGCGATACTACCGGCGTCCTGTTCCTGATGCAGGTGGGGGAGCAGGACGATGAACTCGTCGCCGCCGTGGCGGGCGACTGTATCAATTTCGCGCAGGACCGAGCACAGGCGCTCGCTGACCGATTTGAGCAGGATGTCGCCGATATGGTGGCCAAGGCTGTCATTGATCTGCTTGAACCGGTCCAGATCTACGAACAGCAGGGCGCCGGGGTGAGTATCCAGGCCGCGGGCCTGCGCTGCCAGTGCTTCACGCAGGCGGGCCTCGAACAACGTGCGGTTGGGTAGTCCGGTCAACGGGTCGTGGTGGGCCTGGTGATCGAGCCGGGCCTGGGTGTGCTTGAGCGGGGTAATGTCGCTGAACACCATCACCACCTGGCTGAGTTGGCCTTCGTCGTTGAGCACCTGGCTGACATTGGCCCAGCTGGCATAGAGTTCACCATTCTTACGTTGGCTCCAGGCTTCGCCCTGCCAGTGTCCGTGACTGTTGAGTGCCTGCTCGATCTGCTCAGGCAGGTCGGGGTCTTCGGCCTGTTTGGCCAGCAATAAGGCCGGCTGGCCGACCACTTCGGCTGCGCTATAGCCGGTAATGTGGCTGAACGCGCTGTTGACTGCCAGTACGGTGCCTTCGGCATCGGTTATCATGACCCCTTCAGTGGTGTTTTCAAACACGGTCGCCGCCTGGCGCAGGGAGGCTTCCATGCTCAGACGTTCGCTGACGTCCCGGGCGATGGTCAGTACGCAGGGCTGGTCCTCAATGGTGACGGCCTCGCAGGACAGTTCGACCTGACGGATTTCGCCATTGGCGATAACGATATCGGTCCGCATGTCACGGACCCTACCTCGCCGCACCAGTTCGTCGAGCATGCGTTGTCGATCACTCTTGTTACGCCAGAGTCCCAGCTCCAGGGTAGAGTGTTGCACGGCCTGATCACGCTGATAGCCGGTGATAGCGGTAAACCCATCGTTGATGTCGAGCAGCAGGCCATCGCTGAGGCGGGAGATCAGCAGGCCGTCGGGTGAGGCGTGAAACGCGCGGGAGAACTTTTGCTCGGAGAGCCTGAGCTGCTCCTGGACGGTCTTGAGTTCGGAGATATCGCGAATCACCACCACCAGAGTCGGGTGGTTGTTGAGGCTGACCTTGCGCGCGGAGAGCAGAGCGGTAAAGGGCACGCCGCGCCGTGGCCGAAAGCGGACTTCCAGGTTGCTTTCCTTCTGGGTGTTAAGCCGGGCCAGCATGGCCGGGCCGATACCTTCTTCATACCAGATGCCGAGTTCGGTGGAGGTTTTGCCCAAGGCTTCGTCGCTGCGAATACCAAGCAGATGCTCGAACGTACGGTTGACGGCGAGCAGTTTGCCGGTCGCGGCGTCGGCCAGCACGATGATGTCGGGGCAATTGTGAAATACCGAGGCGAAGCGATGCTCGGACAGACGTAAGGCGTGCTCGGTGCGTTTCTGTTCGTGAATGTCGATCAGCAGGCCACACAGGCCGATGACGTGCTGTTGGTCGTCGCGCTGGCAACTCACCAGATTGCGTAACCAGAGGGCGTTGCCGTGCTGATCAAGCATGCGAAAGTCATAGCTGTGATCCTGGCCGCTGGCGAGTTCCTGGTGCATGTAGTCCAGTACCCACTGGCGATCGCCAGGATGCAGATGGGTTTGCCAGAACCCCTTGAGCAGCCACTGGTCGGTCGGGTAACCCAGCATGGACTCGGCATGAGCTGAGACGTAGGTGAACTGCAGATCGGGCAGATTCATCTCCCAAGTAATCGCGTGCAGCTTGTCTATCAGTTGCCGGTAGTGCTGGTTCTGCTGACGTAGCAGTTCCTGAGCTTTCAGGCTGGATGGCGAGGGTTTGGGTTTACGGTGGTGGAGCAGCAGCGCACCCAGTAACAGGGCGCTGACTGGAATCAACAACAGGAGTGAGAGCGGGAGTTGGGCAGCAGTCATAGGCTGGCAGGCGGTGCATGCCAGGGCGAGAAAGGCAATCAAGCCTGTGCGGGCCACTACAGTCATTCTAGCGACGACCCTCTTCCTTGTTGGTGACGAAGCGATGTCCCTTGAGTGTAGCGTCTTGAACGTGAAAACGCCCGGCATGCCGGGCGTTTCTAGGAGGGGCTTACTCGTCGAGGAAGCTGCGCAAGTGGTCACTGCGGGTCGGGTGACGCAGCTTGCGCAGGGCCTTGGCTTCGATCTGACGGATCCGCTCGCGGGTTACATCGAACTGCTTGCCGACCTCTTCGAGGGTGTGGTCGGTATTCATGTCGATGCCGAAGCGCATGCGCAGCACCTTGGCTTCGCGGGCAGTGAGGCCGGCGAGTACTTCGCGGGTGGCTTCCTTGAGACTTTCCACCGTCGCCGAGTCGATTGGTGATTCCATGGTCGAGTCTTCGATGAAATCGCCCAGGTGCGAGTCTTCGTCGTCACCAATCGGGGTTTCCATCGAGATCGGCTCCTTGGCGATCTTCAGGACCTTGCGGATCTTGTCCTCGGGCATGTCCATGCGTTCGCCCAGCTCTTCCGGGGTCGGTTCACGACCCATTTCCTGCAACATCTGGCGGGAAATCCGGTTGAGCTTGTTGATCGTCTCGATCATGTGCACCGGAATCCGGATGGTGCGTGCCTGGTCGGCGATCGAGCGGGTGATCGCCTGACGAATCCACCAGGTGGCGTAGGTCGAGAACTTGTAGCCGCGGCGATATTCGAACTTGTCGACCGCTTTCATCAGGCCGATGTTGCCTTCCTGGATCAGGTCGAGGAACTGTAAGCCGCGGTTGGTGTACTTCTTGGCGATCGAGATAACCAGACGCAGGTTGGCCTCAACCATTTCCTTCTTGGCCCGGCGCGCCCGTGCCTCACCGATCGACATGCGTCGATTGATGTCCTTGACCTCGGAGATGGTCAGTTCGGCATCCTGTTCCAGTGAGGCCAGTTTTTGCTGGGCCTTGATGATCTCAGGCTTGAGTGCCTGCAGAGCTTCGGCGTAGCGCGGGGCTTCGGCCAGCAGACTGTCGACCCAGCCTTCGTTGACTTCGTTACCGGGGAAGCTGCGCAGGAAGTCGGCGCGCGGCATGCGTGCATCGCGCACGCACAGCTGCATGATGGCGCGCTCCTGGGCACGAATCTGGTCCTGGGAGTCACGCACCCGGTTGACCAGCGCTTCGTACTGCTTGGGCACCAGCTTGATCGGCATGAACAGCAGTGCCAATGCTTCCAGCTCGGCGGTCGCCTGGTCGCTGCCACGGCCGTGCTTTTTCAGTGCCAGCTTGGCTTTTTCCAACTGCTCGGCCACTGCGGTGAAACGCAGGCGAGCCTCTTCCGGGTCCGGGCCGCCGTCACCTTCGTCATCGGAACTGTCGTCGCCGTCCTCGTCCTCATCGTCGTCGTCATTACTGTCGTCGTCTTTGAGATTCTCGGTCGGGATGTCGTCGTTGTCACTGGCGGACAGGCCGTCGTCGTCCGGGTCGATATAGCCGCTGAAAATATCCGACAGGCGGCCACCTTCCTCGGTGATCCGCTGGTAATCGGCAAGAATGCCGTCAACAGTACCCGGGAACATGGAGATCGCGGCCATGACTTCGCGAATGCCTTCCTCGATGCGTTTGGCGATTTCAATTTCGCCTTCACGAGTCAGCAGTTCGACGGTGCCCATTTCACGCATATACATGCGCACCGGGTCGGTAGTCCGGCCAATATCGCTTTCCACCGCAGCCAGCGCGGCAGCGGCCTCTTCGGCGGCGGCTTCGTCGGCGTCGTTATCGGCGAGCAACAGAGCATCGGCATCCGGGGCTGTCTCGAAGACAGTGATGCCCATGTCGTTGATCATGCGAATAATGTCTTCAACCTGTTCCGGATCGGAGATATCCTCCGGAAGATGGTCGTTGACTTCCGCATAGGTCAAAAAGCCCTGCTCGCGACCGCGGGCGATGAGCTCCTTGAGACGGGATTGCTGTTGCGCTTTTCCGGACATAACAACCCTTGTGGATGCCTTGGTGTGCAAAAAAGTAAGCTGCGGATTATAGCCTGAAATCAGGCTGTCGCGCCAGTTGGCGCGTGTTTAGTTGTTGCTGACGGGGGTCTGGCGCCGGCTCAGAAGCTCGCGTAGCAACTGCTTTTCCTCGGTGGTGAGCGGCGTATGGGACGATTTTTCCAACAGGCGTTCGATACGGCGATCAGTTTGTCGTGCCATCAATGTATTTATAGTGTCGAAAAACTGTTGTTCAAGGTTTGCCCCGGGATTATTTAGTAACCATTCGCGTTCGGCCAGCTGGTTGAGCTGGTCACCGAGTGCAGTGCCGTGCCAGCGAGCCAGAAGCTGGATGGTTGTCTGTTGCGGATTTTTTTGCAGGGCATCGATCAGGGCGACCAGCAGTTGGGCCTGATCGTCGTCATCGTCGGCGAACTGATTGGCCTCATTGACCAGACCGGCCAGGTGCGGGTGATGCAGCAGAGTTCGGGCGGCGCTGATCAGGGGGTTGTCCACACCGGCGCGCTGGCGCTTGTCCTGGCGGGGGCGAGCCGCTTTTCTGACTGGCTCTTCCGGCAGGTGGTCAGCCCAGTCCGGATTGGGTTCGTAGTTGGGCAAATATTCATAGTCGTAGCCATAATCCGGCGAGCTGTCCTGGGTGGGGGCGGATTGCGGCGCTGTTGTCGGCAGGCTATCCAGGTCCATGCCGGTCAGGCGTTCAAGTGACTGGCGCAGCAAGCGGCGCAGCAGGCTGCCGGGAACCTGTTCGATCAATGGCAGGGCCAGGCTGGCTAGATGGGCTTTGCCTTCCAGGCTGTCTGGGCTGGCTTCTTCGCTCAGGTGGCGAAACAGGTAGTCGGTCAGCGCCACTGCCTGTGAGCTCAAGCGGGTACGGAAGGCATCCTGGCCTTCTTCGCGGACCAGGCTGTCTGGGTCCTGGCCTTCGGGCAAAAACAGAAAACGCACATGGCGTCCATCTTCGAGGGTCGGCAGGCAGGCCAGCAGGGCACGCCAGGCGGCCTGGCGTCCAGCGTTATCGCCGTCGAAGCAGAATACCACGCTGTTGACCACCCGGAACAGGCGGCGCAGATGCTCTTCGCTGGTGGCGGTGCCGAGAGTGGCAACGGCGTTGCCGATCCCGTGCTGGGCCAGGGCGATCACGTCCATGTAGCCTTCGACCACCAGGATATCGTCCAGTTGCCGGTGCTGGCGTTTCGCCTCGAACAGGCCGTAGAGTTCGCGGCCTTTGTGGAAGACCGGGGTTTCTGGTGAGTTCAGGTACTTGGGCTTGTCGTCGCCCAGTACCCGGCCGCCGAAGCCGATTACCCGCCCGCGGCTGTCGCGGATGGGGAAAGTGATACGGTCGCGGAAACGGTCGTAACGCTTGCCGCTGTCGGGGTTTTCTACCAGTAGCCCGGCTTCGATCAGAGCCTTCTGTTCGGTGCTGTCGCGGCTCAGATGATTCATCAGGTTGTCCCAGCCGGGAGGCGCGAAACCGATATCGTAGAGCTTGGCAATCTGGCCGGTCAGGCCGCGACCCTTGAGGTAGTTGACTGCCCGCTGGCGCTGGGGGTGATGCCGTAGTTGCTGGCGGTAAAAGGCTGCAGCCTGCTCGAGCAAAGCATATAACGGGCTGTCTTGGCGCGGTTGGCGCTTACTGCCGCGCTGATCCGTGCGCTCCTCGCGGGGCACGTCCACCCCGACCTGGCGGGCCAGTTCCTCGACAGCCTGGGGGAAGTCCAGGCGTTCGTAATCCATCAGGAAGCTGATGGCGTTGCCGCCAGCGCCGCAGCCGAAGCAGTAATAGAACTGTTTGTCCGGGCTGACGCTGAAGGAGGGCGACTTTTCGTTGTGGAACGGGCAGAGCGCGGAGTAGTTTTTGCCGGTTTTCTTCAGTTTCAGGCGTGAGCCAACGACTTCGACGATGTCGGAGCGTCCGAGCAGGTCGTCAATGAAGCCTTGTGGGATCAGCCCGGACATGAAGGCACCTTGAAAGAGTAGGGTACGCTTATCATAGCGTCGATTAAGGAACCTCTGAAAACTAGCTGCGTTGGCAATACTGCGTTAAAAACAGCCTCGATCGCGAGCCCGGTCAAAATGCTCATTTACACCACGTAAACTCCGCTTTTTCGGCTATTTTTGCGGGGCCGCCATCGGTATTGTCTTGCCTGCCTCGCCTACGTTTTCAGAGGTTCCTTAAGGTAGCCGGCTCTATCGCTGGATAAGGCTGGCTGCAAACGACGCAAACGCAAAAATCCAGCCTTGTTCCGCTTTTGCGGAGGCCGGACTCATGCGTTTTTGGGTTTGTCGCTCCGTCCGCGCTGGCTTAACCAGTGGGTGCGGACAGATGGACTAAACTCAGTACAGGCGCTCGCGGCGACGCTGTTCGCGTTGCAGCTTCTTGGCGTGACGCTTTACAGCGGCAGCAGCCTTGCGCTTGCGCTCGGTAGTAGGCTTCTCGTAGAACTCGCGGCGACGGACTTCGGCCAGAACGCCAGCTTTTTCACAGGAGCGCTTGAAGCGGCGCAGGGCCACGTCGAAGGGTTCGTTCTCTTTAACTTTGACGGCAGGCATTTCGTACCTTTCTCAAAACTGTGCTGTGAGTCATTGCCGCCGACCTGAGTCCGCGACACATTGCATTTCAAGGGGAGCGGATGTTACCGCCTTCATCAGATAAATGCAAAGCATAAATTGCTGAAAAACTGGCCTGTGGGCCGGTGGGTGATTATGATGCGCGGCATGTGACGCGGTAATGACTGCGTATTGTAAGGTGAGAATGGCGATTATGCGTGTATTGGGTATCGAAACCTCCTGCGATGAAACCGGCGTGGCGCTGTATGACAGTGAGCGTGGCCTGCTGGCCGATGCGTTGTTCAGTCAGATCGACCTGCACCGCATCTATGGCGGTGTGGTGCCCGAGCTGGCCTCGCGCGATCATGTCAAACGCCTGATCCCGCTGCTGCGTGAGGTGTTTGCGGCGGCGGGTGTCACTGAGGGTGAGGTGGATGGTGTGGCTTATACCGCCGGGCCGGGGCTGGTGGGTGCGCTGCTGGTTGGCGGTGCCTGTGCCAAGGCCATGGCGTTTGCCTGGGGCGTGCCGGCCTTGGGCGTACACCATATGGAAGGCCACCTGTTGGCGCCGATGCTCGAAGAGCAGCCGCCGGAATTCCCGTTTGTCGCTTTGCTGGTGTCTGGCGGCCACACCCAGTTGGTGCGGGTTGACGGTATTGGCCGCTACCAGTTGCTGGGCGAGTCGCTGGACGATGCCGCTGGCGAGGCCTTTGACAAAACCGCCAAGCTGATGGGCTTGCCGTATCCGGGCGGCCCGGAGATTGCCCGACTGGCCCAGGCCGGCACCCCGGGGCGCTTTGTATTTCCCCGCCCAATGACTGACCGCCCGGGGCTGGATTTCAGCTTCAGTGGTTTGAAAACTGCGGTACTCAATACCTGGCAGCAGTGCCAGGCGGCAGGTGATGCCAGTGAGCAAACGCGCAGTGACATTGCCCGGGCTTTTGAGCTGGCGGTGGTCGAGACCCTGACCATCAAGTGTCGTCGGGCGCTCAAGGCTACCGGGCTAAAGCGCCTGGTCATTGCCGGAGGGGTCAGTGCCAACCGTGAGCTGCGTCACTCGCTGGGCAAGATGGCGACTGGTCTGAAAGGTGAGCTGTTTTATGCGCGCCCGGCCTTTTGTACCGACAATGGCGCGATGATCGCCTATGCCGGCTGTCAGCGCCTGTTGGCTGGGCAGCAGGATCAGGCTGGAATTCAGGCGCGGGCGCGGTGGCCGATGGAGGAACTGGCGCCACTCAACGCCTGAAGTGATTTTCTACGCCGCGAAGCAGGCGGCGCATGTTGAGTTGGTGGCGCAGCAGGATCAGCAGGCTCATCAGGCCCAGCGGCATGAACAGTTCTGGGGTCATCCAAGCCAGCCATGGCAGCAGCGCCAGACAGGCGCAAATTGAGGCCAGCGAAGCGATCCGCCGCCAGGCGAAGATCAGCAGCCAGAAGCACAGGCAGAATACCGCACTGGGCCAGGATACGACTAACAGCACGCCGGCGGCGGTGGCGACGCCTTTGCCACCTCGCCAGCGATGGAATACCGGCAGCATGTGGCCGACAACCGCGGCCAGCCCCAGCCAGGCCGCCAGAATGCTGTCCAGGCCCGCCAGGTGGCCTAGCCCGGCTGCCAGGGCACCCTTGCCCAGATCGCCGAATAGCGTGGCCAGAGCCAGGGGTTTGCGCCCCAGGCGCAGCATGTTGCTGGCGCCGGGATTGCCGGAACCCAGGCTGCGCGGGTCGGGTAGCTGGCGCAGACGGCTGAGCAGCACGGCAAATGAAATCGAGCCGAGCAGATAAGCGCCGACTAGCAGTAGAATGAAAAAGGTCATGAGGTGACCCTAGCCGAAAAGGCGATTGTAATCGACTGTGGAGAGAAGAGTGGACCTGGTATTCATCAATGGGCTGGAAGTCGAAGCTGTGATCGGCGTCTATGACTGGGAGCGCGAGATTCGCCAGCCGCTGGTGATTGACCTTGAGCTGGGCTGGGACATCCGTCGGGCGGCAGCCGAAGACAATCTGCAGGCAACGCTGGACTATGCGGCCATCAGCCAGCGCGTGCTGGACTGGGTCGGCGCAAGTCAGTTCCTGCTGGTCGAGGCATTGGCTGAGGAGCTGGCGCATCTGATTCAGGCCGAGTTCGCAGTGCCTTGGCTGCGAGTGCGGGTGACCAAGCCAGGTGCAGTGGCCGCTGCCCGAGGGGGCGTGGGGGTGCAGATCGAGCGGGGAGTGCGCCCGGCATGATCGAGGTATTTCTCGGCCTGGGTAGCAATACCGAGCGCGATGACCATCTGCGCCGTGGGCTGGATGCACTGGAGCAGTTGCTGGGGCCGCTGGATCTGTCGCCGGTTTTTGAAAGCGAGGCGGTCGGGGTATTGGGTCGGCGTTTTTACAACATGGTGGTAGGCGCCTACACGCACTTGCCGCTGGCGGATCTGAATGCTGCGCTGAAGGCCATCGAGGCCGCCTGCGGGCGCCGGGAGCAGGCGTCTCCCGGGCGCATTACCCTGGATATCGATATTTTGACCTATGGCCAGTTGTGCGGCGTGCATGACGGTATGCGCCTGCCGCGGGCGGAAACCGCCCGCAATGCCTTTGTGCTGTGGCCGCTGGCCTTGCTTGCGCCACACGCCCGGCTTCCGGGTGACGGGCGCAGTTATCTTGAATTATGGACCTCCTGGCAGGGTGATCAGGCCCTGTGGCCGGTGGCCTTCGACTGGCGCGGTCGCGCGTTGAGCGCGCCTGAGCTGGTTGCTGAGCATCAGGCCCGGGCGGTATCGGCCAAGTAAGGCCCTAGCGGGCCTTGGTGTAATTGCTCAGTGCGTCTAGACGCTGACGTTCCAATGCCTTTCCCAGTTCCGCACCCTGTAAACCCTGCTCTAGCAAGGGCTGAATACTGACCTCGCGAGCGAGTCGGGCTGCTTGGCGCAGATAGTCGGCCTGCGGATAGGGCTGCTGTTCAAGGCCAAGGCGCCCGCGGGCGTCGGCTTCACAGGCGCCGAGAAACAGCTCGAAGCGCTCCGGCCTGCGATAGATGTCGAAGGCCTTGAACAGCTTGAGCAATGTCTGTGGGCGCAACTCCAGAGCCCTGTGGCAATGGGTGTGATATTCGCAGGTCAGCAGGGCCAGTTCCTGGCACTCGCGCGGTACCTTGAAGCGCTGATTGACCGCCTTGACCGCTTTCAGTCCCTTGGTTTCATGGCCGTGGTGTTTGGGCCAGTGTTCGCTGGAGGTCAGGCCCTTGCCCAGGTCGTGCAGCAGACAGGCCCAACGGGCCGGCAGTGGCAAGTTCAGTTGGGCAGTCTGGGCCAGTACCAGCAGCAGGTGCTCGCCGGTATCGATCTCCGGGTGATGGGGGGCTGGCTGCGGTACGCCAAACAGTGCATCAACCTCGGGCAACAATTGTGCCAACGCGCCGCATTCACGCAATACCCAGATGAAGACTTCCGGGCGTGGTTCCATCAGTGCCCGGCTGATTTCCTTCCAGACCCGCTCGGCGGTCAGCGCCTGCAATTCGCCGGAGTCGGCCAGTTCGGCCATCAGCGCCAGAGTTTCGGGCGCTACCACGAAGCCCTGGCTGGCATAGCGGGCGGCAAAGCGTGCGACCCGCAGCACCCGTAGTGGGTCTTCGACAAATGCCGGAGACACATGACGCAGGATCCGGGCCTGCAGGTCCCGCTGGCCGCCGTAGGGGTCAATCAGGCCGCCCTCGGCGTCCATAGCCATGGCATTGACTGTCAGGTCACGGCGCAGCAGATCCTGCTCCAGGGTGACGTCCGGGCTGGTGTGAAAGGTAAAGCCGCCATAGCCGACCCCGCTTTTGCGCTCGGTCCGAGCCAGTGCGTACTCTTCGCCGCTCTTGGGGTGCAGGAATACCGGAAAGTCCTGGCCCACCGGGGTGTAACCCTCACTGCGCAGTTGCTCAGGGGTGGCGCCGACCACCACCCAGTCGCGTTCGCTGACGGGCAGGCCAAGAAGTTGGTCGCGGACGGCGCCGCCGACCAGATAGGTAGTGTAGGAACTGGGCATGAGGCTCAGGTTGTAAGATTCAAGCCTGTAGCTTATCAGACCGGCGGTATGCTGAGGTCGAACTTGGGTATCTTCTCGTCGTCGGCCCCTGGCTTGGGTGGCATGTGCATAGCCTGCACCAGCTTGTCGCCCTCCATGCTTTCCAGATGAACGTCAAAGCCCCATAACCTATGCAGATGGCGAAGCATTTCCTGGGTGGTTTCGCCCAGTGGTTTGCCGTCGTGACGTTGATGACGCAGGGTCAGCGAGCGGTCGCCACGGCGGTCAACCCGCCAGACCTGAATATTGGGCTCGCGGTTGCCCAGGTTGTACTGGGCGGCGAGCAGTTGGCGAATGGTGCGGTAGCCGCTATCGTCGTGGATAGCGGCAATTTCCAGGTGGTCGTCATGTTCGTCATCGACCACGGCAAACAGTTTCAGGTCACGGATGACCTTAGGCGACAGGAACTGCAGGATGAAGCTTTCGTCCTTGAAGGTGCGCATGGCGAATTTCAGGGTTTCCAGCCAGTCGCTGCCGGCAATGTCGGGGAACCAGCGGCGATCTTCCTCGGTCGGGTTTTCGCAGATGCGGCGGATGTCCTGCATCATTGCAAACCCCAGTGCATAGGGATTGATGCCGCTGTACCAGGGGCTGTCGAACGGCGGCTGGTAGATAACGCTGGTATGCGATTGAAGAAACTCCATCATGAAGCCATCGGTGACCCGGCCTTCGTCGTACAGATGATTGAGCAGGGTGTAATGCCAGAACGTCGCCCAGCCCTCGTTCATGACCTGGGTCTGGCGCTGCGGGTAGAAGTACTGCGCGACCTTGCGCACGATGCGTACTACTTCGCGTTGCCAGGGCTCCAGCAACGGGGCGTTCTTTTCGATGAAGTACAGCAGGTTTTCCTGCGGCTCGGCCGGGTAACGCGGCTCCGGCTTGTCTTTTTCGCGCCGCTCGTCGCTGATCGGAATGGTGCGCCACAGGTCGTTGACCTGCCGCTGCAGGTGCTCTTCACGCTCGTGCTGGCGCTGGCGTTCCTCTTCGGCGGAGATTGGATAGGGACGCTTGTAGCGGTCGACCCCATAGTTCATCAGCGCATGGCAGGAATCCAGCAGGTCTTCGACGGCGTCGATGCCATGACGTTCTTCGCATTCGCTGATGTACTGCTTGGCAAACACCAGGTAATCGATGATCGCGCTGGCGTCGGTCCAGGTGCGGAACAGGTAGTTGCCCTTGAAGAACGAGTTGTGCCCGTAGCAGGCGTGGGCGATGACCAGCGCCTGCATGGTCATGGTGTTCTCTTCCATCAGATAGGCGATGCAGGGATCGGAGTTGATCACGATCTCATAGGCCAGGCCCATCTGGCCGCGCTTGTAGTTTTTCTCGGTGTGCAGGAAGTGCTTGCCGTAGGACCAGTGGTGGTAGCCCAGAGGCATGCCCACCGAAGCGTAGGCGTCCATCATCTGCTCGGCGGTGATGACTTCGATCTGGTTCGGATAGGTATCCAGACCATAGACGTCGTGGGCTATGCGGCCGATTTCGCGATCATAGTCACGGATCAGGTCGAAGCTCCATTCCGAGCCGGTGGAGATCAAATGCCGGGTCATGTGACCATCCTCTTCTGGAACAGCTTGCGAAAGACCGGATAGATGTCTCCGGCATCGACTATCTGCTGTTGGGCAAAACTGTCGGCGAAACGTTCCGAGACCTGCTCATACTCGTACCACAGGGCTTGGTGCTCGCGTGGGGTGATTTCCACATAGCAGTAGTACTGCATGGCCGGCATGATCCTGTTCAGCAGCAGATCACGGCAGATGGGGGAGTCGTCATTCCAGTTGTCGCCGTCCGAGGCCTGGGCGCAATACAGGTTCCATTCGCTCGGGGAGTAGCGCTCCTCGATGATCTGTTGCATCAATCGCAGGGCGCTGGAGACGATGGTGCCGCCAGTTTCACGGGAGTAAAAGAACTCTTCTTCATCGACTTCCTTGGCGCTGGTGTGGTGGCGGATGAACACCACTTCGATACGCTCGTAATTACGCCGCAGGAACATGTACAGCAGGATGTAAAAACGTTTGGCCAAGTCCTTGGTGGCCTGGGTCATGGAGCCGGAGACATCCATCAGGCAGAACATCACCGCCTTGGAGCTGGGCGTCGGCTGCTTGGTGATCAGGTTGTAGCGCAGGTCGAAGGTGTCGAGGAACGGGATGCGCTCGATCATGGCGCGAAGATGCAGGATTTCCTGTTCCAGGCGCTGAATGTCGGCCAGATTGTCAGGCTGGGTCAGGCGCAGTTGCTCCAGCTCCTTGCGCGCTTCGCGCAGTCGCGCCCGGCTGCCGCCGGACAGGGCGATGCGTCGGGCATGGGCGGCACGCATTGAGCGGACGATATTGATCCGCGACGGGTTGCCCTGTTGGCTGATGCCGGCCCGTACCGGCTTGAAGGTGTCGGTGCCGGCCAGGTGGCGCTTGACCAGATTGGGCAGGGCCAGATCCTCGAACATGAAGTCGAGGAATTCCTCCTGGGTGATCTGGAAGACGAACTCGTCCATGCCTTCGCCGCTGTTGCCGGCTTTGCTGCCACCCTGGCCTCCGCCTCCGCCCTGGGGGCGAGGGAGGCGGTCGCCGGTAGTGAATTCGCGATTGCCTGGGTGGACCCGGGTTTGCCGCCCGCCGGGACCATGGTGAAAGATTGGCTCGTCAATGTCCCGGGCCGGAATACTGATTTGTTCACCATGCTCCATATCGGTAATCGAACGCCGGCCTACCGCCTCTTCCACAGCTTTCTTGATATGCGACTTGTAGCGCCGCAGAAAGCGCTGGCGGTTGACCATGCTTTTGTTCTTGCCGTTCAAGCGTCGGTCAATCACATAACTCATTCGGGCCCCTCCGGGGCCGCTGGCTCAAAGCTTGGAGCGGCCCCTGTGGTAGTGTTGCCTAGGCGTGTACTACGCTCGTATTGCTTTCGCGTTATGCGAGTTACTGAGCTTTTCTTACACGCAGATACCATTCCGACAGCAGCCGCACCTGTTTCTCGGTATAACCGCGCTCGACCATGCGGGTGACGAAGTCGTTGTGTTTCTTCTGGTCCTCTTTCGATGCCTTGGCGTTGAAGCTGATGACCGGCAGCAGGTCTTCGGTGTTGGAGAACATTTTCTTCTCGATCACCACCCGCAGTTTTTCATAGGACAGCCAGGTCGGGTTCTTGCCGTGGTTGTGGGCCCGGGCTCGCAGTACGAAGTTAACGATCTCGTTACGGAAATCCTTCGGGTTACTGATGCCGGCCGGTTTCTCGATCTTCTCCAGTTCCTCGTTGAGCGCCGCGCGGTTGAGAATCTCGCCGGTATCCGGGTCGCGGTATTCCTGATCCTGAATCCAGAAGTCGGCATACATGACATAGCGGTCGAAAATGTTTTGTCCGTATTCGCTGTAGGACTCCAGGTAGGCGGTCTGGATTTCCTTGCCGATGAAGTCGACGTAACGCGGTGCCAGGTACTCCTTGATAAAGCGCAGGTAACGCTCGCTGACATCGTTGGGGAACTGTTCCTGTTCAATCTGCTGCTCCAGCACATAGAGCAGGTGAACCGGGTTGGCGGCAATCTCGCTGTGATCGTAGTTGAACACCTTGGACAGGATCTTGAAGGCGAACCGGGTCGACAGACCGCTCATACCTTCATCGACGCCAGCCGTGTCGCGGTACTCCTGAATCGATTTGGCCTTGGGATCGGTATCCTTGAGGTTTTCGCCGTCATAGATGCGCATCTTCGAGTAGACGTTGGAGTTTTCCGGTTCTTTCAGGCGCGAGAGCACCGAGAACTGGGCCAGCATCTTCAGGGTGTCCGGGGCGCAATGGGCGCTGGCCAGCGAACTGTTGGTCAGCAGCTTTTGGTAGATCTGGATTTCATCGCTGACCCGCAGGCAATAGGGCACCTTGACGATGTAGATGCGGTCGATGAACGCCTCGTTGTTCTTGTTGTTGCGGAAAGTGTGCCATTCCGACTCGTTGGAGTGGGCCAGAATGATGCCACTGAACGGAATCGCGCCCATGCCTTCGGTGCTGTTGTAGTTACCTTCCTGGGTGGCGGTCAGCAGCGGGTGCAGCACCTTGATCGGCGCCTTGAACATCTCGACGAACTCCATCAGCCCCTGGTTGGAGCGGCACAGGCCGCCGGAGTAGCTGTAGGCGTCGGGGTCGTTCTGCGGGAACTCTTCCAGCTTGCGGATATCGACCTTGCCGACCAGCGAGGAGATGTCCTGGTTGTTCTCATCGCCCGGTTCGGTCTTGCTGATGGCGACCTGCTGAAGGATCGAGGGGTAGAGTTTGACCACTCGGAACTGGCCGATGTCGCCATTGAACTCATGCAGGCGTTTGACCGCCCAGGGCGACATGATGCTGGTCAGGTAGCGCCGAGGGATACCGTAGTCTTCCTCGAGAATAGCGCCGTCTTCCTCTGCACTGAACAGCCCCAGCGGCGACTCGAATACCGGTGAATCCTTGATTGCATAGAAGGGCACCTGCTGCATAAGCGCCTTGAGCTTTTCCGCCAGTGAGGACTTGCCGCCGCCGACCGGGCCGAGCAGGTAGAGGATCTGTTTGCGCTCCTCCAGGCCCTGGGCCGCATGCTTGAAGAACGACACGATGTGCTCGATCGCGTCTTCCATGCCGTGGAAGTCGGCGAAGGCCGGATAGCGCTTGATCATCTTGTTGGAAAAGATCCGCGATAGCCTGGGGTCCAGCGAGGTGTCGATCAGCTCCGGTTCGCCAATCGCCTTGAGCAGCCGTTCCGACGCGCTGGCGTAGGCCATTGGGTCGGTTTTGCAGAGCTCAAGGTACTCCTGCAGGGAATAGTCCTCCTGCCGTGTGGCTTCGAAGCGGTTCTGAAAATGGCTGAATATGCTCATGACACGACCTCGCTGTTGCCTGGGATGAGGTCTGTGACTTCCGGGCACCTTCCCGTCTGACGCGCAGTACCGGGCGACGGCAAATCCTGATGCGTGAATCCCCCAATACCACCTGTTGCACGGGCATGCGTGGGGAGTCTGTCGGAGACCCGGCAGCCGGCGTCCCGGCTACCGAAGGGACCGGCAGGCTCCCTTGTTATCGGAAGCCGGCAGACCGGCACTCACTTCTTTGATTGCCTTGTTCTCAGAATAGTTCTTTTGCGCGCGGGGGGAAGGGCGATTATGAAAAAAAGTGCGACGAAGAGTGGGCTGGGCGGTTCAGTTTTGCTCAATGTACTCAGGGTAGTATTGGCGCCACAGTTCGAAGCCGCCGTCCAGACTGTAGACCTCGGCAAAGCCGACATTGGCCAGGTAGGCGGCGGTCGGCTGGCTGGAGTTGCCGTGATAGCAACAGACAATCAGCGGCTGCTGCTGGTCGGTACTGGCGATGAACTGGGCGAGGTTGTCGTTGTCGAGCCGCACCGCGCCACGAATATGCCCCTGGGCATAACTTTGCGGGTCGCGAATGTCGGCGAGATTGGCCCCGTTTTCCAGGATTTTGACCGCCTGCTCGGCACTGATACGTTGAAATTCGCTCATGGGCTTATCCTCTTAGTCGGCACAGTCGCACTGGTGCCGCTCGCCGGTATCCAGGTTCATCAGGGTCATGTTGCCGCCCCAGACACAGCCGCTATCGAGTGCATGTACCCCGGGGGTATCACAGCGCGCCTCAAGAGCAGCCCAGTGGCCAAAGACGATCTGGGTCTCTGGGTCGCGGCGGGGGAAGCTGAACCAAGGGGCAAAGCCCTTGGGGGCATGCCCCAGGCCTTCCTTGGATTTCAGGTCCAGGGTGCCATCGGCCAGACAGAAGCGCATGCGGGTCAGGTAGTTGGTGATCACTCGCAGCCGCTCGGTGCCCTTGAGGCTGGGTTTCCAGCGGTCAGGCTTGTTGCCGTACATCTCGTCCAGATACCAGGGCAGGCGCTCATCGCAGCGCAAGACCTCTTCAACCTCGGCCGCTCGGGCCAGGGTCTCGTTCACTCCCCAGATCGGCGGGATGCCGGCATGGGTCATAATGATGTCATGGGTTGGATCATAATGCGCCAGCGGGCGGCGGCGCAGGCTTTCAAGCAACTGTTCGCGATCCGGGGCCTTGAGAATGGCCAGCAGGGTATCGGATTTGCGCAGTCGGCTGGCATCACGAGCGGCGGCCAGCAGGTGCAGATCATGATTGCCCAGTACCGCCACGCAGGCATCTCCCAGACTGTCGAGAAAGCGCAGGGTTTCCAGCGAGTCGGGACCACGGTTGACCAGATCGCCGACCGACCAGAGGGTGTCGCGCGAGGGATTGAAGTCAACCTCGGCCAGCAGGCACTTGAGGGGCTTAAGGCAACCTTGAATGTCTCCAACCGCGTACGTGGTCATGGCGCTCTTGTCAGTTCAGGGCGTTGGGCTGGGCCAGTCGGAACAGCGGAATGCCGGCGCGAAAGGCGTGGCCGTCCTCAGCTCGCATGCCATAGCTGCCTTCCATGGTGCCCACCGGAGTCTCCAGAACGCAACCACTGGTGTAGGTGTGGCTGGCGCCGGGTGCGATCACGGGCTGTTCGCCGACCACGCCGGGGCCGCGCACTTCCTGCAGCTTGCCATTGCCGTCGGTGATCAGCCAGTGGCGGTCGAGCAGTTGGGTGGCGATGTCACCGGTATTGCTAATGGTTATGGTATAAGCGAAGGCAAAACGGTTGGCCTGGGGCTCCGACTGTTCATCAAGGTAGCGGGTGGCTACCTTGATGCTGATGGCATAATGCGGGTCAGAACTCATTGACCTCGCTCCTGGTCCGCCAGATGGTTGGCCAGGCGGACGAAGCCGGCCAGGTCAATTTGCTCGGGCCGCAGTCCCGGGTCGATCCCGGCGGCTTCGATGGCGCTGCTGTCGAGCAGCGGCTTGAGCGTGTTGCGCAGGGTCTTGCGGCGATGGTTGAAGGCTTCACGCACGATCCGCTCCAGGCAGCTCAGATCCTTGGCAGGATGAGGCAGACTGGCGTGGGGGGTGAGCCGGACAATCGCTGAATCGACCTTGGGCGGCGGGTTGAACGCGCCGGGGCCAACATCGAACAGGTGTTCGACCTGGCAACGGTACTGGACCATGATGCCGAGCCGTCCGTAGTGATTTTCACCGACCTGGGCGGCCAGGCGCTGGACCACTTCCTTTTGCAGCATGAAGTGCATGTCGGCGACATGTTCGGCCTGATCCAGCAGGTGGAACATCAGCGGGGTCGAGATGTTGTACGGCAGGTTGCCGACGATGCGCAGTTTCTCGCCAGCCTCGACCAGGCTGCTGAAATCGAACTTCAGGGCGTCGCCCTTGTGCAGTCGGAACAGCGGGTTATGGCCGAACCGGGCCAGCAGGATCGGGTGCAGGTCGTGATCGAGTTCGACTACGTCCAGCCGAGCGTTGCCGGCCAGCAGGCCGCTGGTGATCGCGCCCTGGCCGGGGCCGATTTCGACCAGATGCTGGCCTTCACGCGGATGGATGGCGCGCAGGATGCGGTTGATTACGCCGTGGTCATGGAGAAAATTCTGGCCGAAGCGCTTGCGCGCCCGGTGTGGGGCAAACTCAGTCATGGTGTGTTCCGGCTTCGATCATCTCGATGGCGGTAGTGAGGGCTACGTACAGGCTACCGGCATCGGCGCGGCCGGTGCCGGCCAGATCCAGCGCGGTGCCGTGATCGACCGAGGTGCGGATGATCGGCAACCCCAGGGTGATATTTACGGCCTGACCGAAACCCTTGTGTTTGAGCACCGGCAGGCCTTGGTCATGATACATGGCCAATACCGCATCAGCCTGATCCAGGTGCTTGGGGGTGAACAGGGTGTCGGCTGGCAGGGGACCGTGCAGATCCAGGCCACGCTCGCGCAGGCGTGCCAGCACTGGCTCGATTACTTCGATTTCCTCACGCCCCAGATGCCCGCCTTCGCCGGCATGCGGGTTGAGGCCGCAGACCAGAATGCGCGGGTTACTCAGACCGAATTTGTGGCGCAGGTCGTTATCCAGGATGCCGATGACCCGTTCCAGCAGTGGCTGGTCGATGGTGTCGGCTACCGCTCGCAGTGGCAGATGGGTGGTGGCCAGGGCTACCCGCAGGCCGGGGCAGGCCAGCATCATCACGACCTGTGCAGTGTGGGTCAGTTCGGCAAAGAATTCGGTGTGCCCGGAGAAGGCCACGCCGGCATCGTTGATTACGCCCTTGTGGACCGGGGCGGTGACCACGGCGGCAAACTGTTGGTCCAGACAACCCTGGCCGGCCTGGCGCAGGGTTTCCAGCACGTAGCCGGCATTGGCCGGATCGAGCTGGCCGGGCCGGCAGCGACTGGTTAACGGCACATGCTGCACGCATAGCTGACCGGCTGTTTGCGCTGCGGGCGGCTGGCTGGGGTCGAACGCTGTGAGTTCTACCGTCAGGCCCAGTTGCCGCGCCCGCTCATGCAGCAGGTCGATGTCGGCGATGATCACCCGTTGGTGCCGGCAGGGTTGGGCTGCCAGCATCAGACACAGGTCGGGGCCGATACCCGCCGGCTCGCCGGCGGTCAGGGCAATGGCATGACTGCTCACTAGATGCGGATCTCGACGAAGGCTTCATCGCGGATTTCCAGCAGCCAGCTCTGCAGCTCTTCCTCGTACTTGCGGTTCTGCAGCAGATTGATGGCTTGCTGCTCGCGCATTTCCTCGGTCATGTCGACCCGGCGTGAATCCTGGACTTCGAGAATGTGCCAGCCGAACTGGGTCTGGAACGGCAGCGAGACCCGGTTCTGTGGGGTGTCGAGCATCATGTCGCGGAATTCCGGCACCATCATGTCCGGCGATATCCAGTTGAGCGAGCCGCCGTTGAGCGCCGAACCCGGGTCTTCGGAGAAGGCGCGGGCCAGAGTGGCGAAGTCTTCGCCGTTCTGGATGCGCTCATACAGCCGGCGCACCAGTTGCTCGGCTTCCTGTTCGGAGCGGATTTCGCTGGGTTTGATCAGGATATGGCGGACCTGAAACTCCTCGACCAACTGGCTGTCGCCACCGCGCTTTTCCAGCAGTTTGAGGATGTGGAAACCGGCCGGGGAACGGATCGGCTGGGTGATTTCACCCACTTCCAGGCGGCCCACGGCGGTGGCAAATGGTCCGGGCAACTGAGCAGCCTTGCGCCAGCCCAGCTCGCCGCCTTCCAGCGCGGTATCGCCGCCCGAGCGGCTGACTGCCAGAGTGGTGAAGTCGGCGCCAGCACTCAGTTCCTGATGGATCTCGGCGGCGGCCTGGGCGACACGTTCAACATCGGCCTGGCTGGCGCTGTCGGAGATCGGCAGAACGATCATTGCCAGGCGGTAGTCGGCCGACATCTGGAACCGGCCTACCTCGGAGTTGAGGAAGTTGCGCACTTCCTGGTCGGAGACCTGGATACGCTCGGCCACCCGGCGCTGACGCACCCGGTTGATGATCATCTCGCGGCGGATCTGGTCGCGGGCTTCCGCGTAGCTGATGCCGTCACGCTCCAGAGCGGCGCGGAACTGGTCAAGGGTCAGGCCGTTGCGCTCAGCTACCTGCTGCATGGTCTGGTTGAGGCTGGCGTCGTCGATCCGAATGCCGGCGCGCTCGGCCATCTGCAACTGGATGCTTTCCAGTACCAGGCGCTCGATGACCTGCTCGCGCAATACGCTGTCCGGGGGGGCACTGGTGCCACGCTCCTGGAGCTGCAGGCGCACGCTGTGCATGCGCTGTTCGACTTGACTGGCCATCACCACGTCGTTGTCGACGATGGCGGCGACCCGGTCCAGCGGAACTACCTGGGCCTGGAGCTGGCTGCTGAGAAAAAGGCCAGCACACAGGCTGATCAACGCTGGGTATAACTTAGAAGGCATTGTCTTCACGCTCTCTGTAACCAGGGATACCTTCGTTCAGAAGGTTTTCAACACGACTACCGGTTAGGTTGCCTAATCCTTTGAACACGATCTGCAGGAAAATTCCCCGATCCGGTTCGTCATTGCGGTTGGGGTTGAGACTGGTCTCGTCATAGTCGATCCAGTACCGGTTGATGACCCGCAGCTTCCAGCAGCAACTGTCGTACTCGAAGCCGCCGTAGCTTTCCAGAGTACGATTGCGGCCGTAGTCATACTGCCAGCGGCCAATCAGGCTCCACTGCGGGCTGACCGGCCAGATGAACGAGAAGTCATGCTGGTCGATCTTGTAGTAGTTCTTGATGTAGTTGGGGCTGCCCGGCAGACCGTAATCGGGATTGAAGGTCCATTGCCCGGTTTCGCGGTCGAAGCGCAGGGTGTCGTTGCGATAGCGATAGCCAACGTTGACCACCTTGCGCGGGTTGTCGGCCGGCTGGTAGTGCCACATGGCGCTGCCGGAACGGGTGGTGCGCTGATCCGGATCCCAGTTGAAGGTCGAGTTGAAGCGCCAGTCGCGGTTGTAGCGGTACTGGTACTCCAGCGCGTAGGGCGATACCGATGCCTGAGCAGTGTCGCGAGTACGATAATCGATCCCGCGCAACTGTACCTTGCGGTCCTGGAAGTAGTAGGCCTGGCCAATACTCAGGCGTTGGCGCTCGAAGCCGTTGGCCTCGATCCAACGGTTGGTCAGGCCGAGTGACAGCTGGTTGGCATCGCCAATGCGGTCCTTGCCGGAGAAACGGTTTTCCCGCCACAGCGCGCCATAACTGAAGCTGGGCTCGCCGGAGTCGAAGATCGGGATATCGGTCTGGTCTTTCTCCGGTACATATAGATAGAACAGCCGCGGCTCCAGGGTCTGGGTGTAGCTATTGCCGAACAGCTCGGTGGGTCGGTCGAAGTACAGGCCGCTGTCGACGCTGAAGATCGGCAGACCACGGTCCTGGCTGCTTCTGAACCGTTCGTCGGCATTCAGGCTGGTCTTGCCCTGGTTGTCGAGCGACAGGTCGTAGTGGGTATAGGCATATTTGACCGAGGGGCGCAGGAAGCCCCAGGTCCAGTTCAGTGGCAGGCTGACGCCCGGCTCCAGGTGCAGACGCTCGCCCTCGGCGCGGGTCAGGCCCTGCAGCCGGTCGTCGTACCAGCGATGTTCGGGGCCGCCGGTGTTGCCATCCTGATCGGTAAAGAACCCGCTCATCAGGTCACGCTGGAAGCTGACGTACTCGGTCCGGTAATCCAGGCGCACGCCGCCGGGCTGCATCGGCACCACGCCGTTGACGGTCAGCTGTGGCAGCCGCTCGTACGGGGTGATGTCGGTGATAGTGGCCCGCTCGTAGGCGTGCAGGTTGAGCCGGGCAGTGTAGCTGTCGCCACGCCAGCTCAGGCTGCCACGCTGGTCGAGGAAGTTGTCGGTCTTGATCCCCAGGTAGGTGTCCAGATCCTGGAAGTAATAGGGGTCGCTGATGTCGGTGTAGTCGACCTCGGCTCGCAGCCGGGAGCCGAACTGCGATTCGTTCTGCCAGCTATACATCCAGCGCTGGTCTTTGTATTTGGACTGCAGCTTGCGCTCGTCTTCGCGGTCGTCGAGGAACGCCGCGCCGACCTGGCCGCGGCTGCTGGGGGTCAGATAGCGGAACTCTCCCTCCATCAGCAGACCGCGGTCGGTCATGATGGTCGGGTACAGGGTGGCGTCGTAGTTGGGCGCCAGGTTCAGGTAATAGGGCAGTGTCAGCTCGCTGCCCGAGTTTTGGCTGTAGGACATGCTCGGAACCAGCAGGCCGCTCTGGCGCCGGTCGTCGATCGGGAAGTAGATGTAGGGGGTGTATAGCACCGGTACATTCTTGACCCGCAGAGTCACATTCCTGGCTTCACCCCAGCCTTTCTCCCGGTCCAGTTCGATATCGCGGCCGGTCAGGGTCCAGGTGTTATGGCCTGGTTCGCAGGTGGTGTAGGTGCCATTGGCAACCACGATGATCGCATCTTCGCGGCGTTTGAGGCTGTCGGCGGTGCCGCGGGCGTGCGCCTCGTGCATCACGTAGCGGACATCCTCGACCTGGGTGGCGCCGGTGCCGATATCCATCCGGGCCCGATCGCCCAGAACCAGAACGCCGTCGTCACGCAGGCGGACGTTGCCCTGCAGCTCGACCTCGTTGGTGTTGCGGTTATAGCGAGCCTGGCTGGATTGAGCCTGCAGGCGACCCTGGCGCAACAGCACGTCACCTTCGAGGGTGCCGACCTGACTGTCCTGCTCGAAGCGGCTGGCATCGGCAGTGGCATAGACCGGCAACTGATCGAATGGGGTGCCGTCATCGCGGCCCTCACGCTCCGGTTCGACATAGGTGCCGCCGCAATAAGGTGCGATGGCGGCCTGTTGCTCGGCGCTGAGCTGGCTGCGCGGAACCCAGTCCAGCTCGGTGTAAGCCGTTTGCTGAGGCTGGGCCGACGGCGCGGCACTGCGCGTCGGGCCGGGTTGCTCGGTGCTCACAGTGCGCTCGACCGGTTCTGCTCGGGTCGGGCGCGGAGGCATCGGCGAGGTTGTTTCCAACGGACTGCAGACCCAGCCTCCATCACTGCCGGCACGACATTGGACCTGGCTGTTGGCCAGGCTGGTCATGGGTTGGGCCAGCAGCAGGCCGCTGACCAGCAGTAGGGGGAAGGTGGGATGAAACGGAGGTATACGCTCAGCCATTGTTGTGGTATCCGGGCTTCCTGTTCGGTGCGGGACTCGCGGTGCTTGTGCGAGCTCGGCGCAACATGCATGCTGCGTCAAATCGTCGGGATCATGGATAATAAAGCATTGTGCGGCGCCAGAGCCAGCGTCGCTCCGGATTGGGATGGACAAGATGGATGCAAGACTAGAATTGATGAAAGCCTGGTTGCCCAAGGCGCTGGCCAGCGCCGGGACTCAGGTGAGCTGGACAGAGCCGCCGCAAGGGACTCTGGCACCCGCCAGCACTGACGCCAGTTTTCGCCGCTATTTTCGTTTGCAGAGCGATGATCGCTGCCTGATCATCATGGATGCACCACCGCCGCAGGAGGATGTGCGCCCCTTCATGCGCATTGCCTCGCTGCTGGCTGACGCGGGTGTGCGGGTGCCGAGAATTCTGGCAGCCGATCCCGAGCGTGGTTTTTTGCTGCTCGAAGATATGGGCCGCGACACCTATCTGCAAAGCATCCAGGCCGGCCTGCCCGCCGTCGAGATTGAGCGCCTGTTCGGTGCTGCGATCGAAGCGCTGCTGGCCTGGCAGCAGGCCAGCCGGCCCGGCGTGCTGCCGGACTACGCCGATGAACTGCTGCTGAGTGAGCTCAATCTGTTCCCGGACTGGTTCGTCGAGCGGTATCTGGATCGGGTCCTGAGTCCGGAACAAATTGCCGACTGGGAGCAACTATGCCAATTGTTGCTCGGTAGCATTGGCGCTGAGGCCCGGGTATTCGTACACCGTGACTTTATGCCGCGCAATCTGATGACCAGTGCAGGCCAGCCCGGTGTGCTGGATTTTCAGGATGCGCTGTACGGGCCGGTCAGTTATGACGCCACCTCGCTGTTCGCTGATGCCTTCTTCAGCTTTTCACCCGCCGAGCGCCAGCAATGGTTGCACCGCTACTGGCAGCGCGCGCGTGAGGTCGGTGTGCCGGTTCCCGAGCGGGTTGAAACCTTCCTTGATCAATCACGGCTGATGGGGGTCCAGCGCCACCTCAAGGTGCTGGGGATCTTCGCGCGCATTCGCTATCGCGATGGCAAGCCGCACTACCTGGAAGATGCGCCGCGCTTCATTCGCTATCTGCGTGAAGCCTGCGCCCAGGATCAACGGCTGGCCCCCTTGCAGCGTCTGCTCGATAGTCTGGGCCTGCCCGGTCTGGAGGCGCTGGGGTGAAAGCCATGATCCTCGCCGCCGGCAAGGGCGAGCGGATGCGGCCGCTGACCCTGCATACGCCCAAGCCTCTGCTGGAGGTTGGCGGCAAACCCTTGATCCAGTGGCATATTGAAGCGCTGGCCCAGGCCGGTATCCGTGATTTGGTGATCAACCATGCCTGGCTGGGCGAGCAACTGGAAACCTATTTCGGCAATGGCGCTGCCTGGGGCGTACGCATCCAGTGGTCGGCCGAGGGCGAGCCGCTGGAAACCGGTGGCGGTATTCACCGGGCTCTGCCGCTACTCGGGGCCGAGCCCTTCCTGCTGGTCAATGGTGACATCTGGACTGGTATCGACTTTGCCCGGCTGCAACTGGCCGAGGGCTGTCTAGCGCATCTGGTACTGGTCGATAATCCCGAACACAAGGCGCAGGGCGACTTTGTCCTGCATGAGGGGCGGGTACTCAATCCGCAGGCAGGCGATACTGGCCTGACCTACAGCGGCGTTGCGCTGCTGGCTCCTGAGCTGCTGGTGTCTGAACCGGGCGACTCGTTCCCGTTGGCACCACTGCTGCGCCGGGCCGCTGCAGCCGGGCAGGTCAGTGGCGAGCATTATCCGGGGCTGTGGATTGATGTCGGTACCCCGGAGCGGCTGGCGCTTGCCGACCGTCTCGCCTGGGAGGGTTGAACGTGCTGTGGCCGGTGACCGTGCTTGGCGGTGTGCTCGGTGGTCTGGCTGGCGGCTTGCCGGGCGGCATCTTTGGGGCCGTGCTGGGGCATGCGCTGGATCGTTACTGGGGCCTGAAGCGCTGGGCCGATGTACCAGCCCGGCTGCGTCGGCTGGTGACCTTCGAGCAGGTGCTGTTTCTGTGCCTGGGGCGTTTGGCCAAGGCCAGTGGACGGGTGCGTCAGGAGCATTTGCAACTGGCCCGGGATCTGATGCAGCAATACCGGTTGGACGAGAGCCAGCGGCTGCAGGCCATGCAGTGGTTCAATCAGGGCAAGGCGCCGGATGTGCGGATCAGGCCGCTGGTCAAACTGCTCGGGCGTGATGACCCCGCGCGAGCGGTGGAGCTGATCGACAGTTGCTGGCGCATGGCGCTGGCAACCGGGGCGCTAAGCAGTGAGCAACAGCAACACCTCAACGACTGGGCAGCACTGGCCGGACTAGGCAAGGGTGAGCAGCAGCGCATGCATCAGCGTCATCAGCGTCGCAGTAGCGGGTCGGGGCAGCAGGCACCGATGGCCAACCGCGACCGGCTGAGCGAGGCGGCCGAGTTGCTGGGCGTGGCGCTGGATGCCGAGGTGGCGCAGATCAAGCAGGCTTATCGCCGCCAGCTCAGCCTTCATCATCCGGACAAACTGATGGCGCGCGGTGCCTCAACCCAAGAGCAGGCCGGTGCTGGCGAGCGCATCCGGGCCATTCAGGAGGCCTATGAGCGGATCAAGCGTTATCGCGGTTTTCGCTAGGGGAACACTGATTAAATCAGTTTCGGTGCTGGCCCAATTGTCGCTGACCTGTGCTTGCGTGTAATTAATCAGTGTTTCCCTCGGGCAGGCTGCGCTGCAACCATCCATCAATCCGTTTGATCAGCATGGTCTGGCCTTGGGGCATGCTTGCCGGGTCGGCCGGGCGTAATTGCTGGTAGTGCTCATATCCCAGGCGTTGGGCAGTCAGGCGGCGTTCGCGAGCGGAGCGGTCATCGCCAGCCCGACTGCTGGGCACGATATCCAGTAGCGGTTTGTCCCAGCCTTCTATTAAGGTGCTTGCTGTGGGGCCGGTTTCCGGGCTGCGCAGGCGGTACAACACCAGGGCATCGAATGTGTCCGCTTGCTCGGTGCCGACTTGTAAGGCCAGCCAGGCCGCTTCGCCGCGACCCAGCAGGATCACCTGCTCTGCACCCTGTTCACGCAGGTGGCTGGCGCTGTGCTGCAACCGTTCACGGGCCAGCAGCCGCCAGGCTTGCTGGCGTTCAAGCCGCTGCTCCTGGGGCAGGCCGAAGTCTTCGGCTGGTTGATCAGGCAGGGCGATGGCCAGCGTCTGCCAGCCGGCTTCACTCAATTGACGCCGGGCCGGGCCGATCAGTTGCGGCCAATCGGCATGCTCGGCACGGTCGGCCACCAGGACGATCGCACCATGCGCCTCGGGCCGGGCGGCAGGCAGCCAGAGGCCCAGCCAGTGCTGTTCGGTAGTGTTCAGGTTGAGCTGCTGCTCGCCGGGCAACTGACGCATCAGGTCCTGCTCGTGTTGCAGGCCGCGTGTGGTTGATGGCAGTTGCTGAATGGCCGGTGGGGCTGCGTCCGGATGCAGCTCGTCGGCGTCCAGCTCCTCGTCGGGAATGCCAGCCTGCGCCATATTGCCCAGCGCCAGCAGAATCAGCAGTGACCAGCGATACAAAGGTGCCATGAATCAGGGTTCCGTTGCGTGTACAATCGGCACATTACTGCATGGGGTCACTGAAACTCCACTGTCCTGTCCGCCTGATGCCGAGAAAACCGATGCTCGATTACGCGATTGCCCCGTCCATTCTGTCTGCCGACTTCGCCCGCCTGGGTGAGGATGTCGACAAGGTACTGGCCGCTGGTGCCGATATCGTCCACTTCGATGTAATGGACAACCACTATGTGCCCAACCTGACCATTGGCCCGATGGTTTGCAGTGCGCTGCGCAAGTACGGCATTACGGCGCCGATCGATGTGCATCTGATGGTCAAGCCGGTGGATCGGATCATCGGCGACTTCCTTGAGGCCGGTGCCAGCTACATTACCTTTCATCCCGAGGCCAGCGAGCACATCGACCGTTCGCTGCAACTGATCAAGGATGGCGGTGCCAAAGCCGGTCTGGTATTCAACCCTGCGACCCCGCTGGACAGCCTCAAGTACGTGATGGACAAGATCGACATGATTCTGTTGATGAGCGTTAACCCGGGCTTTGGTGGCCAGAAGTTCATTCCCGGTACACTCGACAAACTGCGTGAGGCGCGGGCGCTGATCGACGCCAGCGGTCGTGAGATTCGCCTGGAAATCGACGGTGGAGTCAACGAACAGAACATCCGCGCCATCGCCGAAGCCGGCGCAGACACCTTCGTGGCCGGCTCGGCAATCTTCAACAAGCCGGACTACAAGGCCGTGATCGACAGCATGCGGGCGGAACTGGCACTGGCCCGGGGCTGATCCCTAGTGGATTGCCGCGCTGCGCTCGCAATGACGGCTGGGGTTAGGTCTCGGGTTGCCGCGGCCAAGACGTCGGCGGGTGCAGTTGGGCCACGGGTTGCCGCGGCCAAGACGTCGGCGGGTGCAGTTGGGCCACGGGTTGCCGCCGCCAAAACGTCGGCGGGGGGAGTTAGGTCCCGAGCTGCCGCTCTTGAAACGTTAGCGGGTGAGGTTGGTCCCCGGGTTGCCCGCCCTTAAAGGTCGACGGGTGGTGGCGCCTGCGTCGTCCGCGCTTAACCGTCATCGCGAAGGCCGCAGGCCTGTGGCGATCCACAGGCTGAGCACGGCACACCGTTCATCGATAGGAACAGGCATGAGTTTCTGGCAGCAACGCTTCAATGGCCAACTCCCCGAGCTGGTAATGTTCGACCTGGACGGCACTCTGATCGATTCGGTGCCTGATCTGGCCGCCGCAGTTGATGTCATGCTGACCGGGCTTGGCCGGGCTCCGGCCGGAATCGACAAGGTCCGGCACTGGGTAGGTAATGGCGCCCGGGTGCTGGTACGCCGGGCTCTTGCCGATGCCATCGAGCATGACGCGGTCGACGAGGCGCAGGCGCAAGCGGCGCTGGCGCTGTTCCTGACGGCTTATGCTGGCGATCATTCGCGCAGCCAGCTCTACCCCGGGGTACGTCGCTTCCTCGACCACCTGGCCGCTGCCGGTGTGCCGCTGGCGCTGATCACCAACAAACCGAGCCGCTTCCTGCCTGAGTTGCTGGCTGATAAAGGCCTTGGTGGCTATTTCCGTTGGCAGATTGGCGGTGACAGCCTGCCGGTCCAGAAGCCTGATCCGGCCGCCTTGCAGAAGGTCATGGCCGAGGCCGGGGTTGAGCCCGGGCGGGCCTTGTTCGTCGGTGATTCGCGCAGTGACATTCTGGCCGCCCGTGCGGCTGGGGTAGCGGTGGTGGCGGTCAGTTATGGCTACAATCACGGTCGCCCGGTGGCCGAGGAAAACCCTGATCTGCTGGTTGATTCACTCGACACCCTCATATAGTCTTGCCTGGTATCTGAAATATTGCCCGCAGAGATTGATGGATCAGCCGTGTTTGTCAGCAACCGCAAACTGATGAGAGTAATCAAGGCGCTCGCCCGTTGGCGCTGGCGTATCTGATTGTTTTGCCCGCGTAGAGCGCGGGCCCCGTGTTTGCGTGTGACAAAAAACTTGCCCCATGAGGCTGATCATGACCCTAGACGAATTCCTACGCCTGGCCGCCCAGGACTACAATCGCATCCCGCTGGTGCGTGAAGTTCTCGCCGACCTCGATACCCCGCTGTCCACCTACCTGAAACTGGCTGACGCCCCCAACTCCTACCTGCTCGAATCGGTGCAGGGCGGTGAGAAATGGGGGCGCTACTCGATCATCGGCCTGCCGGCCCGTACTGTGTTGCGTGTCCATGGCCACACCGCCTGCGTGCTGGTCGACGGTGTCGAGACCGAGCGCCATGACTGTGCCGACCCGCTGGCCTTTGTCGAGACCTTCAAGGCCCGTTACCGGGTTTCCGACATCCCCGGGCTGCCGCGCTTTAATGGCGGTCTGGTCGGCTACTTCGGTTACGACAGCGTGCGCTATGTCGAGCAGCGCCTGGCTCATTGTCCGCATCCGGACCCACTGGGCACCCCGGACATTCTGCTGATGGTTTCCGATGAGGTTGTGGTGTTCGACAACCTGGCCGGCAAGCTGCACGCCATCGTGCTGGCCGATCCGGCCCAGGCCGACGCCTTCGCCGTGGCCAACGCCCGGCTGGATGAACTGCTGGCCCAGCTGCGGCAACCGCTGGCCCAGCGTCAGGCTCTGCGCCTGGACAACCCCCCAGACCGGGATGATCTGGACTATCGCGCCAGCTTCACCCGTGAAGATTTCGAGCGCGCGGTCGACAGCGTCAAGGAGTACATCCTCGCCGGCGACTGCATGCAGGTGGTGCTGTCGCAGCGCATGAGCATCGACTTCAAGGCCGCGCCGATCGATCTGTACCGCGCCCTGCGCAGCCAGAATCCGACCCCTTACATGTACTTCTTCAACTTTGGTGACTTCCACGTGGTTGGCAGCTCGCCGGAAGTGCTGGTGCGGGTCGAGGACGGCGAAGTGACCGTGCGCCCGATTGCCGGCACCCGCCCGCGCGGCGCCACACCCGAGGCCGACCTGGCGCTGGAGCAGGATCTGCTGGCCGATGCCAAGGAAATTGCCGAACACCTGATGCTGATCGACCTGGGCCGCAATGACGTGGGCCGGGTAGCCAAGGTCGGCCAGGTGCGGGTCACCGAACAGATGGTGATCGAGCGCTATTCCAACGTCATGCACATCGTTTCCAACGTCAAGGGCCAGTTGCTTGACGAGCTCAACGCCATGGATGCGCTGCGTGCCATTCTGCCAGCCGGCACTCTGTCCGGCGCGCCGAAGATCCGCGCGATGGAAATCATCGACGAGCTGGAGCCGGTCAAGCGTGGTGTCTACGGCGGCGCGGTGGGCTACTGGGCCTGGAACGGCAATATGGACACCGCCATTGCCATCCGCACCGCGGTGATCAAGGACGCAGAGCTTCACGTTCAGGCCGGGGCCGGCATCGTTGCCGACTCGGTGCCCGAGCGCGAGTGGGAGGAAACCATAAACAAGCGCCGGGCCATGTTCCGCGCCGTGGCGCTGGCCGAACAGTCGGCCGAGTGAGGGAATAACCATGCTACTGATGATCGATAACTACGATTCCTTCACCTACAACGTGGTGCAGTATCTCGGCGAGCTGGGTGCCGAGGTCAAGGTGGTGCGTAATGACGAACTCACGGTCGAGCAGATCGAGGCCCTGCAGCCCGAGCGTATTGTGATTTCCCCCGGCCCCTGTACGCCGACTGAGGCCGGCGTATCGGTGCCGGTGTTGCAGCATTTCGCCGGCCAGTTGCCGATTCTCGGCATCTGTCTGGGCCACCAGAGTATCGGCCAGGCCTTCGGTGGTGAAGTGGTACGTGCCCGCGAGGTTATGCACGGCAAGACCAGTCCGGTCTATCATGAACATCTCGGGGTGTTCGAGGGCTTGGCCAATCCGCTCACTGTGACCCGCTACCACTCGCTGGTAGTGCGCCGCGAGAGCTTGCCGGCGTGCCTGGAAGTCACCGCCTGGACCCAGCATGCCGACGGTTCGGTGGATGAAATCATGGGCCTGCGCCATCGTCAGTACATGATCGAGGGCGTGCAGTTTCACCCCGAATCGATTCTGACCGAACAGGGCCACGAACTGCTGGCCAACTTCCTCAAGCAACAGGGTGGAGTACGCTGATGGATATCAAGGAGGCGCTCAACCGGGTCGTCAGCAATCTGGATCTGACAACCGAAGAGATGCAGGCGGTGATGCGTGAGATCATGACCGGCCAGTGCACGGATGCGCAGATCGGCGCATTCCTGATGGGCATGCGGATGAAGAGCGAGACCATCGACGAGATCGTCGGTGCGGTGTCGGTGATGCGTGAACTGGCGCGCCGGGTCGAGTTGTCGAGCCTGGACCATGTGGTCGATGTGGTCGGCACCGGTGGCGATGGCGCCAACATTTTCAACGTGTCTTCGGCATCGGTGTTCGTGGTGGCCGCAGCCGGTGGCAAGGTCGCCAAGCACGGCAATCGCGCGGTGTCCGGCAAGAGCGGCAGTGCTGATTTGCTGGAGGCGGCTGGCATCTATCTGGAGCTGAGCCCCGAACAGGTCGCCCGCTGCATTGAAAGTGTCGGCGTCGGTTTCATGTTCGCCCAGGTTCACCACAGCGCCATGCGCCATGCCGCCGGCCCGCGCCGTGAGTTGGGCCTGCGGACCCTGTTCAACATGCTCGGGCCGCTGACCAATCCAGCCGGTGTCCGGCATCAGGTGGTCGGGGTGTTCAGCCATGCGCTGTGCCGGCCGCTGGCCGAAGTGCTCAAGCGCCTGGGCAGCGAGCATGTTCTGGTGGTGCATTCCAAGGATGGGCTCGATGAGTTCAGCCTGGCGGCCCCCAGCTATGTCGCCGAGCTGAAAAATGGCGAGATCAGCGAATACTGGGTGCAGCCAGAGGATGTCGGCCTGCGTAGCCAGAGCCTGATCGGCTTGACCGTCGATTCACCGCAGGCTTCGCTGGCGCTGGTGCGCGATGCGCTGGGCAAACGCGCGACCGAAGCTGGCGAAAAAGCTGCCGATATGATCATTCTCAATGCCGGTGCAGCGCTGTACGCCGCCGACCTGGCCGGCACCCTGAGCGACGGCGTGAAGCTGGCCTCGGATGCATTGTACTCGGGCCTGGCCCGTGAGAAGCTCAATGAGCTGGTGGCCTTTACCGAGGTATTCCGCGAGGAGTCTGAACAATGAGCGTGCCGACCATCCTGCAGAAAATTGTCGAGCGCAAGTACGAGGAAGTGGCCGAGCGGCGAGCTCAGACTTCGCTGGCTGAACTGGAAAAGCTGGCCGCCAGTGCCGATGCCCCGCGCGGATTTGCCAAGGCCCTGATGCGCAAGGCTGAAGCGCGTGAGCCGGCAGTGATCGCCGAGGTCAAGAAGGCTTCGCCGAGCAAGGGAGTGCTGCGTGAAAACTTCAATCCGGCCGAAATTGCCGTGAGTTACGAGAAGGGCGGGGCGACCTGCCTGTCGGTGCTCACCGATATCGACTTTTTCCAGGGCCACGATGACTATCTGCGTCAGGCCCGGGCGGCCTGCAGCCTGCCGGTGATCCGCAAGGACTTTCTGGTCGATCCCTATCAGGTGGTCGAGGCGCGCGCCATGGGGGCTGACTGCGTCCTGCTGATTGCCGCCGTGCTGGAAGATGCGCAGATGGCCGAGCTGGCCCATGTGGCCCATACCCACGGCCTGGATGTGCTGGTTGAGGTGCATGACGGCATTGAGCTGGACCGGGCGTTGCACCTGGATACTCCGCTGATCGGCATCAACAACCGCAATCTGCACACCTTCGAAGTCAGCCTCGATACCACTCTGGAACTGTTGCCGAAGATCCCACCCGAGCGCCTGCTGGTGACCGAAAGCGGTATTCTCAACCGTGCCGATGTCGAGCTGATGCTGGCCCATGACATCTATAGCTTCCTGGTTGGCGAAGCCTTTATGCGTGCCGAGGATCCGGGGGCGGAGCTGAAGCGGCTGTTTTTCTGATTCCTACCGATGTGCGCACGCCCCAGCGGCGGGCGCGCAACCTATCTAGAAAATAGATAGCAGTCAGCAAATTTTTCTGCTTTTTACCCGCTACTCTCGATGTGAGAATGCTTTGCATCACATTGGAGTGGCAGTCATGGCTTTCAGGAATACTCATACCCGTTACGGGCTGGTCACCGTGCTGTTGCACTGGGGCGTGGCCGTAACCGTCATCGGTCTGGCCATCCTCGGCCTGTGGATGACCGACCTCAGCTACTACAGCCCCTACTATCGCAGCGCCCCATTCTGGCACAAGAGCACCGGGATCGCCCTGGCTGCGGTGCTGGTGTTGCGTCTGCTGTGGCGCTGGATCAACCCCAAACCGGCCCATCTGCCCAACCATGCGCGCTGGGAAGTGCGTCTGGCGTCGGCGGTGCATGGTCTGCTGTATATGCTGCTGTTCTTGATCGTCATCAGCGGCTATCTGATTTCCACCGCGCGTGGGCAGGGCATCAGTGTGTTCGGCTGGTTCGAGTTGCCGGCGCTGGTCAGCGGTCTGCCGCGCCAGGAGGATCGGGCCGGTGATCTACACTTCTGGTCTGCCATGCTGTTGCTGGGGCTGGTGGCGCTGCATGCCGTAGGTGCCCTGAAACATCATTTTATCGACCGTGACGATACCTTGCGACGCATGCTTGGCCTGCGCCCTCGGGCTTCACTTGAAAATTCAACCAAGGAGAACTGATATGAAAAAGACCTTCGCTGCCCTGATGCTGGGTTCTGTCATGGGCCTGGCCGGCATGAGCGCCCTGGCTGCTGATTACGTGATCGACAAGGAAGGCCAGCACGCCTTCATCAACTTCAAGATCAGTCATTTGGGTATGAGCTGGCTGTATGGCCGGTTCAACGACTTCGAAGGGACATTCAGTTGGGATGCCGAGCAGCCGGCTGAAAGCCAGGTGCAGGTCACCATCAATACCGCCAGCGTCGATTCCAACCATGCCGAGCGTGACCGCCATCTGCGCAGTGCCGACTTCCTCAACGTCAGCCGGCATCCGCAGGCGACCTTCAAGTCTACGGGCGTGGAAATGACTGGCGACGACAGCGCCAAGGTCAATGGTGAGCTGACCCTCAACGGGGTGACCCGACCGGTTGTACTGGACGCCCGTTTCATGGGCGAGGGTGAAGATCCGTGGGGTGGTTACCGGGCCGGCTTTGAGGCTTACACCACGCTGAAGCTGAAGGACTTTGATATCGCCATGGACCTGGGGCCGACCTCGCAGGAAGTTGAGCTGCTGCTGACTATCGAGGGGATTCGTCAGTAACTGCTAAGCGGCGCAGGCAGTATGCCCGAAAGGCGTGCTGCCTGCGTCGTTGAGTTTTTCGCAACGGTTTGTCCCGAGCGCTCTCGCTGCTTGGGCAAAGCTGTTTCTGATAGCATTGCAAACAATAATTATTCGCAAGAATGTTGTCGTATGCGAATCGTCTGCAATACGCTGCCAAGGAACTCCGATGCTCCCCCATGCTCTTCGTCGTGGCCTGTCTGTGACTGGCCTGTTGCTGGCCACCAGCTTTTCAGCCGCCGCTCTGGCCAATGAAACCGTCACCATCCAGCACAGCAGTGGCGAGACTGAAGTCCCGGTCAACCCGCAAAAAGCCGTGGTCATCGACTGGTCGACCCTGGATACCCTGCAGCAACTGGGCGTAACCGTGCAGGGCACGCCAAGCAACACTGCCCCCGAACTGCTTAAGCAATACCGTGACGGTGATTTCATCCGTGCCGGCAGTCTGTTCGAGCCGGATCTGGAAGTGCTGCAGAGCACTCAGCCGGATCTGATTATTACCGGACGTCGGGCACAGGGGCAGTATGCCGAAGTGGCCAAGTTCGGTCCGACCATCGATGTGACTCCCGATCCCAAGGACCTGCTTGGCAGCCTGGAGCGCAACACCCGACTGCTGGGCCAGATCTATGCCAGGGAAGCTGAAGCCGAGGCGCTGATTTCCAAGCTTGAGGCGTCGGTCCAGGAACTGCGCAAACTGACCGCTGAGCAGGGTAATGGCCTGCTGGTACTGACCACCGGCGGGCGCATGGCAGCCTTCGGCAGTGGCACCCGCTTCGGCATGATCCACGATGTGTTCGGTTTGCCGCAGGCGGTCGATAATCTGCAGGTTGGTCGTCATGGGCACTCGGTATCGTTTGAGTTTCTGCTCGAAGCCAATCCGGACTGGTTGTTCGTCATGGACCGTGATGCTGCCATCGGTCGTGAGGGCGTCGCCGCGGCCCAGTTGATGGACAACGAGTTGGTCAAGGCCACCACTGCCGGGCAGAAAGGCCAGATCGTCTATCTGGATCCGGTTAGCTGGTACCTGCTCGACAACAGTGGTATCGGAGTCATGCAGACCAGTGTCGAAACCCTGATCGAAGCCTTTTCAGCCGCCAACCGTTAAGACCCTGCCTTGATGTCCGGTTCAGAACTAACCCCGCGCGGAGCCTCGGCTCCGCGCGTTACTGTGTGGCTGATCATCCTGCTGGCGCTGGTGGTTGGGCTGGCGCTATGGAGCCTGAACGTCGGTGCCAGTCGGATGAGCCTGCTCAATGTGCTGACCGGCGATCCGGATGACCGGCTGTCGAAAATCCTCTTCGCCAGCCGCCTGCCACGTACCCTGGCCTTGCTGCTGGCCGGTTCGGCGCTGGCGGTAGCCGGGCTGATTCTACAGATGATGGCCCGCAACCGCCTGGTTGAGCCCTCCACGGTCGGCACCATGGAAGCGGCCGCGCTGGGCATGCTGGTGCTGGCCTGGCTGGCGCCGGGGGCCTCATTGCCGCTGCGCTTTGCGCTGGTCAGTGTGTTTGCGCTGGGCGGCACGCTGATCTTTCTGGCCGTACTGCGGCGCATTGCCCTGCGCTCGGCGCTGATCGTACCGCTGGTGGGGCTGGTACTGGCCGGGGTGATTGCCGCCGCCGGGGCGCTGCTGGCTCAACAACTGGATCTGAGCCAGTCACTCCGGGCCTGGAACAGTGGCGATTTTTCCGCCGTGCTGCGCGGTCGTTATGAGCTGTTGTGGCTGGCTGCCGGTCTGACCGTGGTCGCTATGCTGGCCGCTGATCGCTTTACCGTGATCGGCCTAGGCAAGGACTTTGCCACTAACGTCGGGGTCAACTATGGCCGGCTGATGCTGCTTGGCTTGCTGCTGGTGGCGATGATTTCCGCCAGCGTGGTGGTCGTGGTCGGTGCCATTCCCTTTATCGGTCTGGTGGCCCCCAATCTGGTGCGCTGGCTCTGTGGTGATCAGTTGCGCCGTAGCATCCCGCTGGTGGCTTTGCTCGGCGCGGCCTTGATGCTGGCAGCTGATCTGGCCGGAAGGCTGATCATTCATCCGTTCGAGGTCCCGTCGTCCGGCTTGCTGGCCGTGACCGGCTGCCTGGTGTTCTTGGTGATTCTGATTCGGGGGCGCAAGCAATGGGCCTGACCTTGAATCCCGTCTGGCGGCTGAGTCTGCTGGCACTGCTGGCGGCGTTCTGCGCTGTGGGCTTTATGACCCTGCGGGTGCAGACCGACTGGGGCTTTATCCTCGAATACCGTGGCCCGCGCCTGCTGGCCATGTTGCTGGTGGCCTGGGCCATTGGCCTGTCGACCGTGCTGTTCCAGAGCATTACCCAGAACCGCGTGCTGACCCCGGCATTGCTCGGCTTCGACGTGCTGTTCCTGTTGGTGCAGGTAGTGGTACTGCTGATCTGGGGCGCGGCCCAGTGGCAGGGGCTGGCCTTGCCGCTGCGTTTTGGCCTTGAAGTGCTGGCCGTGGTGCTGCTGGCGCTGTTGATTTTTCGTCTGCTGTTCAGCGGCGCGGTACGCAGCCTGCATCTGCTGATCCTGATCGGCATTCTTGCCGGCATCCTGTTCGGCGAGCTGACCGACCTGCTGCTGCGCATCCTCGACCCCGGTGTGCTGGCGATTGATCGCGGCCGCAGCGCTGCCAGTTTCAACCGCATCAACGTCAGTTTGCTAGGGGTGTCGACCGCCTTCGTCGGCGCGGCCAGCCTCTATGTGCTGTGGATATGGCGCAAGCTCGATGTACTGGCGCTGGGGCGGGATATTGCGGTCAATCTGGGGCTGGATTATCAGCGTCTGGTATTGCGGCTGCTGGTGGTAATTGCCGTGCTGGTGGCTGCTGCCACCGCACTGGTCGGTCCCACCCTGTTCTTCGGTCTGCTGGTCGCCAACCTTGCTTATGTGCTGATGGGCACCCAACAGCACCGCTGGACCCTGCCGGCCAGCGTCTGTGTCGGGGTGATCTGTCTGGTCGGCGGTCAGTTGCTGCTGGAACATGTGCTGGCCTCCAGTGTGCCGCTGTCGCGGGTTATCGAGCTGGTGGGTGGCCTGTTGTTTATCGCCCTGTTACTGCGCGGAGTACGCCAATGATTGAAACCCACGAACTCAGCAAGCGCTATGGCGATCAACTGGTGGTCGACAACGTCAGCCTGCAGATTCCCAAGGGCGGTTTTACCGCCATCATCGGCCCCAACGGTGCCGGCAAGTCGACCCTGCTGTCGATGATCAGCCGATTGTTGCCGATGTCCGCCGGACGGGTACTGATCGACCAGTTGGATGTGGTGCGCACCCCCGGTGCTGAGCTGGCGCGCAAGCTGTCGATCCTGCGCCAGCACAACCAGACCACCATGCGCCTGAGTGTGCGCGACCTGGTCGCCTTCGGCCGCTTCCCGCATTCCGGCGGGCGCTTGACCGTCAGCGACCAGCAGCAGATCGACGAAGCCATCGACTACCTGCGCCTGACCCCGTTGCAGCACCAGGCCATCGACGAGCTGTCCGGCGGCCAGCGTCAGCGCGCCTACGTCGCCATGGTCATGTGTCAGGACACCGACTATGTGTTGCTGGATGAACCCTTGAACAACATCGACATGCGCCACGCTGTGGACATGATGCAACTGCTACGCAGCGCTGCCGATGACAAGGGCAAAACCGTGGTGGTGGTGCTGCACGACATCAACTTCGCCTCCTGCTACGCCGATCACATCATTGCTATGCAAGCCGGCAAACTCGCCTGCCAGGGCCGCCCGGATGAGCTGATTCAGGATGCCGTGCTGCGCGACCTGTACCAGATGGATATTCGGGTGCACGAGATCGAGGGGCGCAGGATTTGTACTTATTATCGGTGACGGGGGATAAGGGGCGCGGTTGAGTGGTCGGCTTATGGCCCGGCGTGACCGGGTGGCTGGGCTGTCAGCCGGTGCTTTCAGTTCGATAGGCCTGCGCCTCCAGCAATAACCAATCCCTGAACGCTTGTAGCGTGGCGGACTCGGCTTTGCGTTCGGGGATAGTCAGGTAATAGGCGTTGTCGCTGTCGAAGCTGTGGGCGCAGGGGTTGATCAGTGTGCCGCTGGCCAGCTCGTCCTGGATCAGGAACGGTGGGATCAGGGCAACGCCCATGCCATGCATGGCGGCCTGGGCCAGCATGGAGAACAGTTCCAGGCGGGTGCCGTTGAGGTCGTGTTCAACACGCATGCCGAGCGAGGCGAACCATTGGCGCCAGGCGTAGGGGCGGGTGGTTTGTTGCAGCAGGGGTAGCTGGGCAATCTGTTCGGGTGTCAATGCGGTTGCAGGTGCGATCAATGCCGGACTGCACACCGGCACCGGCGATTCGTGCATGAGAAAGTGCACCTCGGTACCCGACCAGTCGCCGTCGCCAAAGTAGATGGCGGCGTCGAATTCGGTGTCGGCGAACAGAAAGGGCCGGGTGCGGTTGGTCAGGTTGACCGTGACGTGCGGATGTTGCACAAGAAAACCGTTCAGTCGCGGCAGCAGCCATTGCGTGGCGAAGGTCGGTACTGTGGCCAGTTCCAGGGTCGCGGTGCCCTGGTTGCCCATCACCGACAGGGTGTCGCGCTCGACCGCATCGAGCCGGTTGGCGATGCGCCGACTGTAGGTCTGGCCAGTTTCGGTCAGCTTCACTCCGCGCCGGGTGCGGCGGAACAATTGCACGTCGAGAAACTCTTCCAGATTGGCGATCTGCCGGCATACCGCGCTTTGAGTCAGTGACAGTTCCTCGGCGGCCTTGGTGAAGCTTTCATGGCGGGCGGCGGATTCGAAACAGATCAGGGCCTGGGTCGGGGGGATCTTGCGGCGCATGGGGTATCCTTCAGCTTTCTATCGGCGGCTAACATTTTTCGGAGTTCCAATCTAGCACAGGTGTCTGCAAAAAACGCGTTTGCCTGCCGGTGCGCACGGGTCTAGGCTTAATCCACTTGAACAGCGCTCGTTGTGGGTGCGTGATTGCCTAACCGATTGACGGAGTTCCCATGGCCGCTAAAGCACAATTCAACTGGATCGACCCGCTGCTGCTGGATCAGCAACTGACTGAAGAAGAGCGCATGGTGCGTGATTCCGCTGCGCAGTACTGCCAGGACAAGCTGATGCCGCGGGTGCTCAACTCGTTCCGCAATGAAGAGACCGATGTGGCGATCTTCCGCGAAATGGGTGAGCTGGGCCTGCTGGGTGCGACCATTCCCACCGAGTACGGCGGCAGCGGTCTGAACTATGTGTGCTACGGCCTGATCGCCCGTGAAGTGGAGCGGGTCGATTCCGGTTACCGTTCGATGATGAGCGTGCAGTCGTCACTGGTGATGGTGCCGATCAACGAGTTCGGCAGCGAGGAGCAGAAGCGCAAGTACCTGCCCAAGCTGGCCAGCGGTGAGTGGATCGGCTGCTTCGGCTTGACCGAGCCTAACCATGGTTCCGATCCGGGGTCGATGGTCACCCGGGCGCGCAAGGTCGAGGGTGGCTATCGCCTCAAGGGCGCCAAGATGTGGATCACCAACAGTCCGATTGCTGATGTGTTCGTGGTCTGGGCCAAGACCGAAGACGACGTGATTCGCGGCTTCATTCTGGAAAAGGGCTGGGAAGGTCTGAGTGCGCCGGCGATCAAGGGCAAGGTTGGTCTGCGTACCTCGATCACCGGTGAAATCGTGATGGACGATGTGTTCGTTCCGGAAGAGAACCTGCTGCCGCATGTCACCGGTTTGAAAGGGCCCTTCACCTGCCTGAACTCTGCGCGTTACGGTATTTCCTGGGGCGCGCTGGGCGCGGCTGAATTCTGCTGGCACACCGCCCGTCAGTACACTCTGGACCGCACCCAGTTCGGTCGCCCGCTGGCGCAAACCCAGTTGATCCAGAAGAAACTGGCCGACATGCAGACCGAAATCACTTTGGCACTGCAGGGCTGCCTGCGTCTGGGCCGGATGAAGGACGAAGGCACGGCAGCGGTGGAAATCACCTCGATCATGAAGCGCAACTCCTGCGGCAAGTCGCTGGATATCGCCCGTGTAGCTCGCGATATGCTCGGTGGTAACGGCATTTCCGATGAGTACGGGGTGATCCGCCACGTGGTCAACCTGGAAGTGGTCAACACCTACGAAGGGACTCATGACGTCCATGCGCTGATTCTGGGCCGGGCGCAGACGGGCCTTCAGGCGTTTTTCTGAAGCAACCCAGGCTGGCTGTCATTGCGAGGGCCTTTGGCCCGTGGCAATCCATGGGTTTCGGGCGCGGTGCTTGTGCGATGCCCCGCCGTCATTGCGAAGGCCAAAGGCCTGTGGCAATCCATGGGTTGCTCGATACTGAATGGATTGCCGCGTCGGCGGATGGCCGTCCCCTGCTCCTCGCAATAACGTTTACAGGATACGTCCAGCCGGCTGATCTGCCTTGGAGGCAAATATGCCTGGTGCTCTGTCTGGTTTGAAAGTGCTTGATCTGTCCCGTGTGCTGGCCGGCCCCTGGGCCGGGCAGATGCTGGCGGATCTGGGTGCCGATGTGGTCAAGGTCGAACGTCCTGGTTCGGGTGATGATACCCGTGCCTGGGGGCCACCCTATCTCAAGGATGCCGACGGGCGCGATACCTCTGAAGCGGCCTACTTCCTCTGTGCCAACCGCAACAAACGCTCGATCGCCATCGACTTCACCCAGCCCGAAGGCCAGCAGCAGGTGCGTGAACTGGCGGCCCGGGCCGATGTGCTGATCGAGAACTTCAAGGTCGGGGGGCTGGCGGCTTATGGGCTGGACCATGTCAGTCTGCAGGCGCTCAATCCGCGGCTGATCTATTGCTCGGTGACTGGCTTCGGTCAGGATGGGCCTTACTCAAGGCGTGCCGGCTACGACTTCATGATTCAGGGCCTGGGTGGGCTGATGAGCGTGACCGGGCGGGCTGACGGTGAGCAGGGCGCTGGCCCGGTCAAGGTCGGGGTGGCGCTGACCGATGTGTTGACCGGTCTGTATGCCAGCAATGCGATCCTCGCCGCGTTGGCCGAGCGTGAGCGCAGTGGCCTGGGTCAGCATATCGATCTGGCGCTGCTGGATGTGCAGGTTGCCTGCCTGGCCAATCAGGCGCTGAACTATCTGACCACCGGTCAGCCGCCTAGGCGCCTGGGCAATGCGCATCCCAATATCGTGCCATATCAGGATTTTCCTACCGCCGATGGCGATTTTATTCTCACCGTGGGCAACGACGGTCAGTTCCGCAAGTTCTGCGAAGTGGCCGGGCACCCGGAGTGGGCCGATGATCCGCGGTTCGCCAGCAATGCTGCGCGAGTCGCGCACCGGGCCGAACTGATTCCGTTGATTCGGCAGGTTACCGTGTTCCGTACCACCGCCGAGTGGGTGGCGTTGTTGGAGCAGGCCGGGGTGCCCTGTGGGCCGATCAACGATCTGGCGGCGGTGTTTGCCGATCCGCAGGTGCAGGCCCGGCAGTTGAAGATCACGCTGGAACACCCGTTGGCCGGGCAGGTCGATCTGGTGGCCAATCCGATTCGGCTGTCGCGTACTCCGGCTGAGTACCGGGCCGCTCCGCCGTTGCTGGGGCAGCATACGCGTGAGGTGCTGGCTGACTGGCTGGGAGCGTAGGGTGTCCGGGGCTTGATTGTCTTGCTCAAGGCTTGCAGCGGGAGCAGGTGCTCCCGCTTCCCAGGAGGGGGCTGATCCAGCCTCCTCGTGCAGCCAGCCTTAGGCAGAGGGTACCAGCAGTACCGGTTGGCGGCAGGCGCGGGCGATGTTTTCGGCGGTGCTGCCGAGCATCAGTTCGGCAATTGGCGTACTGCCGCGTTTGCCGACGATCACCAGTGCTGCTCGTTCATCCTGAGACAGGTCTGCAATCTCACGGCTGGCGGTACCTTTCAGGCGCCGCGCGGCAACATGCGGGTAGCGCCCGGTCAGGTCGTTGAGCACATGCTGCGCGGCTTCGGCGTCGTCATGCTCATCCGAGTCAACCCACACCGCCAGGCCGTGCCCGCCTTGTTTCATGAAGGCTTCAAAGCAGTTCTGAGCGTTGTGGTTGGCTGTGGAGCCGTCGGTGGCGAACAGAATGGGAGCGTCGGGTTCGACCACGGCGCCGTCACTCGAGAGCATCAATAGCGGCAGGCGGGTCATGCGTGCCAGGTTCATGGCGATATTGCCGAGAAAGAACTCGCGGCCACTGGAATGGCTCTTGTTCAGGGTGATGATGCCATTGGCCTTGAGCTTGCGCGCAGCTTCCAGTACTTCCGAGGCGGCAAAGCCACGCCGCACTTCATAGTCGACGCCGATGCCCAGATCCTTGCTCAACTGGGCAGACAGGGCCTTGAGTCGCGACTCGGCCGAGGCGCCGCTGTCTTCGATATGCGGGCGCTTGTGAGTTTCGACCACGTAGACCAGGGTCAGTCGTTCCAACCCCAGCAGCGGCTTGATGGCCGGCAGGTGATCTAGCGTTTTGTTCCAGTCTGCGGAGTAATCCACGCTGAGGATGCAGTGTGCAAGCATTGCCGTTCTCCTTGTACTGATTGTATTGGGCCTGCCAGCCAGTGTTGCAGTCTGGCCTGGGGCTGCCCATGACCTGGGTCAAACGTCGGGACGGTTGGTCGTTGTAATCAGTTTAGACAACGCTGTGGGTTGTCAGCCTTTCAATGGCTTTTCCCGGCGCTGGGCTCTGGCCCGGCGCTGCTGCTCTTCGCGGCGCTCAGCCAGTACGGTCTGCACGTAACCGATGTGCCGGCTGGCACAGGCGCGTGCGTCGTCCGCACGCCGTTCGATGATTGCCTCGAACAGTTCCTGATGCTGCTGCATCAGCATTTGCCGGGTTTCCGGGCGCAGTTCGTACATGCCGCCAATATTGGTCACCACATTGCGCTTGAGCAGGTCGAACAGGCCGCGAATGGTGTGCAGCAAGATCATGTTGTGGCTGGCTTCGGCAATTGCCAGATGAAAGCGCGCATCGGCGGCGCCTTCCTCGGCGCGGCTGGCCTTGCTGGCAGGGGCGTAACAGCTTTGCAGAGTTTCATAGGCACTGCGCAAATGCTGCTGGTCTACTTCGGTGGCGCGCAGGGCGGCGTAGTAGGCGCAGTCCGCTTCCAGGGTATGACGAAACTCCAGCAGGTCGCGCTGGGCTTCCGGGCGGCCTTCCAGCAGTGCCAGCAAAGGATCGCTGAAGCTGGAGCCGAGCGAGTCGCTGACATAGTTGCCGCCGCCCTGGCGGCTGATCAGCAGACCCTTGGCAACCAGTTTTTGAATGGCTTCACGCAGCGAAGGGCGTGACACGCCGAACTGCTCGGCCAGTACCCGCTCGGCCGGTAGTCGCTGTCCCGACGTCAGTGCGCCTTCCAGAATCATGGCTTCCAGTTGTTCGACGATGGTGTCTGCCAGACGCCGCTGGCGAATCTGTCCAATTTCCATGTTTTAGCTCGATAATTTATTGGTCATACCAATTTTGGAATTATGCCTTGGCGCGCTTCAAGGATAAAGCTGCTGATTACAATGGTTATACCAAAGTCTAAGAGCCGGTAATTGACTGTGGGCCGGTTGCTGCCATACCCTGAACAGCGTTTATTGTAAATTGGTATTACCAATTGGGCAAATCCATTCACAACAATCACTGGAGCCCCCTATGTCATCTGGATTACTTGCCTTGCTGGCCTTCACCCCAATACTGGTGGCCGGTATTCTGCTGATCGGCCTGCGCTGGCCGGCACGTCGTGCCATGCCACTGGTGTATCTGTTGACTGCTGCCATTGGTCTGTTCGCCTGGGACATGAGTCTCAACCGGATTCTGGCTTCCACCCTGCAAGGACTGATCATTACCCTGGGGCTGCTGTGGATCATCTTCGGCGCCATCTTGCTGCTCAATACGCTCAAGCATTCGGGCGGGATCACGGCGATCCGTGCCGGCTTCACTACTATCAGCCCTGACCGGCGGATTCAGGCGATCATTATCGCCTGGCTGTTCGGCTGTTTCATTGAAGGTGCCTCGGGCTTCGGGACACCAGCCGCCATTGCCGCACCGCTGCTGGTGGCCGTCGGCTTCCCGGCGATGGCGGCGGTGCTGATGGGGATGCTGGTGCAGAGCACGCCGGTGTCCTTTGGCGCGGTCGGTACTCCGATTCTGGTTGGCGTAACCACCGGCCTGGACAGCGCCACCATCGGCGCCGAGCTACTGGCTCAGGGCTCAAGCTGGGACGCCTATCTGATGCTGGTGAGCGCCAAAGTGGCGATCATTCATGCGCTGGTCGGTAGCGTAATGCCGGTGATCATGGCGTTGATGCTGACCCGCTTCTTCGGCAAGGAGAAGAGCTGGCGCGCCGGACTTGAGGTGGTGCCTTTCGCCCTGTTCGCCGGTATAGCCTTCACCATTCCCTACATGCTCACCGGGGTGTTTCTCGGGCCGGAATTCCCCTCGCTGCTGGGTGGTCTGGTTGGTCTGGGTATTGTGACCACGGCGGCCCGTTTCGGCTTTCTGGTGCCGAAAACTGTGTGGGATTTCGCCCCGCGTGAAAGCTGGCCGAGTGAGTGGCTGGGCAGTATTGAGATGAAGCTGGAGGAGCTGACCGCCAAGCCGATGAGCAGCTGGCGCGCCTGGTTGCCGTATCTGCTGGTCGGTCTGATCCTGGTGATCAGCCGAGTGTTCCCTGAGGCGACGGCGCTGTTCCGCTCGGTGTCTTTCAGTGCCAGCAACTTGCTGGGTGAGAGCGGCCTCAACGCAGGCATTGAGCCGTTCTACCTGCCCGGCGGTATTCTGGTGCTGGTGGTGTTGGCGACCTTTTTCATCCACCGCATGCGGGTGCGGGAATTGACCGCCGCAGTCAGGGAGTCCAGCGGGGTGTTGCTCAGTGCCGGTTTCGTGTTGCTGTTCACCGTGCCGATGGTGCGTATCCTGATCAACTCCGGGGTCAACGCCGCCGATCTGCCGAGCATGCCGATTGCCATGGCCCGGTTCATGGCCGACAGCGTAGGCGGCATCTATCCGCTGGTGGCGCCGACCATTGGTGCGCTGGGTGCGTTCCTGGCCGGCTCCAACACGGTCTCGAACATGATGTTCAGCCAGTTCCAGTTTGGAGTGGCCACCAACCTGGGGCTGTCCACGGCCCTGATTGTTGCGGTACAGGCCATTGGCGCCGCCGCCGGCAATATGGTGGCAATCCATAATGTCGTGGCGGCCTCGGCCACGGTCGGGCTGCTTGGGCGCGAAGGCCAGACGCTGCGCAAGACCGTCTGGCCAACCTTGTACTATGTGCTGATGACTGGCCTGATTGCGCTGTTCGCCGCCTATGTACTGGGCGTCAGCGACCCGTTGCTGGGCGGTTGATACCCGGCCTGACGACGCCCCGGGGCTGACCGGGGCGCTGTGCGTTTGAAGACACCATGGGAAACCTTCGATGATCATTTCTGCCTCCACCGATTACCGAGCCGCCGCCCAGCGCCGGCTGCCGCCGTTCCTGTTTCATTACATCGACGGTGGTGCCTATGCCGAACACACGCTGGGACGCAATGTTGCCGATCTGGCCGATATCGCCCTGCGTCAGCGGGTGCTCAAGAACATGTCGCAGCTGAGCCTGGAAACCCGGCTGTTCGATGAAACCCTGGCCATGCCAGTGGCGCTGGCACCGGTCGGGCTGACCGGCATGTATGCCCGCCGGGGCGAGGTGCAGGCGGCGCGGGCGGCAGCGGCCAAGGGCATTCCCTTTACCCTGTCGACGGTGTCGGTGTGCCCGATTGAGGAAGTGGTGCCGGCCATCGATCGGCCGATGTGGTTCCAGCTCTATGTGCTCAAGGATCGCGGGTTCATGGAAAACGCCCTGGAGCGGGCCAAGGCCGCTGGGGTGACGACCCTGGTATTTACCGTCGACATGCCGGTGCCGGGCGCCCGTTACCGCGATGCGCATTCCGGCATGAGCGGCCCTAACGCGCCGCTGCGGCGCATGTTGCAGGCGGTGACCCATCCGCGCTGGGCTTGGGATGTTGGCCTGCTGGGCAGGCCGCACGATCTGGGCAACATTTCCGCCTACCGCGGCAACCCGACCGGGCTGGCCGACTATATCGGCTGGCTGGGGGCCAATTTCGATCCGTCAATCAGTTGGAAGGATCTGGAGTGGATTCGCGAATTCTGGGATGGGCCGATGGTGATCAAGGGCATTCTCGATCCTGAGGATGCCCGTGATGCGGTCAGCTTCGGCGCCGACGGTATCGTCGTGTCCAACCACGGCGGCCGTCAGCTCGACGGTGTCTTGTCCAGCGCCCGGGCGCTGCCGGCGATTGCCGATGCGGTCAAGGGCGAGCTGAAAATCCTGGTCGATTCGGGCATTCGTACTGGCCTGGATGTGGTGCGCATGCTGGCGCTGGGCGCCGACTGCGCGATGCTCGGGCGCGCCTTCATTTATGCGCTGGCCGCCGATGGCGAGGCCGGGGTGGCCAATCTGCTGGATCTGATAGAGAAGGAAATGCGCGTGGCCATGGTGCTGACCGGGGCCAAGTCGGTCAGCGAGATCAATGCTGATCTGCTGGTGCGTGAACTGGCCCAGTAACCTTGTCACCCGGAGAACCCATGAGCCTGCCCGCCGACTTTCTCGCTGCTACCCGGCATCTGATCCCCGCCGAGCGGCTGTTCGACGATCCGCTCTCGACCCTGGCGTTCGGTACCGACGCCAGCTTTTACCGGCTGATTCCTCAACTGGTAGTGCGGGTCGAGTCCGAAACTGAGGTGATCGCGTTACTACGTCTGGCGAACAGTCACCAGGTGCCGGTGACCTTCCGCGCCGCAGGCACCAGCCTGTCCGGGCAGGCGATCAGCGATTCAGTACTGATCGTGCTGGGCGATCACTGGAACGGCCGCGAAATCCGTCATGGCGGTGCGCAGATCCGTCTGCAGCCGGGTGTGATCGGTGCGGCGGCGAACGCCGTGCTGGCGCCGCTGGGACGCAAGATCGGTCCGGACCCAGCCTCGATCAACGCAGCCAAGATTGGCGGTATCGTCGCCAACAATTCCAGCGGCATGTGTTGCGGTACCGCACAGAACAGCTACCACACCCTGGCCGGGCTGCGCCTGGTGCTGGCTGATGGTAGCTTGCTGGACACCGAAGACCCGGCCAGTGTTGCTGCCTTTCGGCGCAGTCATGCGCCGCTGCTGGCGCAACTGGACGAGCTGGCGCGCCAGACCCGGGCCAACAGCGAGTTGGCCAGCCGCATTCGCCACAAGTACCGGCTGAAGAACACCACCGGGCTGTCGCTCAATGCGCTGGTCGATTTCACCGACCCATTGGATATTCTCAGCCACCTGATGGTCGGCTCCGAAGGCACTCTGGGGTTTATCAGTGCAGTGACCTACGACACCGTACCCGAGCACCCGCACAAGGCCAGTGCGCTGCTGGTGTTTCCCGATGTCGAGAGCTGCTGCCGGGCGGTGCCGCTGCTCAAACAGCAGCCGGTATCAGCAGTGGAGTTGCTTGATCGCCGCAGTCTGCGCTCGGTCGAGAGCATGCCGGGCATGCCTGAGTGGGTCGGCACGCTATCCGCCGGCGCCTGCGCGCTGCTGATCGAGACCCGGGCCTCGGGCGCTGAGCTGCTGAGCGAGCAGATCGAGCGGATCATGGCCTCGGTGGCGCAGTTCCCGCGTGAAAAACAGGTGGATTTCAGTACCGACCCCAAGGTCTACAACCAGTTGTGGAAAATCCGCAAGGACACCTTCCCGGCCGTGGGGGCGGTGCGCGCTACCGGCACCACGGTGATCATCGAGGACGTGACCTTTCCGGTCGAGGCTCTGGCTGAGGGCGTCAACCGCCTGCTGGCGCTGTTCGACAAGCATGGTTACGCCGAGGCGATCATCTTCGGCCATGCGCTGGAGGGCAACCTGCACTTTGTCTTCACCCAGGGCTTCGATAGCGAGACGGAAAAAGGCCGCTACGAGGCCTTCATGCAGGATGTGGCGCAACTGGTGGCGGTCGAGTTTGCCGGCGCGCTGAAAGCCGAGCACGGCACGGGGCGCAACATGGCGCCGTTTGTCGAACTGGAGTGGGGCCGCGAGGCCTATCAGCTGATGTGGGCGATCAAGCGTCTGCTCGACCCGCAGGGCATTCTCAATCCTGATGTGGTGCTGTCTGACGATCCGCAGATTCACCTGAAAAACCTCAAGTCTTTGCCGGCGGCCAATGCCATCGTCGACAAGTGTATCGAGTGCGGCTTCTGCGAGCCGGTGTGCCCGAGCAACGGCCTGACTCTGACGCCGCGTCAGCGCATTGTCATCTGGCGTGACATTCAGGCGCGTAAGCGTGCCGGCATCGATACCCGCGAGCTGGAAGCGGCGTTTCAGCATCAGGGCATCGACAGTTGCGCGGCTACCGGTCTGTGCGCCCAGCGCTGCCCGGTGGGGATCAATACCGGTGACCTGGTGCGTGAACTGCGCGCCGGGCAGGCCCGGCATCCGGGCCGCGCCGACTGGTTAGCCGGACATTTCGCTACAACGCTTAAGGGCGCGCGTCTGAGCCTGATGCTGGCTGGTATGGCGCAGCGGTTGTTGGGAGCGCCGCGGTTACTCAAGCTCAGCCGTAGTGCGCGACGCTGGTCTGGGGAGCGACTGCCACAGTGGACCCCGGCCATGCCGCAGGCGCTGCGCTGGGTCGAGCCGCCGCCGGTTCGGGCGACGGACAAACCCAAGGTGGTCTATCTGCCGGCCTGCATCTCGCGGGTCATGGGGCCGGCGGCGGGCAGTGACGAGCCTGTGTCGCTGTTCGACAAGACCTGTGCATTACTGGAGAAGGCGGGCTTTGAGGTGATTTTCCCGGCTGGGCTGGATGAGTTGTGCTGCGGTCAGCCGTTCGCCTCCAAGGGGTATCTCGAGCAGGGCGAGCGCAAGCGCGAAGAATTGCTGGCAGCGTTGCTGGCGGCCAGCGAACAGGGTCGTTATCCGATCTATTGCGATACCAGTCCCTGTACCCTGCGGTTGGTGCAGGGCATGCCGGATGCGCGGCTCAACCTGTACGATCCGGTGCGCTTTATTCGCGAGCACCTGCTTGAGCGGCTGGCGTTTGAGCCAATCGACACCCCGGTGGCGGTGCATGTGACCTGCAGCACCCAACACCTGGGCGAGGCCGAGGCGCTGCTGGCAGTTGCCCGGCGCTGCAGCACCCAGGTAGTAGTGCCGGAAGGGATTCATTGCTGCGGCTTTGCCGGCGATAAAGGCTTCAGCCTGCCGGCACTCAACGACCACGCCCTGCGCAGTCTCAAGTCGGCGGTGCAGCACTGCGAGCTGGGGGTGTCGACCAGCCGTACCTGCGAGATCGGGCTGAGCAGCCACAGCGGTATCGATTATCGCGGGCTGGTATATCTGGTTGACCGGGTGACGCGGCCCATTGCCTGAGCCGCGTTGGCGCCGCTATTCTTCCAGCGCCTCGCGGCGGGTAATGCACTGGGCCAGCAGGGCTTCCAGGGCGGTTTGCAACTCGCCCATGAAGGCTTCGCAATCCTCGCCGGTTTCCAGCGCCTCGCCGACCACGGCATCGCAGTTGAACGGGACGATCATCGACCCGCCCTTGGGCAGGGCCTTGCCCAGTCCGTGCAGGGCAATTGGCGTGACCCGGGTGCCGGGATAGCTGCGTGCCAGGTGGTAGATGCCCTTGCGCAGCGGCTGCAACTGCTCCGGGTCGCCGCGGCTACCCTCGGGGAACAGCAGCAGGATCTGGCCGTCGGCCAAGGCCTGCTGGCACTGTTCGAACACCTTGTCCTTGTCGACCTGACCCTGACGATCCAGCGGGATGATGCCGATCAGGTTGAGTGACAGCCAGGTGGTGAAGCGGTTGCGCAGAAAATAGTCGGCGGCCGCCACCGGGCGCAGGCGTGCCAGGGCTGACAGCGGGTACAGCGACATCAGCACCAGGGTGTCCAGGTGGCTGTTGTGGTTGGCGGCCAGGATCGCCGGCCCCTGGGTAGGCAGTTTCTCGCGCTGCATCACGTTGAGGCCGAGCATCAGGTAGACCACCGGGCGCACGATCAGCAGGAAGAACAGGATCTTCGGCAGACGTTGCAGAAAAGGCATGTCGGACTCCTCAGTACGCCGTGTAACGCAGGAAGTGGAAGAACAGCGGCGCGGTATACATCAGGCTGTCGATACGATCGAGAATACCGCCGTGGCCGGGAATCAGACGGCCGGTGTCCTTGATCCGCAGGTCGCGTTTGACCGCCGAGACGGTCAGGTCACCAACGAAACCGGCGACCCCGATCAGCAAGCCGGCGAACAGGCCTTGCCACCACAGCAGCGGGGTGAGCCACGGGGCCAGTAGAGCGCCGAGCAAAGTGGTGGTGGCGATGCCGCCAAGAAAACCTTCCCAGGTCTTGTTCGGGCTGATGCCAGGGACGATCTTGCGGTTGCCGAAGGTCTTGCCCCAGATGTACTGGGCGACATCATTGAACTGGGTCAGGAACACCAGATACAGCACCAGGCCGACACCGCCGCCAGCCGGGTTGTTCTCCGCCGGCAGCATCAGCAGGTAGGCTACGTGACTGATGGCGAACACTGTGGTCATCACCGCCCACTGATACGAGGCCACCGCGCGGATGAAGCCTTTGGTCTCACCCAGCAGCAGCAAGCCGAAGGGGATCATCAGGAACAGGTAGACCGGAATGAAGATGGTGAACATGCCGTACCAGTCGGTGGCGATCCAGTAGTAGTGCACCGGGATCATCAGGTACAGCGCCAGAATCAGCCGACGATCGGTCAGCCGTACCGGCAGGATCGAGAAGAACTCACGCAGGGCGATGAAGCTGAGGATGGTGAAGAAGATCAGCGAGGCGGTGCGGCCAATCATCAGAGCGGTAAACACCACCAGCACCATGATCCACCAGGAGTTGATACGCTGGCGCAATTCCTGGTGCGCGTCGGCGCTCAGGCGGCTGCTCAGCAGCCACTGGCTGAGTGAGGCGATCACCAGCATGGCCAGCACCAGTAGCATGGCGGTGAGGGTGTTGGGTGTCAGTTCGAGCATGAACGGCAAGCCGATATCCATGGCTCAGGCTCCCTGGTTCAGTTGTTGATAGGCGCTTAGCAGCCGGCGCACACAGGTCAGGGCGCTGCCGGCGACCAGCACGATCAGCGCGACCCAGAGGATCTGGCCATTGCCGTCCCAGAGAAACTCCAGCGCCGAGGCCAGGCAGGCCAGGGTCAGCAGGGCCATGCGCTGTTGCTTGGCCATCGGCCCGCGAAAATCAGCCGGCAGGCCCAGCGATACGCCGAGTACCCGGATGTAGGCTGTCATCACCGCCAGCAGTGCGCCAAGCCAGGCCAGCCACATGGCCGAGGGATATTCCGGCAGGGCGAAGCCGCAGGCGACGATTAGCAGTGGATCGGCGATGCGATCAGGCACGTCGTTGAACAGCTCGCCAGCCGGGGTTTGCTTGCCGCCTTCCATTGCCACCATGCCGTCGAACAGGTTACACAGCAGCCGGCACTGGATCATCAACGCCGCCAGCACCAGCCACAGGGACCACAGGCCGCCGCTGCTGTATCCGGCGGCGATCAGCGCGGCGCCACCAGCAGCGGCGAACAGCACGCTGAGCACGGAAATCTGGTTCGGGGTCACCTGGCGTTGGCTGAGCCAGGCGGCGATACGGTTCATGATCCGCTGGTCGCGAATCTTCAGCGGACGGCGATTGGACGCTTCACTCATGGTTGGGCTCGCTGTGGGCGACAGAGTCGCGGGTTTGTTTGGCCAGACGCAGGGTCAGGTACAGGCAGAAGGCCAGGGCCAGACTGCTGGGTGGAATGATGGTGAGCCATAGGTTGGGCGTTTGCCCCAGGCTGTGAATCAGATACAACAGGCTGCTGGTGACGCTGACAATCAGGCAGGGCGGTGCCAGCACCTTGATCAAGGGATGGTGAAATCGGTGGTAAAGGCGAGTGGCCAGGGCCGCCATGATCAAAGTGATCACCGCGCTGGCAGTGCCCTGCAGGGCGCCGGCCAGAACCGCCTGGGCAATGCCGACGCTCTGGTTGGCTAGCACTGCCCAGCCGCCCCAGAGCACGAACGCCAATGCGGCGGCGGGCAGGCGCTGGTCAGCGCTGGCATCCTTGCTGGGCATAAATCGTCATCCTTTGACTGCGGTGGGTTTTCAGAACTCGGGAGTATATAGCCTGTGCTCTCGGCTGTGCACTGCCTTGATCGGCTCGGGGTGTGATCGACTGCCCGATCCCGTTCATGGCTTTTGCTGGGGCGGTCGCGGAGGGCTATAGTCACAACTCCATAACCTTCTTCTCAAAACGCCGCGGCTCCTGGGCTTGTTGGCTTGAGAGTGCTGACCTGATTACAGGAGGTAATCCGTGCGTGTACTGATCCTTGCAACCTCGCTGCTGACGCTGAGTCTTGTCCAGGCCCATGCCCAGACCTTGTCGCCTTTGCCGGAACCCGGTCTGTGGCGCAGTGAGGCTACTACCCTGGTCAATGGCCAGGATGTTATCGCGGCCATGCGCGAGGCCCAGAAGCAAATGCTTAGCAGCCTGCCGGAAGAGTATCGGCTGGCGATGGAAGAAATGATGGGCGGTACCGACGATCTGGCGGTGGAGATGCAATGCATCACCGCTGAGGATGCCTCCAGCCTGATCGATCCGGCCTCGCTGATGGCGGAGATGCGCGAGGAAATGCCCAACTGCAATATGCAGATCAGTCAGGATGGGGCTTCCCGGTTGCGCTTTACCGGGCACTGCGAGCCGGGTGCCGATGATGGTTTTGTGGGCGACGTCCAAGGTGAACTGTTGATGGTCAGCAACCGGGAGATGCGTTCCAGTTTCACCGGCAAGGGGCGGCTCAATATCGACACTGATGATATTCCGCCAGGCATGGAAGGGCTGGAGAGCGGCCCGCTGGATATCCGTCAGACCGAGGTATCGGTATGGGTTGGCAGTGACTGCGGCGAGTTGGCGGAGATGTGAGTGCCAGCGATGGACGGTCCTGACCTTGGCGGGGGCGCAACTATACTGATCAAGAACCGGCACCCATAGCTCGTTAGGCCGGTAGGAGGTGAGTCAATGCGTTCTTTGCTTGTGGTAATGGCGCTGCTGTTCAGTGGCGCTGTGCTGGCCATGCATTGTCCGGCAGACATGGCCAGAATCGATAGCATTTTGCAGAGCAGCCCGCCCAGCGATCCGGTGGTGCTGGAGCAGGTCAAGGCGTTGCGCGAAGAGGGTGAAGCCTTGCACAACGCCGGCCGTCATAGCGAGTCGGTCAAGGTGCTGGGCAAGGCTTTGCAGATGCTGGAAGCCAGTCAGTAGCGGCTTTAGCCGCCAAACAGTGCCGGCTTCTCCCGCTCGCGGCGAGGGCCGCCAGCCGGCCGTGGCGCGCCGTCCTGGCGCTGCGGCTTGGCTGCCCGATTGCCGTTGACCTCGGTTCTGCGCGGTTTGTCCTGTGCCTGCTCATCGCGGCGGGCCGGACGCTGACCGTTGCTTTGCCCTTGGCGCTTTTCATGCCGCGGCTTGTCATTGCGACCCTGACCGCGGGCCTGACCCTGTGGGCGCTGCCCACGTGGCTGACGCTCGGGGCGGTCGCTGTTGAGTTCGGCCTGGGCCGGCGGCTGGAAGTTCTGGTCGTCACCCTCTTCGATACGCTGACGGGTCATGCGCTCAATGGCCTTGAGCAGCTTTTCCTCATCCGGGCTGACCAGGGAAATCGCTTCACCGCTGCGCCCGGCCCGGCCGGTACGGCCGATGCGGTGCACATAGTCTTCAGCCACGTTGGGCAGTTCGAAATTGACCACATGCGGCAACTGGTCGATGTCCAGACCGCGGGCGGCGATGTCGGTGGCGACCAGCAGACGAATTTTGTTGGCCTTGAAGTCGGCCAGGGCTTTGGTACGGGCGTTCTGGCTCTTGTTGCCATGGATCGCGGCGGCCGGCAGGCCGTTCTTTTCCAGGTACTCGGCCAGGCGGTTGGCGCCGTGCTTGGTGCGAGTGAACACCAGTACCTGCTCCCAGGCGCCCAAGGTTACCAGGTGCGCCAGCAGCGCACGCTTGTGACCGGAGGCGATGCGGAACACTTTCTGCTCGATGCGCTCGACCGTGGTATTCGGCGGGGTGACTTCGATGCGCGCCGGGTTGTGCAGCAGGCGGTTGGCTAGTTCGGTGATTTCCTTCGAAAAGGTCGCCGAGAACAGCAGGTTCTGGCGTTTGGCCGGCAGCTTGGCAATCACCTTTTTCACGTCGTGGATGAAACCCATGTCGAGCATACGGTCGGCTTCGTCGAGTACCAGAATTTCCACCTTGGACAGGTCGACCATTTTCTGGTTGGTCAAATCCAGCAGGCGGCCGGGGCAGGCGACCAGTACGTCGAGGCCGGGGGCGATGGCCTTGACCTGGGGGCTGGCGCCGACGCCGCCGAAAATGCAGGCGCTTTTCAGTGGCAGATCACGGGCATAGGTGAGGATGCTGTCATGCACCTGGGCTGCCAGTTCGCGGGTCGGAGTCAGAACCAGAGCGCGAACCTGACGCGGCGCGCGTTTGTGGTTGGCGTCCGGGTGGCCGCCAGGGAACAGCAGCTCCAGCAGCGGCAAGGAGAAACCGGCGGTCTTGCCGGTGCCAGTCTGGGCGGCAACCATCAGGTCGCGGCCTTCCAGTACGGCAGGGATCGCCTGCGCCTGGACGGGGGTCGGAGTGGAATAGCCGGTGGCGGCGACAGCGCTAACCAGCGCGTCGGACAGACCGAGAGAAGCAAAGGACATTCAGATAACCCTGTGATGGCCGATGCGAACGGGTTGTTCGTGCGGCCGGTGATGAAGGTCGCGGAGTTTAACAGATAACATGGACAAAGTGGCTGTCCGGTGATCGGTGGCCAGGGAGTCGCTGATTCAATCGAGCCTGGGCAGAGCTCGATTGAATCAGAGGTTCTGGCTTACTTGTTCAGGTTGCGCCACACCGCCAGACTCGGTTCGGCCTGATTGAGGGTGTAAAAGTGCAGGCCCGGTGCGCCGCCGTCGAGCAGGCGTTGGCACATGTCGCTGATTACGTCGGTGCCGAAGGCGACGATGCTGTCGCTGTCATCGCCGTAGGCTTCCAGTTGCTTGCGGATCCAGCGCGGAATCTCGGCGCCGCAGGCATCGGAGAAGCGCGCCAGCTTGCTGTAGTTGGTAATCGGCATGATGCCGGGCACGATCGGGATATCCACGCCGGCCTGGCGGACCCGGTCGACGAAGTGGAAGTAGCAGTCGGCGTTGAAGAAGTACTGGGTGATCGCGCTGTCGGCGCCGGCCTTGGCCTTGCGCACGAAGTTGGCCAGGTCATCCTCGAAGTTGCGGGCCTGGGGATGGGCTTCCGGGTAGGCGGCGACTTCAATAGTGAAGTGATCACCGGTCTCGGTGCGGATGAATTCGACCAGTTCGTTGGCGTAGCGCAGCTCGCCGGAGGCCTGACCCATGCCTGAGGGCAGGTCGCCACGCAGGGCGACAATACGCTTGATGCCGGCATCGCGGTACTGGTTGAGCAGGCTGCGCAGGTCGTCCTTGCTGTCGCCGACGCAGGACAGGTGCGGTGCGGTCGGCACTTTTACGTCGCCGTCCAGTTGCAGCACGGTGTTCAGCGTGCGGTCGCGGGTTGAGCCGCCGGCACCGTAGGTTACCGAGAAGAACTCGGGGTTGTGTGCCGCCAGCACATGGGCGGTGGCAATCAGTTTTTCATGTCCGGCGTCAGTCTTGGTCGGGAAAAACTCGAAGCTGACGGGCGCTTTGTTATGTGTGCTCATGCTCTGTCTCTATCGGGGCAGGGGCCTGGCGCACCAGGCCCGCTGCGGGTCAGTAGCGGTAATCGTCGGCCTTGAACGGCCCTTCGACGGTTACGCCGATGTAGTCGGCCTGGGTCTGGGTCAGGCGGGTGACGACGCCACCAAAGCCTTTGACCATTTCCAGCGCGACTTCTTCGTCGAGTTTCTTCGGCAACACTTCAACCCGCAGCTTGCTGGCCTTATCGGCAGCCGGCAGGTCGGCGAACTTCTCGCCATACAAATGGATCTGGGCCAGTACCTGGTTGGCGAACGAGCCATCCATGATCCGGCTTGGGTGGCCGGTGGCGTTGCCGAGGTTCACCAGGCGGCCTTCGGCGAGCAGGATCAGATAGTCGTCGTTGCTCGGGTCGAAGTTGTCCTTGCCGGTGCGGTGCAGCTTGTGTACCTGCGGCTTGACCTCTTCCCAGTGCCAGTTGGCGCGGGTGTAGGCAGTGTCGATTTCGTTGTCGAAGTGGCCGATGTTGCACACCACGGCGCGCTTTTTCAGCGCCTTGAGCATGTTGGCGTCACAGACGTTGACGTTGCCGGTGGTGGTGACGATCAGGTCGATCTTGCCCAGCAGTTCCTTGTTGATGCTGGCTTCGGTGCCGTCGTTGAGGCCGTTGTTGTAGGGCGAGACGACTTCATAGCCGTCCATGCAGGCTTGCATGGCGCAGATCGGGTCGACTTCGCTGACCTTGACGATCATGCCTTCCTGGCGCAGCGAGGCGGCCGAGCCCTTGCCCACGTCGCCATAGCCGATGACCAGGGCCTGCTTGCCGGACAGCAGGTGGTCGGTGGCGCGCTTGATGGCGTCGTTGAGGCTGTGGCGGCAGCCGTACTTGTTGTCGTTCTTGCTCTTGGTCACCGAGTCGTTGACGTTGATCGCCGGGACTTTGAGGGTGCCTTTTTTCAGCATGTCGAGCAGGCGGTGGACACCGGTGGTGGTTTCTTCGGTGATGCCGTGAATGCGCTCGAGCATTTGCGGGTATTTGTTGTGGAGGATTTCGGTCAGGTCGCCGCCATCATCCAGAACCATGTTGGCGTCCCAGGGCTGGCCGTCCTTGAGGATGGTCTGCTCGATACACCATTCGTACTCTTCTTCGGTTTCACCTTTCCAGGCGAATACCGGGATGCCGGCAGCAGCGATGGCGGCGGCGGCCTGGTCCTGGGTGGAGAAGATGTTGCATGATGACCAGCGCACTTCGGCACCCAGGGCGGTGAGGGTTTCGATCAGTACCGCAGTCTGGATGGTCATGTGGATACAGCCAAGGATTTTGGCGCCCTTGAGCGGCTGTTCGCCGGCGTATTTGCGGCGCAGGCCCATCAGTGCCGGCATTTCCGATTCGGCGATGATGATTTCCCGGCGACCCCAGGCGGCCAGGCTGATGTCGGCGACTTTGTAGTCGGTAAAGTTTTCGTTCATAACTGCACTCATGCGGTTTCTCCATTCGTTTGTGCGAATGGGCGCGGTTGTTTCTCATCTGCCCCGGACCGAGCCTGACGACCAATGTCGCTGCAGCGCCCCTCGGTTGGGGTGTGTTGCAAACTGTGTGCGGTGGCTGTTGTACGGATTGCTTGTCGTTACAATTCCACCGTTTGCGTAGCACTGATTGAATCAATAAGCGTGCCTGCGGCATTGCCAGTCACCTGTTCCGGACACGCTACAAGCACATCCCTGTGCGCTCGGCGATGCCCATCCCTGGGCATCGACGGTCCAGAACAGGTGACTGGCAACACCGCCTGCAGTCCTGTGCAGTCAATCAGTGCTCCACCTTCTTCTTTGTGTCGGATGAAACCATGCTCCCAGCTTCACCCTTCAAACTTCTGTCTCTCTGCATTCTGGGTCTGACCCTGAGTGCCTGTAGCAATCAGGTCGACCCCAACTCGCCGGAAGGCCAGCGTCAGGCGGCCTTCAAGCAGATTCTCGGTCACAGCGAGCCGCTGGGCGGCATGCTGCTGGGGCGCGTTGCCTTCGACGGCGAGGCCTTTGCCGCGCATACCGAAGGGCTGGTCGAGTTGATCGACGCGCCCTGGGCGCATTTCCCCGAACCGGGCGAGTCAAACCAGCGCAACGCCTCGCGTCCAGAGATCTGGTCTGACCCCGAAGGCTTTGCCGCTGCCATCGACGCCTACAAGTCAGCGGTCAATGAGCTGGCTGCTGTTACCCGTGAGGGTGTCGACAGCCTTGACCAGGTGCGCCAGCCGCTGACCGCCGTACAGCAGGCCTGCAAGGCCTGTCACGACGACTACCGCCGTTAAGCCATGCGTGGAAGTGCCTACCCGGCCTCGTTGCTTCAGCAGCCCGTCATTGCGAAGGCCGCAGGCCTGTGGCAATCCAGGCCAGGGTGCGGTTTACGCTGTGGTCTGGATTGCCAATGACGAGGGCTGGTTACAGTTCGGCGCGTAGCGCTTCGGCCTTGTCGGTCTTTTCCCACGGGAAGGCGGTGAAGGTGTCGCCGTTCACGCTCATCTCGTAGGGGTTGCGGCCGAAGTGGCCGTAGGCGGCGGTGGCCTTGTACATCGGGTGCAGCAGGTCGAGCATGCGGGTAATTGCGTAGGGCCGCAGGTCGAAGTGCTGGCGTACCAGTTGGATGATCTTGTCGTCGCTGATCTTGCCGGTGCCGAAGGTGTTGATCGATACCGAGGTCGGCTGGGCGACGCCGATGGCGTAGGACACCTGGATTTCGCACTTGTCGGCCAGACCGGCGGCGACGATGTTCTTGGCTACGTAGCGGCCGGCATAGGCGGCGCTGCGGTCAACCTTGGACGGGTCCTTGCCGGAGAAGGCGCCGCCACCGTGGCGGGCCATGCCGCCGTAGGTGTCGACGATGATCTTGCGTCCGGTCAGGCCACAGTCGCCGACCGGTCCGCCGATCACGAACTTGCCGGTCGGGTTGATGTGGAACTGGGTGTCGGCGTGCAGCAGTTCAGCTGGGATCACGTGCTTGACGATCAGCTCCATTACCGCTTCGCGCAAGTCGCTCTGGCTGACGTCCGGGTTGTGCTGGGTCGACAGGACGATGGCGTCGATGCCAACCACCTTGCCGGCGTCGTAGCGGCAGGTGACCTGTGATTTGGCGTCTGGGCGCAGCCACGGCAGCAGGCCGCTCTTGCGGGCTTCGGCCTGGCGCTCGACCAGGCGGTGGGCGAAGGTAATCGGAGCTGGCATCAGCACGTCGGTTTCGTTGCTGGCATAGCCGAACATCAGGCCCTGATCGCCCGCGCCCTGGTCTTCGGGCTTCTGCCGGTCGACGCCCTGGGCGATGTCCGGTGACTGTTTGCCGATGATGTTGATCACGCCGCAGGTGGCGCCGTCATAGCCGACATCGGAGGAGGTGTAGCCGATATCCATGATGACGTTGCGCACCAGGTCTTCCAGATCGATCCAGGCGCTGGTGGTGATTTCACCGCCGACGATGGCTACGCCGGTTTTGACCATGGTTTCGCAGGCTACCCGGGCGAATTTGTCTTCGGCCAGGATGGCATCGAGCACCGCGTCGGAAATCTGGTCAGCGAGCTTGTCCGGATGTCCTTCGGAAACGGATTCGGAAGTGAAAATCGAGTAATCGCTCATAGCAATATCCTTTCCTCTGCGGGCGGATGGTTGGCAAATTGTTGAATCTGGATCTGGAAACCGTTGCGCAGTCCCAGGTACAGGCTGGCCCCGGCGCTGAGTCCGGCGTCTTGGGCCCAATGGCTGAGGTCGTCCTGGTCGAAGCCCAGCCACAGGTCGCCGCAACTGTCGCGTACCCAGCTCTGGTCGTGGCTGCACAGTTCGGTCAGGATCAGGCTGCCACCGGGTTTGATCAGGCTGGCAAAGCGTTTGAGCGCTTCGGCCGGGGCCGGCATGTGGTGCAGCACCATGTTGCAGACCAGGCAGTCGGCCAGGGGTAGGTTTTGGGGCGTCAGAGCGTCGGCGAGCAGGCAGTCGACGTTGGCAAGCCCGGCTTCGCGGCAGTGCTGGCTGGCCCGTTCAAGCATTGACGGGGCGTTGTCCAGGGCGATCACCCGTTCGAAACGGGCGGCCAGGTCGGGCAGAAAGCCGCCCTCGCCGGGGCCGACTTCAATCGCCAGGGTGCGGGCGTCGGCCGCGAGGCTGTCGAGCAGGCCCAGCAGCGGCTCACGGTAGAGGCCGAAATGGGCAATCAGGTCCTGTTGGGCTGGGGTGCCATCGTTGAAGCGGCTGAAGAACTGGCGTGACAGTTCGGCGCGTTGGGCGTGCACGGTGTCGATGGCGGCTTGCAGTTCCGGGTCCAGCGTCACAGCGTCGAGCCCGGCTAGCAGTTGTTCGTGCAGAGCGCGCCAGTGGTTGTCACCCTGCGGCAGGCTGCGACGATAAAAGATCGAGTTGCCTTCCCGGCGGGTGCTGACCAGTCCGGCGTTGGCCAGAATCTTGAGGTGGTGACTCATGCCGGACTGGCGCACGGCGAAGATCTGCGCCAGTTCCAGTACCCCGAAAGAGTCGTTGCGCAGGGCGCGCAGGATGTCCAGGCGCAGGCTGTCGCTGGCTGCTTTGCAGAAGTTGGCCAGGTGGTCGACGGGCGAGGTGTGGCCCGGGTGGGCGACAAGTTGCGCATGTTGAGTCATGGCGGGCAGTGTAGAGGGCTGCGCTGACGCTCGCAAGACCTATATCAAAAAACTTTGATATAGGTCGATAAGTGGTCTCCATTCGTCTGCCGGGTGGTGGCTGGTTGCCGGGTCGGCGGGGTTTTCATTGCCCAGCAACGTCATTTGCGCGAAAATGCTCGGCTTTGCAGGCCGGCTCAGTCGGCCCTTGATCTTGCTCAGTCAACCACAGGAGTTGCCCATGTCCAGCCGTCGTGACCGCGCCAATGCCATTCGTGCCCTCAGCATGGATGCCGTGCAGAAAGCCAAGAGCGGCCACCCGGGAGCGCCCATGGGCATGGCGGATATCGCCGAAGTGCTGTGGCGTGACTATATGAAACACAATCCGGTCAACCCGCAGTGGGCTGACCGTGACCGCTTCGTGCTGTCCAACGGGCATGGCTCGATGCTGATCTATTCGCTGCTGCACCTGACCGGCTATGACCTGTCGGTCGATGATTTGAAAAACTTCCGCCAGTTGCACAGCAAGACCCCGGGTCACCCCGAATACGGTTACACCCCGGGGGTGGAAACCACCACCGGCCCGCTGGGCCAGGGCGTTGCCAATGCCGTGGGTTTTGCCATCGCCGAGAAGGTGCTGGCCGCGCAGTTCAACCGGGACGGTCATGACATCGTTGACCACTTCACCTATGTGTTCCTCGGCGATGGCTGCATGATGGAAGGCATTTCCCATGAGGTCTGCTCGCTGGCCGGCACCTTGGGTTTGGGTAAGCTGGTGGCTTTCTATGACGACAACGGCATCTCCATCGATGGGGAGGTCGAGGGCTGGTTCACCGACGATACGCCCAAGCGCTTCGAGGCTTACGGCTGGCAGGTGATTCGCAATGTTGACGGTCATGATGCCGACGAGATCAAGACCGCCATCGAGACCGCGCGCAAGAATACCCAGCAGCCGACGCTGATCTGCTGCAAGACCGTGATCGGCTTCGGTTCGCCGAACAAGCAGGGCAAGGAAGAATGCCACGGTGCGCCGCTGGGCGATGATGAGATCGCCGCGACCCGTGAAGCGCTGAACTGGCCGCATGCGCCGTTCGAGATTCCCGAGAACATTCGGGCTGAGTGGGATGCCCGCGCGGCAGGTGCCGAGCGTGAAGCCGAGTGGAATACCCGGTTTGCTGCCTATCAGCAGGCTTACCCGGAGCTGGCCGCCGAGTTCAAGCGCCGCCTGGCCGGTGAGTTGCCGGCTGATTTTGCCGACAAGGCCGCAGCCTATGTTGCCGAGGTGGCAGCCAAGGGCGAGACCATCGCCAGCCGCAAGGCCAGTCAGAACAGCCTCAATGCCTATGGCCCGCTGCTGCCGGAATTGCTCGGCGGTTCGGCTGATCTGGCCGGTTCCAACCTGACCCTGTGGAAGGACTGCAAGGGTGTCGAGGCCGGTGATGCCGGCGGTAACTACCTGTTCTACGGCGTGCGCGAGTTCGGTATGAGCGCGATCATGAACGGTATCGCCCTGCACGGCGGATTCATCCCCTATGGTGCGACCTTCCTGATCTTCATGGAATACGCGCGCAACGCGGTACGCATGTCGGCACTGATGAAGCAGCGGGTGCTCTATGTGTTCACCCATGACTCCATCGGTCTGGGCGAAGACGGCCCGACCCACCAGCCGATCGAGCAACTGGCCAGCCTGCGCGGCACCCCGAACCTGGATACCTGGCGCCCGGCCGATGCGGTCGAGTCGGCAGTAGCCTGGAAGTACGCGATCGAGCGTGCCGACGGCCCCAGTGCGCTGGTGTTCTCGCGCCAGAACCTGCCGCACCAGAGCCGCAGTGCCCAGCAACTGGCGGATATCGCTCGCGGTGGTTACATCCTCAAGGACTGTGCCGGTGAGCCGGAACTGATCCTGATCGCCACTGGCTCGGAAGTCGGGCTGGCGGTGGACGCGTTCGATAAGCTGAGCGCCGCTGGCCGTCAGGTCCGTGTGGTGTCGATGCCCTCGACCAGCGTGTTCGATCAGCAGGACGCCGCATACAAGCAACAGGTGCTGCCGCTGGAAGTCGGCGCGCGCATCGCTATCGAAGCCGCGCATACCGACTTCTGGTACAAGTACGTCGGCCTCGACGGCCGCATCATCGGCATGCAGAGCTTCGGTGAGTCTGCGCCGGCGCCGGCGCTGTTCGAGGAGTTCGGTTTTACCCTCGACAATGTTCTGGCCGCAGCCGAAGAGCTGCTGGAAGACTGACCAGCCGTTTGCGGCGAAGGCTGGAGGTCCCGTTTGCTGACGGGGCTTTCAGCGTTCAGCCCGCAGCCACGAGTGCAGCGAATGATACCCACTGATCGCCAGCCTTTTCGCATTGCCCTCAACGGCTACGGCCGGATTGGCCGCTGCGTGCTGCGTGCGTTGCATGAGCGCGGCGGTGACGGCCTGCAGATCGTGGCGCTGAATGATCTGGCCGATCAGGCCAGCATCGAATATCTGACCCGTTTCGATTCGACCCATGGGCGCTTTCCCGGTGAGGTAAGCGTGGATGGCGATTGCCTGCATATCAATGGCGATTGCGTGAAGGTGTTGCGCGAGCAGCATCCGGAAGGGGTCGACTGGGCGGCTCTGGGGGTGGATCTGTTGCTGGAGTGTTCGGGCCAGTACACCACTCGCGAGGAGGCGCTGCGTTTTGCCCATGCCGGGGTGCCGCGGGTACTGTTTTCCCAGCCGATGGCCAATGAGCAGGCGGTTGATGCGACGGTGGTCTACGGGGTCAATCATCAGCAATTGGATGCTTCGCAGCGGCTGGTGTCGAATGCTTCATGTACGACCAATTGCGGGGTGCCGCTGCTCAAGCTGCTGAATGAGCGTGTGGGGCTGGAGTATGTGTCGATCACGACCATTCATTCGGCGATGAACGATCAGCCGGTGATTGATGCCTACCATCATGATGATCTGCGTCGTACCCGCTCGGCGTTTCAGTCGGTGATTCCGGTGTCGACCGGTTTGGCGCGGGGGATTGAGCGGTTGTTGCCGGAGCTGGCCGGGCGGATTCAGGCCAAGGCGATCCGGGTGCCGACGGTGAATGTGTCGGCGTTGGACATCACCTTGCAAACTGCTCGTGATACCACCGCTGAGGAGATTAATGAGTTGCTCAGGGCGGCGGCAGGCGCTGAGTTTGTCGGGTTGCTGGACTATACCGAGCTGCCGCATGCCAGTTGCGATTTCAACCATGATCCGCATTCGGCGATTGTCGATGGCAGTCAGACCCGGGTGTCGGGGCCGCGGATGGTGAATCTGCTGGTGTGGTTCGATAACGAGTGGGGTTTTGCCAACCGGATGCTGGATGTGGCGGGGTATTGGTTGCGGCGCTGCGGTTGAGCGCGGTGCTTTGTGCTGAGGGTGCGGTTGCACATGATCCATGCCTGTTTGGCGATGACCCGCTCTGGACCGTCGATAGCCAGGGATGGCTATCGCCGAGCTTACAGGGATGTACTTGCAGCGTGTCCAGAGCGGGTCATCGACAAACAGGCTGGCACGGTGTCGGAGCTGTTTGGCTGGTGCCACGTGCAAGGTGCCATTGCCAATGCCCTGTTGCGGACACGCTGTGAACCCGTCCCTGGGCGCTCGACGATAGCCATCCCTGGCTATCGACGGTCCACAACAGGGCATTGGCAATAGCACCAGCGAGAATTGTGCAGTCTTTGTATCGTTATAGTTTTGACGTTTTGATTTAACCAAGGAGCCAGAAATGAGCGTATTGACCATGCAGGAGCTGGATCTCAAAGGCCAGCGGGTGCTGATTCGTGAAGATCTGAACGTGCCGGTCAAGAACGGCAAGGTGGCCAGTGATGCGCGTATCGTCGCGTCCTTGCCGACCATCAAGCTGGCGCTGGAGAAGGGCGCGGCAGTGATGGTCTGTTCGCACCTGGGGCGGCCGGAAGAAGGCGTGTTCAGTGAGGAGAACAGCCTGGCACCGGTAGCGGCCTACCTGAGCGAGGCGTTGGGTCGTGAGGTGCCGCTGGTTCGCGATTATCTGGATGGCGTTGCAGTGCAGCCCGGTGAGCTGGTGCTGCTGGAGAACGTACGCTTCAACAGCGGTGAGAAGAAGAATACCGATGAGCTGGCGCAGAAATATGCGGCGCTTTGTGATGTGTTTGTGATGGATGCCTTTGGTACTGCGCACCGGGCTCAGGGTTCGACCCATGGGGCGGCGAAGTTTGCCAAAGTGGCCTGTGCCGGCCCGCTGCTGGCGGCTGAGCTGGAGGCGCTGGCCAAGGCACTGGACAAGCCGGCGCGGCCGATGCTGGCGATTGTCGCAGGCTCCAAGGTGTCGACCAAGCTGGATGTGCTCAATGCTCTGGCTGAGAAGTGCGATCAGTTGATTGTTGGCGGTGGTATCGCCAATACCTTCCTTGCGGCTGCCGGCTACAAGGTTGGCAAGTCGCTGTATGAGGCTGAGCTGGTGGATACCGCCAAGGCCATCGCGGCCAAGGTCAGCGTGCCGCTGCCGACTGATGTGGTGGTGGCCAAGGAGTTTGCCGAAAGTGCTGAGGCGTCAGTCAAGGCGATTGCCGATGTTGCCGATGACGACATGATTCTGGATATCGGGCCGCAAACCGCCAAGATCTTTGGCGAGATGCTCAAGGCTTCCGGTACCATTTTGTGGAATGGCCCGGTTGGCGTGTTCGAGTTCGACCAGTTTGGCAACGGTACCAAGGTGCTGGCCGAGGCGATTGCCCAAAGCCCGGCGTTTTCGATTGCCGGTGGTGGCGATACCCTGGCAGCGATTGACAAGTATGGCGTAGCTGAGCGGATTTCCTATATTTCTACTGGTGGCGGTGCGTTCCTCGAGTTTGTCGAGGGCAAGGTGTTGCCGGCGGTCGAGATTCTGCAGCAACGCGCACGATAAACCGAGTTCCGACATTTAAACGGAGAGACAACCCATGGCTCTGATCAGTCTGCGCCAAATGCTGGACCACGCTGCCGAGTTCGGCTACGGCGTTCCGGCGTTCAACGTCAATAACCTGGAGCAGGTCCGCGCCATCATGGAAGCGGCCTCTAATACCGACTCACCAGTTATCCTGCAGGCTTCGGCCGGTGCGCGCAAATATGCCGGTGCGCCGTTCCTGCGCCACATGATTCTCGCGGCGATTGAAGAGTTTCCGCATATTCCGGTGTGTATGCACCAGGATCACGGTACTAGCCCGGCAGTATGCCAGCGTTCGATTCAATTGGGCTTTTCCTCGGTGATGATGGATGGTTCGCTGGGAGAGGACGGCAAGACCCCGACCGATTACGAATACAATGTTCGGGTAACCCGTCAGGCGGTCGAGATGGCTCATGCCTGTGGCGTTTCGGTCGAAGGTGAACTGGGCTGTCTGGGTAGCCTGGAAACCGGCATGGCCGGTGAAGAAGATGGCATCGGTGCTGAAGGCGTGCTGGATCACAGTCAGATGCTGACTGATCCGGAAGAGGCGGCTGATTTCGTCAAGCAGACCCATGTCGATGCGCTGGCGATTGCCATTGGAACCAGCCACGGGGCTTACAAGTTCACCCGGCCACCGACTGGCGACATCCTGGCAATCGACCGGATCAAGGCGATCCATGCGCGGATCCCCAATACTCACCTGGTTATGCACGGCTCCAGCTCGGTACCTCAGGAGTGGCTGGCGGTGATCAACGAGTTCGGTGGCGAGATTCCCGAAACCTATGGGGTACCGGTCGAGGAAATCGTTGAGGGTATCAAGCACGGCGTGCGCAAGGTCAATATCGATACCGACCTGCGCCTGGCGTCTACTGGTGCGGTGCGTCGCTTCCTGGCCGAGAACCCCAGCGAGTTCGACCCGCGCAAGTTCCTGAGCAAGACCGTCGATGCTATGCGCGACATCTGTATGGCGCGTTATGAAGCCTTTGGCTGTGCCGGCCAGGCCTCGAAGATCCGCCCGGTTTCGCTGGAAAAGATGTTCGAGCGTTATGCGGCTGGTGAGTTGGAACCCAAGGTCAACTGAACCCTGGTGGGGCGCCGTTCGGCGCCCCGTTCTTATCTCCTCTATTCAGGTTTTGTCCGATGCATCCCAGCGATGATGACGCCGATGAGGCGTTCACCCACGACAAACTGCTCGAAGCTATCGAAAACCAGTTGACAGCTAATCAGCCCCCGGCTACTCAGGCAACCCTGAACAAGCTGACATTGGTGGGCTACAGTCGCGAAGACGCGCTCGACCTGATGGTCCAGGTACTGGCCCACAGCATCGGGCTAATGCTCGAGACTGACCAGCCATTCGATCTGGCTGCTTACGAGCAGGCGCTGCGCAATCTGCCGGAGCTACCCGAGGCGCAGGACTGAGTCTTACATATCGCGTTACAGCGCATGGCGTGCATAGCATCGCCGAGCTTGGCAGACTGCTTTTTTCGGGAATAACAATATGACCTTGTTATCGATTCTGCGTGTAATTCTGTTTTATTTGCTGGCAGTTGTTGTGGCCAGCGTGCTCGGGACCCTGGTCCAGACGCAATTCAATCTGGCGGCGCTGCGCCTGATCGGGACCGATATCCCGGTGGGGTTATGGTTGTCGACCACGCTGGCTGATTTGCGTGGGTTCACCCCCATTTTTGCCATGATGGTCGCCGTCACCCTGCTGCTGGCCTTGCCGGTGGCGGCCGGGCTGGGGCGGATCTTCAAGCCCTGGCGCGGGGTGTTGTTCTTCCTGGCGGGCGCGGTGGGCATCAAGGTGGCGTTTGATATCGCCGACTACCTGTTGCCGATGCCGACCTTTATCGCCGCGACTCGTGGTTTGGCTGGGTTGCTGGCGATGATGGTGGCAGTCGGAATTGGCAGCGCGTTGTTCGGCCGGCTGACCCGACCCACGAATAAGCGTGGCCTGCGGGTACTAGGTTAATAGCAGGCTCCAGGGGCTACCCAGAATTCCCTGACTACACAATGGAGAGTAGCGATGAAACGCCGTACACAGATGACGTTGATCAGTCTTGGGATGAGCGCTGCATTGGCTGTTCAGGCGGCCGACTACCGAATCGAGACCGTCGCTCAAGGGCTGAACCACCCCTGGTCGCTGGCGTTTCTGCCGGATGGGCGGATGCTGGTGACCGAACGCACCGGGCAACTGCGTCTGATCGATGCCCAGGGCAATCTGCAGGCCGAGCCGCTGAGTGGTGTGCCGGAGGTTTATGTCGAGCGTCAGGCCGGGCTGTTCGAGGTGGCGCTTGACCCCGAGTTCGCCGAAAACCAGCGGCTGTTTCTCAGCTATGCCTGCGGCACTGAAAGCGCCAACAATACCTGTTTGGCCAGTGCGCGGCTGACCGACACCGGATTGGAGCAGGTCAATGAGCTCTTTCGTGCCGAATTCGCCAAGCGCGGTGGTGCCCATTATGGTGGGCGGATCGCTTTTCTGCCTGACCACACCCTGATCCTGACCTTGGGTGATGCCTTTATCCACCGCGAAGAAGCGCAGAATCCGGCCAATCATCTGGGAGCCATTGTGCGTCTGCACCGCGACGGCTCAGTGCCTGAGGATAACCCCTTCGTTGGCCAGGAGGGTGCCCGCCCGGAGCTTTACAGCATTGGCCATCGCAACGTTCAGGGGCTGGTCTGGGATGCAGAGCAGCAGCGCTTGCTGGCCCATGAGCATGGTCCGCGCGGTGGTGATGAGCTGAACCTGATTGAGCCGGGGCTCAACTATGGCTGGCCAAAGATCACCTATGGTGTGGATTACAGTGGTGCGGTAATCAGCCCCTATACCGAGATGGATGGCATGCAGCAGCCACTGGTGCAGTGGACGCCATCAATCGCCCCCTCCGGGATGACACTGTATCGCGGCGAGCAATTTCCTGCCTGGGAGGGAAATCTGCTGATTGGCGCCCTGGCCGGGCAGCATGTGCGTCGGGTGGTACTGGAAGGTAATCAGGTGACTGAGCAGGAGTCGCTGTTCGGTGAGCTGGGTGTGCGTATTCGTGATGTACGTACCGCTGCTGATGGTTCGCTGTATCTGCTGACCGACAGCCCGCAAGGGCAGGTGCTGCGGGTCAGCGCGCCTTAACGTCGGCTTTTTCAGCGGCGCTCTGGTTGCTCAATGTGGCATCGGCGTAGAGCTGGATGCCGCTGCGGCCACTGCGCTTGCGTTGGTACATGGCCTGATCGGCATAGCGCATCAGTGTTTCGGCGTCTGGCCAGTGGCCGTCGCTGAGGCTGATGCCTATGCTGGCCCCAACATTGATCTGGCCATGCTCGATATCGATCGGCAGGCTCAATGCTTCCTCCAGGCGCTCTCCCAGTCTCAGGGCGTCTTCCTGATCCTGAATACCTTCACTGACCAGAATGAATTCGTCGCCACCGAGCCGGGCGATCAGGTCAGCTTCACGCGCGCAATCCTTGAGCCGTTGGGCCACCTGGCACAAGACCTGATCACCACTTTCGTGTCCGAGCTGATCGTTGATGGCTTTGAAGTCATTCAAATCGATCAGCACCAGCGCCAGTAGTTCCTTGTGGCGCTGGGTTCGCTGCAGCGCCTGGTGCAGATGATTTGCCAGGGCCGAGCGGTTGGCCAGCCTGGTCAGGGGATCTTGCATGGCCAGTTCGGCCAGACGAGCGTTGGCTGCCTCCAGCGCCTGGGTGCGCTCGGCAACGCGCTGCTCCAGTACCCGCTCCTGTTGTTGCAGGGCCTTGACTACCTGCTTCTGGGCGGCCAGCGCCGAGCTTTGGGCCAGTTCCTTCTGCCGCTTGAGCTCATTGAAGCGTGCTGCCAGTCCCAGTGACAACAACAGCATTTCCAGCGCCGAGCCGACCTGCATGGCATAGACGGTGACGAAGTTGGAGGGGATCAGGCCGAAATTGCGCAGGGCCAACATGCTGGCGCCGATCAACAGCATCAGCCAGGCCAGGACGAAGATGCCGGCACCGGGAACCCTTTGCAGCATGCAACTCAGGCCGCAGGCGAACAACAGGGCGGAAACTAACAGGCCTGCCATCGACATCAGTTGCAGCGCGGTCTGGACCGGAACTACCAGATTGAGCAGGGTGATACTGGCGGCCAGAGTGGCGGCAATGGTTAGTACCTGGTGCCAACGCGGTGCCCACTGCGCGGTATTGAGAAAGGCCTGGGCGAACAGGAGGGCGATAGTGGCCGCCAGGATTATGCTGACCGGCAATATTCGATTCCCCAGCTCGCCGCTGTTGGGCCACAAATAATGCGGGCCGAGACCGTTGATGGCCATGGCGCCAGCGGCAAAGCTGAAAACAAACAGCACGTAGAGCAGGAAAGAGCGCTCGCGCAAAACCAGGAACAGCAGCAGGTTGTAACCGCCCAGAGCCAGCAGCATGCCAAAGTAGATGGCCAGAATCACATAGTTGGTGTTGCTTTGAAGGCGGAAGGCTTCGGCCTGCCACAGCGAGCCATCCAGGGTCATGCTGCCTTCGGAGCGGACCTGCAACAGCACCAGGCGCTGCTCGCCGGGTTCCAGGCGCAGCTTGAAGATCGGAGTGCGGTGCGGAAAGTCGCGTTCGGCGTATCGCGGCACATCGCCGGCGAGTTGGGTTTCCAGGCCGTCTGGGCCATAGCTGTAGAAGTGGATCTGGTCGAGTGACGGATAGCTTAGTTCCAGTACCCAGTCGGTGCTGTGCTGCGCTTGGGAGCTTAGGCTCAGGGCCAGCCACACAGTGTCGCGGGTATAGCCGAAATTAATGTCGCGCCGTTCGGTGATGCTGCGGAAGTGTTCGAGCTGGGTCAGCGCCTGGCTATGGTCCAGGTTTTCGCTGTCGCGCAGGTAGCGGATATGCGCCTTGAGGTCGATGCGGCTTTCGCTGCCATCGACCACCAGTGGTGCTGGCTCCATGGCTTGGGCTTGCAGGTTCAGGACGGGCAATGCAAATAGCACAAACAGCCATAACAGGCTTGTGGCTAAGCGCCAGGCTTCCTGCGGCGCTTGCAAAACACGGGGCCACTCAGCGTGGCTGTCGATTGAACTCATATGGCCTGTGCAGCGTGCATCCCTGGAAACGGCTGCCACTACCCGCCAAGCGCGAGCTCAACCGAGCTCCCGGCTATGCGAGTGTTGGGTGATTGGCAGAATGATGGCTTGACTATAGGTGGCACAATGGCTGCTCGTCAAACCGGGTGGCGGGCATCCGCTACGGAACTGACCAAAGGCAGGTACCGCCCTCAGGGCTTACAATGGCCAGATCCACAGCAGCATGGGGATGCTTACCAGTACCACGATGATCTCCATTGGCAGCCCCAGGCGCCAGTAGTCGCTAAAGCGAAATCCCCCCGGCCCGAGGATCAGGGTGTTGTTCTGATGGCCGATAGGGGTCAGAAATGCGCAGGAGGCACCGATGGCCACTGCCATCAGGAAGCTGTCCGGGTTGACCCCCAGTTGGCTGGCTACGCTCAAGGCGATCGGGCACATGACGGCCGCCGTGGCGGCGTTGTTCATGAAGTCGGACAGGGTCATGGTGACTATCAGTACCAGGGCCAGGGCGATGACCGGGCTACCCTGAGCCAGGTGTTCGAGCAGGGTCTTGGCCAGCAGGTCGGCGGCGCCGGTGTGGGCCATGGCAGCGGCCAGCGGTAGTAGGGCGCCGAGCAGCACGATGATTGGCCAGTCGATGGCGTCATACACACGGCGCAGCGGCAGCACGCCGGTGAGCATGTAGCCGAGCACTCCGGCGGTGAAGGCCAAGGCAGCCGGGAGCAGGCCGAAGGCGGCCAGGGCAATGGCGCCGAGCATGATGCCAATCGCGGTCAGGGCTTTGCGCCGGTTGGGAATCAGGATGCTGCGTTGGGCCAGCGGAATGCAGCCATATTCACTGGCGAAGCCGCTGATGGCGTCGGTTGGGCCCTGCATCAACAGCACGTCGCCGGCGGCCAGTTCGGTCCAGCGCAGCCGCCGAATCGAGCGATGACCTTGGCGCGAGATGGCCAGCAGGTTGATGCCGAAGCGGGTGCGGATCTGTACGTCGCTGGCGCTGCGCCCGAGCAACAGCGAACTGGGCTGGACCACCAGTTCCTGCAAGGCGATTTCTTCATGGCGTTTGGGCTTGCCCGATTCGGGCGCCGAGTCGTCGGCGGACTCGGGTTCAGGGTTGGGGCGGGCTTGAGCATCGTTGTTGTCCGGGTCTTCGGCCTCCGGCGGTACAGCTTCTTCGAGCTTGAGGCCGAGCCGGGTCAGAACCGTGCCGAGCCCTTCGGGGTCGGCCTCGATAACCAGAATGTCATCGACCCGCAGAGTCCGGCTGGAGTAGGGCGCGGTGACCCGGAAGTCGTTGCGTACCATGCCGACGATCTGGGCGTCGACTTCGTCCAGCCATTGCTCGACTTCACCGAGGGTCTTGCCGACCGCCTTGCTGTCGGCGCTGATGTGCACTTCAGTCAGGTAGGTGCCGGTGTCAAAGCTGGCTGCATCGCTTTGCGGGCGGTGGGGGACCAGCCAGCGGGCACCAATCACCGCGAACAGGACGCCGACCAAGGCTACCGCCACCCCGACCGGGGAAAAGTCGAACATGGCGAAGCCGGTGCCGGTCTGTTCAGCCCTGAACCCGGCGACAATCAGGTTGGGCGGGGTGCCGATCAGAGTGGTCATGCCGCCGAGGATGGTGCCGAAGGCCAAGGGCATCAGCACCTTGCCAGGCGGGATGCCCTGACGCTGGGCCAGTTGCATGGCGATCGGCATCAGCAAGGCCATGGCGCCGACATTGTTCATAAAGGCCGAGAGCAGCGCGCCGAGCAGGGTCAGGGCAGCGCAGCCGAGCAGCACGCCGCCATTCTTGGGCAATACCCGCTGGGCCATGGCCTCGACGGCGCCGGTGGTCTGCAGGCCCTGACTGAGGATCAGGACTGCCGCGACCGTGATCACTGCCGGGTGAGCAAAGCCGTTGAATGCCTGTTCGCTGGGAGTCAGGCCGCTCAGTACACAGGCCAGCAACGCCGCCAGCGCCACTACATCATGTCGCAACCGGCCTGAGAGAAACAGGGCAACAGTGATGCCGAGAATGGCAAATACCAATAGCTGATCCAGGTTCATCCTTGCTCCTTGTCTGGCCTTGGCAGGCTATCGCTGATAGGGCCTCAGAGCAGTCTTACCTTGAAGCGACGGCCTTTGATCTTGCCGGCTTCCAGGCTTTGTAACGCAGTTTTGGCCAAATCCCAGCGGATTGCCACCAGAGCCTGGAAGTCGCTGATGCTGATCTTGCCGATGGCGTCGGCCGGCAGGCCGGCCTCGCCGGTCAGCGCACCCAGCAGGTCACCGGGGCGGACCTTGTCCTTGCGTCCGCCGGCAATCGCCAGGGTCCGCATGGGCGCGAGCAGGGGGCTATCGAGGTAATCCGGCAGGCGTTCCAGTGGTTGCCAGTCCAGCGGTGCGCCAAGCTGTTCTTCTATCGCCCGGGCCCGGCCGAGTTCGCGCGCGGCCACCAGGCTCAGGGCCAGCCCCGGTTGGCCAGCCCGGCCGCTACGACCAATACGGTGGGTATGCACGGCCGGGTCGGGTGACAGCTCGACATTGATCACTGCCGCTACGCCTTCGACGTCGATCCCTCGGGCGGCCACATCGGTGGCTACCAGTACGCTGCAGCTTTGATTGGCGAACAGAGCCAAAACCTGATCGCGTTCGCGTTGTTCGAGATCGCCATGCAGTGCCAGGGCGCTGACCCGGTTGGCGTTCAGCAGACTTTCCAGTTCCTGGCACTGCTGGCGGGTTTGGCAAAAGGCGATACAGGGTTGCGGGCGCTCGGCGGCCAGCAGCCGCAGTACCGCCGGCAAACGCTGCTCGGCTGTCACTTCATAGAACCGCTGGGTGATGGAAGGAGAGCTGGTTTCGGAGGCGACTTCCACCCGCTTGGGGGCGCGTAGAAAACGGGCGGCCAGGCTATCGATTCCGGCTGGGTAGGTGGCCGAGAACAGCAGGGTCTGACGTCTGGGCGAGGCATAGCCGATGATGCTGGCGATGCTGTCGTAAAAGCCCATGTCGAGCATCCGGTCGGCCTCGTCCAGCACCAGGCAGTTCAGACCGGACAGTGAGAGCGTTCCACGTTGCAAGTGGTCGAGTACCCGGCCAGGCGTGCCTACAACAATGTGAGCGCCCTGCTCCAGTGAGGCGACTTGCGGGCCGAACGGGGTACCGCCGCAGAGGCTGATGATCTTGATGTTGGGCAGCCCACGGGCCAGGGTCCGCAGACTGCTGGCGACCTGACCGGCGAGCTCACGGGTGGGGGCCAGTACCAGTGCCTGACAGCCGAAAAACGCCGGATTGATTGGGGCCAGTAAACCAATGCCGAATGCGGCGGTCTTGCCGCTGCCGGTGCGCGACTGTGCGATCAGATCGTGACCGGCGAGAATCTCCGGCAGTGCTGCCGCCTGAATCGGCGTCATGCTCTGATAACCCAGTTGTTCCAGAGTCTCGAGCAGGGCGGCTGGGAGGTTTAGGCTGGCAAAAGTGGTGGCGGTCACGGCAGTGCTCGGTCTGGATGCGGGCGTCCAGTGTAGCAGATGCCGTGCGCTGGGACGGCTCAGGTGTCGTCGGAGGTGTGCAGGGTGGTCCGATTGCGGCCTGCTTGCTTGGATTGGTAGAGGGCGCTATCGGCGGCCGCCACCAGGTCGAAGGCTGAGCTCATCTCTTCACTGAACTGGGCTACACCCAGGCTTATTGTGAAGCTCACGCGTTGCTCGAGGTACTCCACGATCAAGCGCTCCATGGCCTGGCGCAGGCGCTCGGCGAGTTGGGCGGCGCCTTGCAGCGAAGTGTCTGGCAGTAGCAGCACGAACTCCTCGCCACCGTAGCGTCCGGCATAATCGGTTTCACGGGCATGCTCGCGGATCACCCGCGCGGCTTCACGGATGACCTCGTCACCAGTCTGGTGGCCGTGGTTATCGTTGATTGGCTTGAAGTTGTCGATATCGAACATCACCAGGCTGGCGGGTGTCTCGTAACGCTGATAGCGGGCGAATTCACGCTCCAGACTCTGCTCCCAGTAGCGTCGGTTGAGCAGGCCAGTCATGCCGTCACGGTGGGCTTGCTCACGCAACTGCAGGTTGGCTGCTTCGAGCTGGCGTTTGTTGAGGGCGATGCCGGTGACATCGTAGATGATCAGGCAGACATGGTCGGCTTCGCCGCGCGGGTTGCGCAGCGGCATGATGGTGACATTCTGGTACATCGCATCGGCCAGCCCGGTGATGGGTTGATAGCTGTTGAAACGTATCAGATACGGTCGTTGCTCCCAGATGGTGAAAGCGCGGGTGCCAAGCAAAACAGCTGTTTCCAGCTTGCGAGAGAACCAGTCTTGATCTATCTCGGGGAACAGCTCGAATAGCGAGCGCTGTGCGGCCTCGGCAGAGCTCAGTCCAGAGTGATTTTCCATGAAACTGTTCCAGACCTCGATCCGGTAATCCCGGTCGAGCACGACAACACCTACATCGATGCTCTGGACGATATCCAGCAGCCAGTGGAGTTCGTTGATGTCAAACTGCGCGGCCATGGCAGGGGTCCCGTTGAGCTCAGTTGATCATGAAGTCGAGCTGTTCGCGCAGACGCGGTACCGAATCTTCGGTGAACAGCAGCAGCAGGTCGAAGTGGATATCGAGATCTTCCAGTCCATAGCTGATTTCCACTGCCAGGGTGCGCTTCCAGCGGCGCTGGTTGATACGGATCAGTTCTTCAACTGGGCAATGCTGGCCTAACACCATCGGATGTCCCTGGGACAGGCTGATGTTGAGCTGCTCGGACAGTCCGTTGAGGCAGGCGCCAACAATGATAGTGGCAAGATCCAGTAGCATTTCCAGGTGAGCGGTCTCGTCATTGGCAGTATTGAGCAGGCGGGCGACATCCTCGATTTGCGCATCGTGAAAGATCAGCAGGGCCTCGCCTGCTACGCCGCCGCCAATATAGCCCTGGCAGATGGCCGATAACTGCTCTCCACGCTGGGCGTCAGCCAGAGCCATATGCAGTTCACCAACTTCGAGGATGTTGACGTTGGGAATCGGCAGTTTGATGAAAACACCGAGTACCCGGCCCAGCAGTTCGGCGGCACGACCCATGGCGATGTTGGCGATTTCCCGGAAGGCATCACGGAACGACACGCTGGGCAGCTCAGGCAGCGGCTCGTTGCTGGCCGCGGGCACTTCGGCCAACGCGACATTGACCCCAAGGTTGTTCAGCGCATCGGCCAGGTGCTGGGGGTCGGCCGGTTTCTTGATAAAGGCCCGGGCGCCTAGGGCCTTGGCCCGGCGTATCGCCTCCTCCTGAATGTCACCGGATACGACAATGACTTCGGCATGCAGGCCTTCCTGGCGCAGCTGGCTGAGTACTCCGAAGCCGTCGAGTTCGGGCATGGTCAGGTCGAGCAGGACGATCTGGCCTGAACCTTCGCGGATGGCCTTGAGTCCTTCGAGGCCGTTGGCCGCCTGGGTGATCCGGAACGGCCAGTTGGCCGGCAGAGCACGAATGAGCTGCTTACGAGCCATATTTGAGTCATCACATACCAGCAGAGGAATGGCGCTCACTTCAGGTGTCCTTGTTCCCGGGCCTAAGGGTGGCAAAAAAATGGCGGCAGAATTACGGCAAATGGCCATTAGTCCTGGCGGCTGCAAGCATGACAATATATTGACCTGTTGAGAAGGGATTCGCGCGTATTGCCGGACACTTTTCGACTGATGGCAGGACATTCCGGTTTTTGCTGATACGCTTGAGGTCAGGGACTCATTCAGTGCCAGCCAGACTGGTTACAAGGAGTGCTTGACGATGGAACACACTGAGACCGGTCAGCAGCACTTTCGATCTGTCCGCAGAGCGTTGCTGGTATTGATTTTTTTCTGCGGTTTGTATTTCGGGCTGTCCAATACCGCGCATGGCGCACGCTTGCTGGGCGCACTGGAGCTGTTCTACGCTGGCTTCGCTTTGTTAATGCTCTGGATTGCTGAACGTACCCGTTACTTGAGGGCCTGGTTGCTGGCCTTCCTGATTCCTTTTTTCATGATCATGATCCTGGCCATGACGCTACCCAGCTCGTCGCGGACGATCTTTGCCTGGATTCAGGCTGTGCCGATCATTAGCTACATGTTGCTCGGGCTCAAGGCTGGTTTTTGGATGACGCTGGGTTTTGTGCCGCTGGGTGTGCTGGCGTTCAAGTACCGACTGCTGATGGAGGGCGAGCCGAGGGTGTTCATTGCACTGACCAATCTGGCCGTGAGCAGTCTGGCGATTGCAATACTGGCACATGTCTACGAACGCAGCCGAACCGAAAATGAAAAGCGCCTTTCAGAGCAGGCCAGGACGGATCCGCTGACCGGCTTGGCCAATCGGTTCAAATTGCGCGAGGTGTTCGAGCGTGAGACTGCCCATGCCATGCGCAACGGTAGCCCCTTGTCACTGATCATGCTGGATATCGACCACTTCAAGCGTATCAACGATACCTTTGGTCACGATATCGGTGATCAGGCCTTGTGCCATTTGGCGGGATTGCTGGCTGAACCCCGTCGCGAGGTCGATCTGCCTTGCCGACTTGGCGGTGAAGAGTTCGCCATTTTGCTGCCGGGGGCTAGTCTGGTAGCGGCGACTGAGCTGGCCGACAAGTTGCGCGAGCAATTGCAGGATCGGCCTCTGCCACTGGCTGACCAGGATCTGGGATTTAGTTTCAGTGCCGGGGTCGCGACTCTGGGGGATGACGGCGACGATCTGGATGCGCTGTTGCAAAGTGCCGATTGGCGGATGTACCAGGCCAAGCACCAAGGCCGCAATCAGGTGGTTGCCTCTGGCCGGCAGGCGCCGGAGATGGAGTCCATGGATGGCTGATACTGAATGTTCTGAATATAAAACATTGTGTAAATTTAATTGAATCCTTGGGGCCGGCTTCTACACTGGTGAGTAAGAATGTGTGGCGCTGTTGAGGAGTGAACATCATGCATGTTGGTGTGCCCAAGGAAATCAAGAACCATGAGTACCGGGTCGGCCTGACGCCCCAGGCAGTAATGGAGCTGGTACGCCATGGTCATCAGGTCAGTGTCGAGCGTGATGCCGGCCAGGCCATCGGTTTTGACAATGCGGCCTATCAGGCCGCGGGGGCGAAGCTGGTGAGTGCTGAACAGGTCTTTGCCGAAGCCGATCTGATCGTCAAGGTCAAGGAGCCTCAGGCCGAAGAGCGGGCCCGGTTGCGCCCTGGCCAGGTATTATTCACTTACCTGCATCTGGCGCCAGACCGGGCCCAGACCGAAGATCTGCTGGCCAGCGGGGCAACCTGCATCGCCTATGAAACCGTGACCGATGCTCAGGGGCGTCTGCCATTGCTGGCACCAATGTCTGAGGTAGCAGGGCGCATGGCGATTCAGGCCGGGGCCAGTTGCCTGGAAAAGGCCCGAGGTGGACGGGGCGTCTTACTGGGTGGAGTGCCCGGGGTGCCGCGTGGCAAGGTCGTAATTTTGGGCGGTGGTGTGGTGGGCGCCAATGCCCTGGCCATGGCGGTCGGTATTGGAGCCGATGTCAGCGTGCTGGACAAGAACCCCGATGTGCTGCGGCGGCTTGATGCTCAGTATGGCAACCGCATTACCACCTTGTATTCCACCGCATCAGTCGTTGAAGAACAGCTGTGCGGCGCTGACCTGGTGGTGGGGGCGGTGCTGATCCCGGGGGCAGCGGCGCCCAAGCTGATCAGTGCTGAACTGGTGCGGCGAATGCAGCCGGGTGCGGTGCTGGTGGATGTTGCCATTGACCAGGGTGGCTGCGCCGAAACTTCACGTCCGACCACGCATGCCGATCCGACTTATGTGGTTGATGAAGTGGTGCACTACTGTGTGGCCAATATGCCTGGGGCTGTGGCACGGACCTCGACCCAAGCACTCAACAATGCCACCTTGCCGTTTGTTCTCGCCTTGGCCAATAAGGGGGCCAGGCAGGCCCTTGGCGATGATCCGCACCTGCTCAACGGTCTCAATGTCTGCGCCGGGCAGCTGACCAACGCCAGCGTGGCTGAGGCGCTGGGGTTGCCGGTGCAAGCCCTTGAGCAGGCCCTGGCCGGGCTTTGATCTGCATCAGTATGGTGCGGTTGACCGTTGGCTAAACTGAGTCCGGTTAGCCGCATCATCAGGTTGGGAGTCATGCCATGTCCGATACCACCTTGAGCCGTTTGCAACGGCTGCACGATGACTATGCCGCGCGTAGCAGTGCGCTGCGCAGGGACTTGGCTGCGCGCTACTCCAGCGATACGGCCGAACAGGCTCAGGAGCGTGAGAATGACGAGGTCATGGAAGCCTTGCTGGCCGAGTCCAGTGAACTTCAGCGCCGAGTGGCGCTAGCGATCGAGCGCTATAAGCAGGGCGAATATGGTATCTGCCAGCGTTGCGGTGAAGCCATAGCTCCGGCCCGGTTGGAAGCCTTGCCTGCGGCCGAATACTGCATCGGCTGTGCCGATCTGGCCGAGCGTCAGTGACGCTCGGCACGTAATTGTTCAAGGCGCCGATCCTTGTCCTGCCATAGTTGGTTGACCCAGTCCTGGAACTGCTGGCGAAACTGCGGATCGTTTGCATAGTCGCCCTTGAACAGCTCTGTGGGTACATCCAGGCCGCGAATATCCACCACCACCCGTTCAACCCGGCCGCTAACCAAAGCCCAGAAGCCCGGCGGCTTGCCTTCGGGATAGAGGATGGTGACATCCAGCAGTGACTTCATCTGTTCGCCCAGTGCGGCCATGACGAAGGCAATTCCACCAGACTTGGGTTTGAGCAGGTGCTGGTAGGGCGATTGCTGGGCAGCATGTTTGGCTGGAGTAAAACGGGTCCCTTCCAAGTAGTTGACCACGGTCACCGGGATCGAATGAAACTTTTCGCAGGCGCGCTTGGTGATTTCCAGATCCTTGCCGGCATCTTCCGGGTGTTTGGCCAGATGCGCCTTGCTGTAACGCTTCATGAACGGGTAATCAAGCGCCCAGAAAGCCAGTCCCAGAAAGGGCACCCAGATCAGTTCTTTTTTGAGGAAGAACTTGAAGTACGGCGTCTTGCGATTGAAAGCTTGAACCAGAGCCGGGATGTCGACCCAGGACTGGTGGTTGCTGATCACCAGATAGGAGTGGTTGCTTTCCAGCGGCGTGTCACAGCGGATATCCCAGTGGGTTGGGGTCATGAGGGCAAAGATCTGTTTGTTGAGTTCGGCCCAGGTTTCGGCGATCCACATGATCCAGCGCGAGCAGAAGCGGCGGCTGGCAGGGTGAGGCACGAGAGCCTTGATGATTCCAAGTATCAGCATTGGGCCAATGCCGATCAGGGTATTGAGCAGGATCAGCAGGCAGGTGAGTACGCCGGTCAACCAATGGGGCATGTAAAACAGTTCCTTTCTTGCGGCCGAGCTTGCAAGCATAATGATTTTTCGCCTGGGTGACAGTTGAAATGCAAGTGCATTCACCCGAACAGGGGATTGCGGCAGGTGGCGGTCACTTCTAGCCTGACATGCCGCCAACAGGAGCTGTACATGTCTTCTCTTGAGCCGACACCTGGCCCCGTGCTCGAGCTTTCCAGGCCCGTCCTGAGGCGGCGGGGCGTTGTTTGGCGCTTTCTGCTGTCCGGGCTGAGTGCCGTACTGCTGTTTCTTCCCTGGTTGTATCCGCAACTGTTCTGGTTGGCCTGGCTGGGCTGGATCCCGCTGCTGTGGGCGCTGGACGACAGCCGACCGGGGCTGGCGCTGTTGCTGGGCTGGTTCGCTGGCACGCTGTATTTCGCCGGGACCTGCTACTGGATGATCGATTTCGCCATCAATCTCAAGGGCTTGAGCTGGTTGTCCAGCATGGGGCTGGCGATGTTGTTCTGGCTGTATTCCGGGCTGCTGCTGGGGTTGGCCGGCCTCTTGTATCGCTACCTGTCGCAGCAACTGCCAGCCTGGGATGTGTTGAGCTTTCCGTTGGCTTTCGTGAGCCTTACGGTACTTTACCCAGCCCTGTTCGAAACCAACTTCGCGGAAACCCAGACCGAGTTTTTGCTGGGCCTGCAAGGTGTTGCAGTGTTCGGGGCCAAGGGCATGGATCTGGCCATGCTGTTGTTTGCCGTGCTGGTTTATCGATTGTGGCGGCCGCTACCACAGTATGCCCGCCTGGCAACCCGGCTGCAGATCGGTGGCTGGAGTTTGCTGGCGGCCTGGATGCTGTACGGCGTACTGAGCCTCGACCTTTGGGATCAGCGGGTGGAAGGGTGGGAGACTCGGCGCATTGGCCTGGTGCAACCCAATGACCCGCCCAGCATCGAGATTCCACCGCCGGCACCAGGCTTTAGCCGCGAATTTCCTGAAGAAATGGCCGCCACGGCGCGCTTGCAGCAGGCTGGTGCCGAGTGGGTGGTGTGGCCGGAGGCGCGCTACAAGGGTTGGTTCGAACTGTACAGCGTCAGAGAGGCCTGGGCCCGGCAGTTGTCCGAGTGGCAGTTGCCGCTGATTTTTCATGATGTGGAACGGCGTTGGGTCAACAGTCGGCAGGTCAGTTTCAACAGCATGGTGCTGCTGGGGGCGGACGGTGAGCAGCAGGGCTTTTACCGCAAGATGCTGCGTATGCCCTTTGGCGAGTATCTGCCGGAGTTTTTTCAGTTGCCTGGCCTGCGCCATCTTTCCGAGTTTTTTCTGGGTGAGTTTCTGCGGCCGTTGCGAGCCGGGCAGAGTCACTCGGTGTTTGAGCTGGACGGCATGCGCATAGTGCCGAAGATTTGCTATGAGGCGGCCTTCCCGCGTTTTAATGCCCAGGCGGTGGGGGCCGATAGCGCCGGCAAACTACTGTTGTTCGTCTCACAGGACAACTGGTTTGGCGAAACTAATCAACCTTTCCAGCACCGCGCCATGTCGATTGTGCGGGCGGTGGAAAACCGTGTGCCTATGGTGCACCTGATCAATAACGGCCCTTCGGTCGCGGCATCGCCACAGGGGCGGGTAGTGGCCGGCACCGAAGCATTCACCCGGGCGGAGTTGTTGGTCGATCTGCCGTTTTCACCCGTCAGTGGTGGGAGCCTGTTCAGCCGTTATCCTTGGCTGACGGAGAGTTTTTTGCTGGCGGGGCTTGCCTTGTTGCTGCTGGCTGCCGGCCTACGCCGCTATCGTTACGGTCCGTGTGAGGCCTCTGCTTCCAACTGATGCAGAAACAACCGGGCGGTCGGCTGGCCAGCCTCGGCGGCCCGGCGAATCAGCGCCAGCCCGGTTTCCAGTCGCTCGTGGTCATAGTCACGCTTGCCCAGCTCCCACAAGGCATCTGGGTTGTTGCCTTCGGCGGCCCGTTCATACCAGTGTTGAGCCAAGCTCAGGTCTTCTTCGACACCCTGACCCAGGTCATAGGCTTTACCCACCTCATACTGAGCGATTGGGTCACCAGCTTCGGCAGCGCGCAGATACCACTGGAAGGCCAGAGCATGATCCATGGGCACGCCCTGGCCCAGCGCGTGCATGTTGGCGACATTGAGCATGCCCTGCCGGTTGCCGGCTTCGGCCAGCGCCAGGTAGCGGCTGTAGGCCAGTTCGTAGTCGCCCATTTTATAGACGGCGTAGGCTTCGAGCGCCTGAATCATTTCACGCCCAACCCGCGCCTGATCATCTTCGGCGATTACGGGTGACGGGCCCATAAGGGCACCGCAGAGAACCAGCAGTAAATACAGGCGACGCGACATAGTGGGCTCCCGCGAGCAAGGGCAGAGTGGAATCAGCCTAGCAGGGGCAGGCAGGTGGGTCGCTAGCACCAAGGTGGGGATCGTTCGGCACTTTGGTCCTGTCAGGTTGATAAAAACATCAACATTTTCTGACTCAGGGCGTAAAATCGACGCTTTGCCGAACGACCATACGGAAGAGCACCCATGGGCCGCGCCTATCAGAACCGCAAAGAATCCATGGCCAAAACGGCCGACATGAAAACCAAGCTTTACAGCAAATACGCTCGCGAGATCTATGTCAGCGCCAAGTCCGGCGGCATCGACCCGGCTGGCAACCTGACCCTGCGAGGCCTGATCGAGCGGGCCAAGAAGGATCAGGTGCCAGCGCATGTGATCGACAAGGCCATCGACAAGGCCAAGGGCGCCGGCGGCGAGGACTTCGCACTGGCTCGTTATGAAGGGTTTGGACCGGGCAACTGCATGGTCATCGTCGACTGCCTGACCGACAACCCCAACCGAACCATTGCCGATGTACGTCACTGCTTTACCAAGACCAAGTGCAAACTGGGTACTTCGGGCAGTGTCAGCCACATGTTCGATCATTGCGCGATTTTCGCCTTCAAGGCCGATGACGAAGAGGCGGTACTGGAAGCGCTGATGATGGCGGATGTCGATGTGACCGACATCGAGAATGAAGGCGGGCAGATTACCGTCTTTACTCCCAATACCGAGTACGCCAAGGCCAAGCAGGCATTGACCGAGGCCTTGGGCGATATCGATTTCATTGTTGATGAAATTCAGTTCCTGCCGCAGACCAGCACCAAAATTGAAGGTGATGATCTGGCAATGTTCGACAAGTTCCTCGATATGCTCAACGACCTGGACGACGTGCAGAACGTTTACCACAACGCTGAGTTTTGAGGTCGGTAGCGGCCGGCCCATGAGCCTTGGGTAAAAGGTTTCTCAGAGCCGGCCGCTCCGCTCCAACCGCCGCGCTACCCAGCGCCGATAGGCCCATGACAGCAGTGGCCGCAGTCCCGGCAGCGCGATCAGCCAGGCCAGTGGTCGCAGCGTGCGTACTCGTGACATCAGCACGATATAGGCATCCAGTTCCCGGTGTATGTGGCCACAGCCATCGCGCACATGCAGCTCCAACAAGGCCTGGCGTGGGTTGATGCCGAGGCTGCGCAACTCTTCATCCCGGCCAGTGATATCCAGCCAGAGCACGTCCTTGCCGGTTTTGCCGGCCAGCCATTCATAGCGTCGGCGGTCGCCCACGCAGCGCGGGCAGGCACCGTCGTAGAACACGGTCAAGGGGCCTGGGGTGGATAGCATGTGGTACCTCCCGACTCCGGCCATGTCTGAAGTATAGGCCGGGTCGGGAGGGAGTAGCTCAGTCGTGGTAGTCGCGGAAGTGCACCGACACCGAGCGCACCTGGCTGGAAGGCCAGTTAGGTACGTTGATCTGCTGTTGACTGCCGGTACCCCGGCGTGAGATCAACTCAATGGCGATTACATCATCCGGCTCGGCCGCCGCCGGCAGGAACAGGTCCAGACCAGACATGAACGGAATGGCGTGGAAGACCGGGTCGGCAAAGCCCAGGTTGCTTACGCCATCGCTGTTGCGGTCATGCAGGAAGATGTTACTCAGGCGCTGGAGCAGCGGTCCGGTCTGGGCAGTGATCACGTTGGTGCCATTGACTCGCAGCACATCGTTGCGCTCACCCTGATCCCCCCAGAGTTCCATGTCACGACTGATGCTCAGGTTGGTGTGGTTCGGGCTGCGGTGCAGCAGAGCGCCGACTCCGGTTCCTGGCGCTGAGGTGTTCAGCCGAATCTGGTGGTTATCCTGCAGGTAAGGCTCGCGGTAGAAGTAGTGGTCAGCATTGGCGACTCCGGGGCGACGCAGTACGAATTCATAGCTGCCACCCTTGTTGATCCGCATAGGGCCCCAGTGACCATCCTCGCTGATCGGCTGGCTGTGATCAGGCTGACTGCCCAGGGGGCGTCCGGTGGCGGGGTCGACCTCGCTGATTTCCAGCACGGTACCTACTGCTCCGACATTGGCCGGGAAGATGTTGGCCCGTCCGGAAATCCATACATGATCACCGTCAGCTTCGGGAATCCGTGTTGTCGCTGGGGCGTTGTCAGCATTGAAGAACCGATACATCCGGGCGAAGGAGTCGGCTGCTGTGGCCACCTCGATATGACCGACCGGGTCCTCCACACTGGGGTAGACGTTTTCGGCACCGACCACTTCACGATCGACATACTGTCCCCAGAGTACCAGGGTCGGAACACCTCCGGGCGGGCTGTCGCCTTCACGACCATCCAGGTTGACATAGCGGTGCACCTTGGCGGCGCGCTCCGGATCGCTGAGGTAGATACGGCTGACTTCGGTACCCATTGAATGGCCCATCAGGTTGACCTGATCGGCACCGGTGCTGAGCAGCAGGGCATCAATGGCGGCGTCGAGCTGAACCGTGGTCTGGACGAAGTCCGGCGGGCTGGTGTTGTACTCGTAGGTTGCCAGATAGCTGCGTGGATAGCCGTTGGCGATGAAGCGTTGTGCCTGTGATTCGAACTGCGAGGCAGAGCCAGCACCACCATGGACGAACAGGATCGGGCGTTTGTCCAGAGTCAGATCACCGTTCTGCACAGCCAGCGAGTCCTGGAGGTGTTGCCAGGCCTGATTTGCCGAGCGCAGTCCCCGGTTTTTACCTTGTGCGTTCTCGGCGAAAACGGCGGCATCGTTGAGTTGGGCCAGCAGCCCGTCGTTGGCGCTCATCAGCGTTTCGAAGGCGGCGGTGTCGGCGAAGTCCAGGTGAAAGCCGGGAGTGCTTTCTGCGTAAGCCTCGATGACCTCAATCAGTGCTGTACTGAGCTGGATACCGTTGCTGAGGTTGCCATCGGCATCCAGGCTCTGCAGGAATCGGGACAGGTTGAGTACCGCAGGATCAGAGCTGTCCGCAGCATCTTCGACCAGCTCCAGTGGTGTCAGAACCGCCTGACCCGGAGCGGTGCCCAGGTCGATTCCGCCAATGCTGAAACGAACGGTTTCCCCGCTCTGATAGCGGAAGTTGCCCTGCTCGTCGGTTGTTCCGTTCTGAGTAGCGGTTTCATAGCTCAGACCGGTTACCGGACTGTCGATGAATACGCCCTGATGGACGGTGGCGCTGCGGTTGCTGGAACCCGAGCTGGAAAGGCAGCCGCTACCGATGACGGCCGTCAGACCCAGCAGGGGGAAAGCCCAGTAACGTCGAATGACGGCGGGCTGGGGGAACGTTTTCATGCATGACCTCATTGTTTTTAGAGTTTGTGCTGATCGAACGGCCATGAGCCGCCTGAATCATATGGCATGAGTGTATTGCTGTGAGGCAATTTTTCTATATAGCCCAAATAGGTTATCCGCGGCGGGGTTTTCACGTCAATAAAAAACGAATGTTCATTCAATATTAAGGCGGGCTATTCTGCGCTGGTGGCAGTAACTGGTTGGCGGGACAACTGCCAGACGCTTGATGGGGAGCGGCAGGCGCCATAGATGAACGGCGGACGCTGGGTGGGTAGGCTATAGATCAGGTCGGTGAACCACAGGCAATGGTTTGCACTGCTGTCGGGCTGGTGGTAGCGAGCTGGCGCGCTGAAGAACTGCCGAACATCCTGCAGCATCTCGCTGTGCCAGAGCTGAAGGGCAGTTTCGCCATCCCCTTGCGGGCTGTCAAAGCGCGGGTGGAATTGCCAGATCAGGGCAGAGTGAGGCTGGTAGGCCTGGGCTGTGGAGCGCAGCCAGGGGTGGGGCCAGTAGTCGGCCAGGCGCGACCTGCTGTCACCGAGTCTGAGATGCGCCTGCCAGTGGCCGTGTGTACCGCTGACCAGCAGTTTCCAGTTGCGTGGCGAGAATGGCTGAGGCCAGACGCTGACTTGAGCGGCCTCTGCCTGCTGCTGAGCGAATGCCTGGGCCAGCTCCAGCGCCTGCTGCTTGTACTGTATGCTCCAGATAAGCCACAGCACCAACGGGGCGGCGCCCAGCCAGCCGGCATGTGGCCAGCGCCAGCACAGTAGCAGTGCGGTCAGGGCCAGGGCGGAAAACCAGGGATCGATAACAAAGATCCAGGCCAGCGAGGTGCGCCAATCGCTCAATGGCCAGAAGAGTTGCAGATCCCAGGCGGTGATCAGGTCGGCAGCGATATGCAGCCCCAGTCCCAGAGCGCAACCCAGATACAGCAGCCATCCGTTCTGCTTGCGGCCTCCCAACAGATACAGTGTCACGCTGAGCAGCAAGGCCCAGAGCGGCAGCATGAGTAGCGAGTGGGTAAAGCTGCGGTGCCAGTAGGCGTGAAACTGTAGCGGATCAAGCAAAAACCATAAGTAATCGATGTCTGGGAAAAAACCACCCAGGGCGCCTGCGGCCAGGCTCCAGCGTCGTGGCAGGCGCTGTGCGATGAGCGTGCGTGCGCCCAGTGCTCCGATCACCGCATGGGTCAGGGTATCCACTACAGCCAGAGCCCAAAGCCGCTCCCGGCGAGCAGTTTGCGATGCAGAAAATCGCGGGTGTCCTGCTGATCGCAGGAGTCGTCGCGTAGCCAGTGAATGAAAGTAGCAATGAACAGCGTACTCAAGGCAATTTCCTGGCCAATGCGGTGGGCATGACTGGCCTCCAGCGCCGCCGCTTCACGGAACCATTGCACAGTCCGGCTGATTCTCAGCACGCCCGCTGCCTGCAAATGAATGTGCCCGGGCTCCAGCTTGTACAGCAGCATCTGACCAGTCAGTTCCCGGTAGCCTGCCATCGCATCCAGCCAACAGAGTATTACCTGCTCGATCCGCTCCATGGCCGGCAGTGCCGCCCATTCCGGGTTGGGCACCTTGGCCAGCAGCGTCTGGTCGGCACGGTCGAACCAGGCTTCGACCAGATCGTCCTTTTGCGGGAAGTGCTGATAGATCTCGGCCAGGGGAATGGCCAGAGCCTGGGCGATGTCGTTGAGCGTCAGCTTTTCCCAGCCGCACTGGTTGGCCTGCGTCAGCGCCTGGTCGAGAATCTGCTGCTTGGAAACCATGGCGAGCACCTCGGGACGGTCTATCCCAACAGTATAGGCGGCTGGTCGTGGGCCGCTGATGAGGAAGGCGCCGGGGTGCATGTCGTAGGGTGTCGGGCCATAATGGCCGCCGAGCTTTTGGGGAGTTGTCAGTATGTTTGAGATTCAGCGGTTAGATCCGGAAAACTACCGTCAGCAGACGCGGCGCAGCAGCCTGATTCTGATTGTGATATTCGCCACGCTGGCGATGCTGCTGGCCAGCCTGTCGGTTCAGTTGTTCGGCGAGCCGGGTGGTAACAATTTTCGCTGGAACCTGGCCGGCATCCTGGCCGGGCTGGCACTGACGGTCATACTGGTGCGTGGCTACCTATGCCGGCAACCCTGGATGGCGGCCGCTGTATATGGCTGGCGCCTCAAGCGCAACCTGATGCGTATTACCAACGCTATGCATCTGCTCAAGGCTGGGGTGGAACGGGACAATCCGCAGGCTATGAAGCTGTTGCGTTTCTACCATCTGGGGTTGGAGGAGATGCACCGCCTGGAAGGTAATACTGAAGGTCTGAGCCAGATGGTGCGGGAAATGGATCAGCACCGGGAACGGATGGAAACGCAGGGGCTGGAGGTTGATTTGTGTCGGCTGGACGAGGCTTGGTTGGATGCGGTGAAAAACGATGTCAGGGAATGACAGGATGCTCCCGTTCGGGCGCTATCAGCACAATGGCGCGACGCTCGCCTAGGTTGACCGGCGGCTCGAAGACTTCGGCGTAGTGCTCGCGGGCCAGGCGTCGGATGAGTCCGCTCCGGGCAGCTTCGTTCAAGGCTTTAAGTAGTAGTTGGTGCAGCTCAGGCTCTGCTGGCGAGACGTAGAGAATATGATCCTGTTCATACACCAGGACCAGATGCTGTTCAACGGCCAGGTCCGGGTGGCTTGGCCATTCGGCGGCGATTTCGTAGGCGGCACGGGGAAGATAGTCGATGCCCCGCGCCTGCGAAGCCACCATGCGGTACAGGCGGCGCCAGTCGCCGTCCAAGGGCTGCACGGCCAGGCCGTTGGCTTCCCAGATCAGACGATCAGCCCAGGCTTGGCCCATCCCGGCTACCTTGTTCAGCCGAACGAAGTCTTCCAGGCTGTGAACGTTATCGTAAGTAGCCTGGGTGCCCTGCGGGATAAACAGGATGCGCTGATTGACCAGGTTGTCGGTCATGCCTATGGCGATGGGCAGCAAGCGCCGATCACGTTCTTCAGTACGACCCAGAATGGCGGCGCTCAAGGTGCCGTTTTCCAGCATGTACTCCAGGCGGGTCATCGGCAGATTGCCGGCTGCTCTGTGGATGTCAGTAACAACCCCTTGGGCCCGCAGTGCGTGGGAAAGTATGGCCGCGGTGTAGCCGAACGACTCTGGTGTGCCGGCCAGGCGCAGGGTGAGAGACTGCTCGTGGTCTGAAAAAACCGGTCCGGAGAAACTCAGGAGCGCCGTCAGGCAGCAGAAGTACAGCCACCGGTATAGCGGTGATGCATGACAACTGGTCATGGTGTTAACCAGTTTTGATGCTGGGTTGCTGTTCGGGTGGGCTGAACATTTCCCAGCGATACAAGCATTCGACGGCGGTCTGAATGTTCGTCATTGCGTCCTTTCGATCCCTGAACTTTGGTTTGCGAGCAAGAGTATCAGTTATGTCGGTGGTTGGGGATGGACCACCCACTCAGGCTCCTCGAACTCGCCAATCAGGCGAATTTCACAGAACCTGGCCGCTTCACGAATGATCGCTGCGACCTGAGGATTGTGCTGCGACTCCATGGCATCGCGGCTGGCTTTGCTGTCCCAGTGGGCGATGGCGATCAGTGTGCCGGGGTCGCCTAGCTTGCGGTGCAATTCTGTCCCCAGGGCGCCGGGTGCCTGCTGAATCAATTCGCTGGCGCGCACCCAGGCCTGGGCGTAGTCCTCGGCGCGACAGCCTGGTTTGATGTGTACTTCGAAGATGTATTTCATCGCAGGCTCCTGACACGGCTTTTGGCGTTAGCCTAGACCAAAGGCCGCAGGTTCGACTGATCCGGATTCCAAGCTGCAGGTCCGAAAACCGCTAGCAGGGGGCGTTGGGCTGGCTAGAATGAGGGCATGAAACTCTCTCCAGCAACCTGTTATCAGGCGGTCCAGGCCCGGGATGTCCGTTATGACGGACGCTTCTTCACCTGTGTGAAAAGTACCGGGGTGTACTGCCGACCGATTTGCCCGGCCCGCACGCCGCGGCTGGAAAATTGCCTGTTCGTCACCAGTGCGGCGGCGGCGCAGGAGGCGGGGTTTCGCCCCTGTCTGCGTTGCCGCCCGGAAAGCTCGCCGTCATCGGCGGCCTGGGCCGGTACCTCGGCGGTAGTATCCCGAGCGCTTGCCCTGATCGAAGCAGGAGCCTTGGATGAAGCCAGCGTTGAGGCATTGGCTGAGCGGCTGGGGTTGGGCAGTCGACATCTGCGCCGGCTGTTCATGCGTCATCTGGGCGCATCTCCGGTCGCCGTGGCACAGACCCGGCGGGTGTTGCTGGCCAAGCAACTGATCCACCAAACCCGTCTGCCGATGACATCGGTGGCCATGGCCAGTGGTTTTGGCAGCGTGCGGCGTTTCAATGAGACCTTCCAGCGCTTGTATATGCGCCCACCCGGGAGCTTGCGGCAACAGGTCGAGGAGTTCGGGCAGTGGTCCGAGTTGTCGCTGTTGCTGGCTTACCGTCCCCCCTATGATTGGGAGGCCATGCTGGCTTTTTTGCGTCAGCGGGCGTTGCTAGGGGTTGAGCTGGTGGATGCGGACAGCTATCAGCGCAGCATCAGGGTTGGCCGCGAATATGGCTGGGTCCGGGTCAGGCAGGAGCCTGGGGCTCACGCCTTGCGGGCACATATCTGTGTGTCTGGGCTGCAGGTGCTGCCGCAGGTGATTGACCGTCTGCGCTGTTTGTTTGACCTCAAGGCCGATCCGCAGGTGATTCGTCAGACCCTGGCGGCTGATCCGGGCTTGGCAGGGCTGCTCGACAAGCGTCCGGGATTGCGTTTGCCTGGCGGTTGGGAGCCTTTCGAGGTCGCGGTGCGTGCAGTGCTGGGCCAACAGGTTACGGTTGGGGCTGGCGTCAGGCTCGCCCAGAATCTGGTCGAAAGGTTGGCCGAGCCGGTGCCGGAGGCTTTGCGTCGGCCCGGGATAACGCGGTTTTTTCCTGAGCCGGCGGCTTTCGTAGCGCCGGCACTGAACGGCTTGGGCATGCCCGGCGCACGACTGGCGACATTGCTGCATTTGGCTGAGGCTTTTGTCCGCGAGCCCGAATGGTTTGCCCGTCAGGCGGATTTGGAGAGCACCCTTGAGCGCTGGAGGGCGATACCGGGAATTGGCGACTGGACTGCCCAGTATATTGCTATACGGGCCCTGCAGGAGACCGATGCCATTCCGGCCTCTGATGTCGCTTTGCAGCGGGCGCTTGGTCAGTCCGGGAAACGTCCCGGGGTGCGTCAGGTGTTGGCCCGGGCTGAGGCCTGGCGCCCGTGGCGGGCCTACGCATTGATGCATTTGTGGCAGGCTGACGCCGAAGGCAACGCACTGCCCCTAACCGAGGATGATCGACATGCAACTGTGGCTTGAGCGTTTTGACTCCGCGCTGGGTGAGCTGCAACTGGTCTGCGATGACCAGGGACAACTGCGGGCGCTGGATTTTGAAGACTACCGTGAGCGGATGGAGCGTCTGTTGCGTCTGCACTACCGGGTTTACCGGCTTGACCCGGGACCTGCGCCAGACCACGTGAAGCAGGCCTTGCGCGCCTATTTTGCCGGCGAGTTGGAGGCGCTCGATGACATTGTGGTGGCCACCGGCGGCACGCCTTTTCAGCAACGGGTGTGGCAGGCGCTGCGTACCATTGCGCCTGGGCGTACGTGTAGCTACGCCGATTTGGCGCGGCTGATTGGCCAGCCTGGCGCCAGCCGGGCGGTCGGCATGGCCAATGGCGCCAATCCGGTTGCACTGGTTGTGCCCTGTCATCGTGTCATCGGGGCCAACGGGGCGTTGACCGGATACGGTGGTGGGTTGTGGCGCAAGCACTGGCTGCTTGAGCATGAGAGTGAGCAGCAGCGGCTGATGGGAAGTTAGCGGGCAAAAAGAACCCCCGCCAGGGCGGGGGTTCGGGGTCACTCAGCGGTTACAGACCGAACTTGGCCTTGAACTCACGGCGACGGCGATGCAGGACCGGCTCGGTGTAGCCGTTGGGCTGCTTGCAGCCCTCGAGGCACAGCTCGATGGCTGCCTGGAAGGCGACGCTGTCGTCGAAGTTCGGCGCCATTGGCTTGTAGGCCGGATCGCTGGCATTCTGGCGGTCCACCACCGAGGCCATGCGCTTCATGGTTTCCATCACCTGTTCTTCGCTGCAAATACCGTGACGCAGCCAGTTGGCGATGTGCTGGCTGGAGATGCGCAGGGTGGCGCGGTCTTCCATCAGGCCCACATCGTTGATGTCCGGCACTTTGGAGCAGCCAACGCCCTGATCGATCCAGCGCACCACGTAGCCGAGGATGCCCTGGGCGTTGTTGTCCAGCTCCTGCTGGATTTCCTCAGCTGACCAGTTGGTGTTCTCGGCCAGCGGGATGCTCAGGATATCGTCAACCGAGGCCGGGGCGCGCTTGGCCAGCTCGGCCTGGCGCTCGGCGACATTGACCTTGTGGTAGTGCAGGGCGTGCAGGGTGGCGGCAGTCGGGGACGGAACCCAGGCAGTGTTGGCGCCAGCCAGCGGGTGACCGATCTTCTGCTCAAGCATGGCGGCCATCAGATCCGGCATGGCCCACATGCCCTTGCCGATCTGGGCGCGGCCCTTGAGTCCGGTGGCCAGACCGATGTCGACGTTGTTGTTCTCGTAGGCACCGATCCACTTGGCGCCCTTGATATCGCCCTTGCGAATGAAGGCGCCGGCTTCCATCGAGGTGTGGATTTCGTCACCGGTACGGTCAAGGAAACCGGTGTTGATGAACACTACGCGCTCGCTGGCGGCCTTGATACAGGCCTTCAGGTTGACGGTAGTGCGACGCTCCTCATCCATGATGCCGACCTTGAGGGTGTTGCGGGCCATGCCCAGCATGTCCTCGACGCGGCCGAACAGTTCGTTGGTGAAGGCGACTTCTTCCGGACCGTGCATCTTCGGCTTGACGATGTACACCGAGCCGCAGCGGGTGTTGCGGCGGCTGGTGTTGCCATTGAGGTTGTGCAGGGCGATCAGGCTGGTCACCGCGCCGTCCATGATGCCTTCGGGCACTTCGTTGCCGTCCTTATCGAGGATCGCTTCGTTGGTCATCAGATGGCCGACGTTACGTACAAACAGCATGGAGCGACCGTGCAGGGTCAGGGTCGAACCGTCGATCGCGGTGTATTCGCGATCCGGGTTCATGGTCCGGGTAAAGGTGCTGCCACCCTTGCTGACGCTTTCCGCCAGATCACCCTTCATCAGGCCCAGCCAGTTGCTGTAGACCACGGTCTTGTCGTCGGCATCGACCGCGGCAACTGAATCTTCACAGTCCATGATGGTGGTCAGCGCCGATTCCATCAGGACGTCTTTGACACCGGCAGCATCGGTCTGGCCGATCGGGCTGCTCGGGTCGATCTGGATTTCGAAGTGCAGGCCGTTGTTCTTCAGCAGCACGCCCTGCGGCTCGGCCGGGTTGCCGACGTAGCCGACCAGCTTGCCGGGTTCCTGCAGGCCGGTCTGGCTGCCATCCTTGAGGCTGATCAGCAGTTTGGCATCCTGAATCACGTAGGCAGTAGCATCAACATGGGAACCTTTTGCCAGCGGCGCTGCCTCATCGAGGAAGGCGCGGGCGAAGGCAATGACTTTGGCGCCGCGAATTTCGTTGTAACCCGGACCTTTGGTGGCGCCGCCGTCTTCGGAAATGGCGTCGGTACCGTACAGTGCATCGTACAGCGAGCCCCAGCGGGCATTGGCAGCGTTCAGGGCGAAGCGCGCGTTCATAACCGGTACTACTAACTGCGGGCCGGCCAGAGTGGCGATTTCTTCGTCGACATTCTGGGTAGTGGCCTGGAAGTCGGCCGGTTCCGGCAGCAGGTAACCGATTTCCTGCAGGAATGCCTTGTATTCGGCGTGGTTGTGCGCCTGACCGGCGCGGGCCTGATGCCAGGCGTCGATCTGGGCTTGCAGTTCGTCACGCTTGGCCAGCAGGGCCTTGTTCTTCGGTGCCAGGTCGTTGATCAGCGCTTCGAAACCAGTCCAGAAGGTCTGAGCGTCTACACCGCTGCCAGGAATGGCTCGCTCGTTGATGAAGTCGTGAAGCACCTTGGCAACCTGCAAGCTGCCGACTTGGACGCGTTGAGTCATGGAAAACCCTCACTGTGAAGACAAGTCCCGGAGGCTACTGCAACCGGACGTAGTTTTTAGAGACGCAGCATGTTACACGATGATTGGTTGCAAATCATGCGTGAAGCGTGGAATTCTGTGCCTGCATGGCTCAATCCTGCGGTTTTCGCGGTGACAGCCAAGGCGCCCAGTTTGGAGATGCATGAATAACGAATTCATTGACCGCCTGGTCACCCAGTTACCGGACTTCGAACCGGCCCGTCCGCTTGACGAGACGGCGCTGCGCTATGCCGGTTACTACGGCATTGATTTCACTCCGGTGGCCAGTCAGCACCTGGGGCTGGTACGGATCGATGGCTTCGATCTGGCCATGCAGGTCTGGAAGCCGAGCAAGCCACGCGGCAGCCTGTTGATCCTGCATGGTTATTATGACCACATGGGGTTGTACAAGCACCTGATCCGTTGGGCCCTGCGACATGACCTGGCGGTGCTGGCGCTGGATCTGCCCGGCCACGGGCTGTCCAGTGGCGAGCGGGCCAGTATCGACTGCTTCCTAAGCTACCAGCGGGCCCTGGATGCTCTGCTGGAACAGGCGGCGCTGTGGCAGTTGCCGGCGCCCTGGCACTTGCTTGGGCAGAGTACCGGTGGGGCGATCCTGATTGATCGGTTGTTGCATGGCCCTTTACCGGAACAATTGGGGCAGTCGGTGCTTATGGCGCCGCTAGTACGCCCGCGTCAGTGGGTGGTGTCGCAGATGGGGTTGCGGCTGTTTGGCGGCTTTGTGCAGCGTCTTGGGCGCAAATTCACCGAAAACTCCAACGATCAGGACTTTCTTACCTTCATTCGCGAGAACGATCCGCTGCAGCCGCTGGTGCTGCCGGTGGCCTGGGTGCAGGCGCTGGAGAAGTGGATCCCGCGTATCGAGACTGCGCTGCCGACCGAGCATTCGCCGTTGATCGTTCAGGGTCAGGCTGATGGCACGGTCGACTGGCAACACAATATTCGGGTCCTGGAGAGCAAGTTCCGTACCCCGGAGCTGTTCTATCTGCCCAAGGCGCGCCACCATCTTGCCAATGAGCGTGAATCCTATCGCAAGCAGTACCTGGGCTGGCTGGAACAGAAGCTAGGGCTGACGCCCTGACAAGTTGCCCAGTCAGCCGGGCTGGCCAGGGTTGCTCAGGGGTTCAGTGCATCACGTACAGCCGCTTCTACGGCCCGATAGAACTGACGGCCGGCATTTGATTCGCTCCAACTGGCGTATTGCCCCAGTTCGGCATCACTCAGATCACGGTAGACGTAGGCCAGAGTTTCGCCGAGATTGGGTTGCATCTGGCTGCGCAGATTCTCGCGGCGACTGTTGACCAGCCCGTCGGGGATCTGCATCAGGCCGCCGAGAAAGTCATTGGCGCTCTGGGTCGCCAGGTTTGCCAGTGCCATTGATACTTCCACTCCCAGGTCCAGTGCTGGCAGGCTGTTACCCAGCCGGCCAAGCAGCGCCTGGCGCTCGGGGCTCAGAGTTTGCGGTGGCAGGCCGGCTTGCATCGCTGCGACATTGGTTGGTGCTGTAGCGCTGGTTTCCAGTTGTACAACCTTGCGTCCCAGGGTGCTCTGGTAGAAGCCCAGGGCCTGCTGGTGGGTATTGGGGTCCAGGCTGACCGCTAGGCGACCTTGGGCGCGATCATGCATGGCGTTCGGTTCGAAACGCTGATTGCTTTGCCGGACCAGGGTCTGGTAGACGTTGGCAGGCAACTGGTTGGCATAGCGCTGCTGAGCCTTTTGCAGGGCCTGTTGAAAGTGCTCCTGATGCTGGTGCATGCCGGAGACCTGATACAGTTCGGCAGTGTTGGCCTGCAGGTTCAGGCTGACCAGCAGCAGGGCGCTGCTCAGGAGTGGGGCGCAAAAACGGTGGAACAGGCGCGAGTGCATGATAATGGGTAGTCTCCGGTCGTTGGTCGGGCGGCGAGTGTCAGGGGTGACGGGCCTTTTGTCGAGTGTGGGCAAGCGAGTACAATGCTTTCGGCCCGTTCTGGGTCGTACCGCAGACCTGCCCCCCTGGTCTGTACCGCAGGTTCCTGTTTGAGTGTATGGATCATGTCCGAGTTCCCCGCCGTTCTGACTGACGGTTTTACTGCTGTGGCTGAAGACCTGGCCGTGCGCGGCTGGTCGGTGCAGGAGCAACTGTTGCCGGTGGAACTGACCGCCAGCCTGGAGCAATTGTGCCGCCAGCTATGGCGCAGCGATGATCTCAGTCCCGCCGCCATCGGGCGTGGTGCCGAGGGGCAGGTGGTGCCGGAAATTCGTGGCGACTACACGCGCTGGCTTGACGATTGTCCGCCGCATCCGGCCAGTGAGGACTTTCTCGGGTTGATGGGCAGCCTGCGTGCAGTACTCAACCGCAGTCTGTTTCTTGGTCTGGATACCTTCGAAACCCACTTCGCGCTATACCCGCCGGGCGCCGGCTACCGCAAGCATCTGGACCGGTTTCAGGACAGTCCGCTGCGCAGTGTCTCGGTAGTGACCTACCTGAATCGTAACTGGCAGCCGGGCGACGGCGGCGAGCTGCGCCTGCATCTGGATGAAGGTGCGCGGGACGTGGCGCCGCGTGCCGGCACTGTCGTGGTGTTTCTCAGTGATCGTATTCTGCACGAGGTCTTGCCGGCCAAGCGTGAGCGGGCCAGCCTGACCGGCTGGTTCCGCCGCCGGCCGGATAATCCGCTGTTACGCTAGAAAGCTGTTTGGCATAGGCTGTCAGGCAGGGAGTATTGCACTGGGGTAAGCATGGAAAAGATTCTGGTCAGTCGTTGCCTGCTGGGTCATCCAGTGCGCTATGACGGTGGGGCCCATGGCCCATTTGGCTGGTTGCAGCGCTGGCAGGCCGAAGGGCGGGTAGTGGCCTTGTGTCCGGAAGTGGCAGGCGGTTTGCCGACGCCGCGGCCAGCGGCGGAGATTCCCGGCGGCCAGGGCGCTGAGGTTCTGGCCGGAAGGGTCCCGGTGCGCACCATCGATGGCAGCGATGTTACCGCGGCATTCGTGCGCGGTGCCGGGCTTGCGCTGCAACTGGTCGCGGCCGAGGGTATCCGCTATGCGGTGCTCAAGGCCCGCAGCCCATCCTGCGGCAATCATGAAAACTATGACGGCAGCTTTTCCGGACGCAAGGTCAAGGGCGAAGGGGTAACCGCCGCAGCTCTGCGCCAGGCCGGGGTTCGGGTATTCAACGAAGATCAGCTCGAGGCTCTGGCGGCGCTGCTGCAGCAAGCCGACGATTGAGGTGCAGGCGCTCAGGCGCTCAGGCGCTCAGGCGCTCAGGCGCTGGCGCAGTTTGCTCAGACGGCTCAGCAGGCTGCCTACTCGACTTTGTTCCTCAGCCAGCTTGGGCGTTTCCGCAGCCCGGTCCAGCGCCCGTAGCGGCTGTCGTTGCCAGCTTCTGGCCTGATCCGCTGCCGTGCGGATGGCGCGCTCGAACATCCCGCGCCGCAGTGGCTTGGGCAGATAACGGAAGATCTGCGCCTGATTTATCAGCTTGAGCAGTACCTGGGTGTCCTGGAATGGCGTGACGATGATGCTCAATAGCCGGGGATGAGCCTGGGCCAGACTCATCAGCAGCGGCCGCAGGTCTTCGCCGTCAAGCTGAATGTCACTGACCAGAATGTCCAGCGGCTGGTCATTGAGTGTTTGCAGTGCCTCGCTCAGGCTGTGGGCCTGATGCAACTGGATACCACAGGCCTGGCACAGTTCGACGGTCTGGCTCTGAGTCTGGGGGTCGGTATCAAGCAGCAACAGGGCTGGTTGGCGAGTGTTCGGCACATTGCTGCGTTGTTCATCCAGAAAGGCGCTGGCGCGGCGTTCATGGATCAGTTGTGCGGCTTGTTGCAGGGTTTCAGCCATACCCTGTGGATCCCAGGGTTTGGTCAGGTAGCGAAAGATGCCGCCGCTGTTGAGCGCTTCGACTGCCGCTTGCAGATCCGAATAGCCGGTCAGCAGGATGCGCAGGGTCTGGGGATGGCGTTCCTGCACTTGAGCCAGCAGTTGGCTGCCGCTCATTTGCGGCATGCGCTGGTCGCTGACGATGATGTCCACCGGCTCATGCTGCAGTCGTTGCAGGACCCGCACCGGGTTGGATTCGGTGATCACCTCGAACTGGCGGCGAAATTGCAGGGCCAGGCTGCGCAGGATGCGTTCCTCATCGTCGACGAACAGGATCCGGATCGGTTCGGTCATCTCAGGCACTCCGTTGCAGGACCTGTGGCTGGGTCAGGGGTAGGCTGATGACGAACCGGGTGCCACGCCCCGGCTCGGACACAAAGCGGATCTGGCCGGCATGGTCACGAATGATCTGATAGCTGATCGACAGCCCCAGACCGGTACCTTGGCCAACACTCTTGGTGGTGAAGAATGGGTCGAAAATGCGGTTTTGCAGCTCTTTGGGGATGCCCTTGCCGTTGTCCTGAATTGACAGGTAGACCCGGTCGTGTTCGGTCCAGCTGCGAATCAGGATCTGTCCAGGGTGGTCCATGGCCTGTGCTGCATTGGTGAGCAGGTTTAGCAAGACCTGGTTGATCTGCGAGGGAGTGCAGGTGATCGGGGGCAGTTCGCCGAGCCGGGTGATGACCTCAGCCTTGTCCTTGATTGCATTGCGAGCAATCAGCAGGGCGCTGCGTACGCAGTCGTTGATATCGACGGCTTCACTCATGGCCCGGTCCAGGCGAGCGAAGTCCTTGAGGCTGACCGCCAGCTCGGCGATCTGAGCAAGTCCGAAAAGGGTGTCTTCCAACAGAGGGTTCAGATCGTCGGCCAATTGTTCGGGGGCGGCCAGTTCGGCGGCCTGGCGGGTCTGCTCGAACAGTTGCGCCAGTTCCGCCTCGTTACGCTGAGGGGCATCCAGAGCCTGCATCAGTTGGGCCTGGGCCTGGGCCAGCTCCAGAACCGGCTGTACCAGGCTGGCGAGCAGCTGCACATTGTTTTTGACGTAGCCTAGCGGGGTGTTCAGTTCGTGGGCGACCCCGGCGACCATCTGCCCCAGCGAAGCCATCTTTTCTGACTGCACCAGATGACTTTGGGACTCCTTGAGCTGCTTCAGTGCCCGGCGCAGTGCCTGGTTGCGCTGGCCGATACGGACCTCCATGGCGCGTAGCAGGTCCATTACCGTGCCAAGGCCGGCATAGCGCCCGTGCGCGTCGGTCAGGATGAAGTCTTCCGTGATCGGATATTGCAATTGGCCGGTAATAATCCGTGCCGCCTGGTCCAGCGGCGTATCCAGGTCCACGATCAGTGACTGCCGATTGGTCGCCTCAAGGATTGAATGCCGGCCCCAAAGGTCACGGCCAAAGCGTTGCATGAAAATGTCCTGCAGCCGGTAGCGACTGACAAGGCCCAGCGGTCGATTGCGCTCATCGACCACCGGTAGCGATAGAAAGCCCTTGTAGCCGGATTCGAGCAGGCGATCGGCGACATCATTGATAGTCAGGCTGGCGCTGAGCGGTTCGACCGCCTTGCGCAGGCCGGCAAGGGTGGTTTGGCTGGGCATGGTTGACGCTTGGCAATGATCAGTGCAGTCATTTAATCAGCGCCAGGTTTCCAATAGATGACAGCAAAACGCCGCCAGACCCCCGAAGGTGTGGCGGCGTTGCTCAAGGCCGGTGCGCGCTGGCGCGCGGCGGGATCAGAACAGGACGCGGCAGCGGATGGTGCCTTTGACGTGCTGCAGCTTCTCCTGGGCCAGATCGGAGTATTCGGCGTCGACGTCGATCACAACGTAGCCGACCTTCTCGTTGGTCTGCAGGAACTGACCACAGATGTTGATGCCGTTTTCGGCGAACACCTGGTTGATCTCGCTCATCACGCCCGGCACGTTCTGGTGAATGTGCAGCAGGCGGTGTTTGCCCGGGTGCGACGGCAGCGCGACTTCAGGGAAGTTGACCGAAGTGATCGAGGTGCCGTTGTCGCTATAGCGCACCAGCTTTTCCGCCACTTCCAGGCCGATGTTGGCCTGGGCCTCCATGGTCGAGCCACCAATGTGCGGGGTCAGAATGCAGTTGTCGAACTCACGCAGCGGGCTGATGAACTCGTCATCGTTGGAGCGCGGCTCGACTGGGAATACATCGATCGCCGCGCCAGCCAGGTGCTTGTCCTTCAGGGCGCCAGCCAGAGCGTCGATATCGACCACGGTGCCGCGGGCAGCGTTGATCAGAATGCCGCCCTTTTTCATAGCGCGGATTTCCTTTTCGCCGATCATCCACTTGGTGGCGGCGGTTTCCGGCACGTGCAGCGAGACGATGTCGGCCTGGTTCAGCAGCTCAGTCAGCGAGCCAACCTGACTGGCGTTACCCAGCGGCAGCTTGGTTACAACGTCATAGAACAGCACCTGCATGCCCAGGCCTTCGGCCAGTACTGACAGCTGGGTGCCGATCGAGCCGTAACCGATAATGCCAAGCTTCTTGCCACGGATTTCGAACGAGCCATTGGCGCTCTTGATCCAGCCGCCACGGTGGCAGGAGGCGTTTTTCTCGGGAATGCCGCGCAGCAGCAGAATGGCTTCGGCCAGCACCAGTTCTGCCACCGAGCGGGTGTTGGAGTAGGGCGCATTGAACACTGCAATACCGCGTACCATGGCTGCAGTCAGGTCAACCTGGTTGGTACCGATGCAGAAGCAGCCAACGGCCACCAGCTTGTGGGCGTGGGCGAAGATATCTTCAGTCAGTTGGGTGCGCGAACGGATGCCGATGAAATGGGCGTCGGCAATGGCTTCCTTGAGTTGCTCGTCCGGCAGCGAACTGGTGTGGTACTCGATATTGGTGTAACCGGCTGCCTTCAGAGTATCGACGGCAGTCTGGTGTACGCCCTCGAGGAGCAGAAACTTGATTTTGCTTTTGTCCAGCGAGGTTTTAGCCATGGTCTCAGTTACCCGCGATGCTGATTAGTGAAGCCGAGAGAACAAACGCGGCATTTCGCCGACAGAAGTGTCCTGTTTCGGAAGCCGCGTATGCTAGCATAATCTCCCTTTTTTGATGCCTGTCTGCACATGAATTGTGTTCAGACGCTGCATGAATTCCGTTTGAGGCCGCTGATGACCCCGCAAGCCATTATCGACACCCTGAAGACCCTGGTGGAACCGGACAAGGTACGTACCGACGCCGAGTCGCTTGACGCCTGGGGCAAGGACTGGACCAAACACTTCGAGCCAGCGCCGCTGGCCATCGTGTTCCCCAAGACCATCGAGCAGGTTCAGGCCGTTGTGCGTTTTGCCAATGAGCACAAGCTGGCGCTGGTCCCTTCAGGCGGTCGGACCGGGCTGTCGGCGGCGGCGGTGGCGGCCAATGGCGAGATCGTGGTGTCGTTCGATTACATGAACAAGATCATTGGGTTCAACGAGTTCGACCGTACCGTGGTCTGTCAGCCAGGCGTGGTCACTGCCCAGTTGCAGCAGTTCGCCGAGGATCAGGGGTTGTACTATCCGGTCGATTTCGCCTCGGCCGGCTCCAGTAATATTGGTGGCAACATCGGCACCAATGCTGGCGGGATCAAGGTCATTCGCTATGGCATGACCCGCAACTGGGTAGCCGGGCTGAAAGTGGTGACCGGTACCGGCGAGTTGCTAGAGCTGAACAAGGATCTGATCAAGAACGCCACCGGCTATGACCTGCGCCAGTTGTTCATCGGCGCTGAAGGCACGCTGGGGTTTGTGGTCGAGGCGACCATGCGTCTGGAGCGGGCGCCGAAGAACCTTACCGCGATGGTGCTGGGTACCCCGGATTTCGATTCGATCATGCCGGTGTTGCATGCCTTCCAGGGCAAGCTGGATCTGACCGCCTTCGAGTTTTTCTCCGACAAGGCGATGGCCAAGATCATGGGCCGTGGTGATGTGCCGGCGCCGTTCGAGACCGACTGCCCGTTCTATGCGCTGCTGGAGTTCGAGGCGCTGAACGAGGATATCGCCAATCAGGCGCTGGAGATCTTCGAGCATTGTGTCGAGCAGGGCTGGGTGCTGGACGGGGTCATGAGCCAGAGCGAGCAACAGTTGCAGAACCTGTGGAAACTGCGTGAGTTCATCTCCGAGACGATCTCGCACTGGACTCCGTACAAGAACGATATTTCGGTCACCATCGGCAAAGTGCCTGCGTTCCTGCACGATATCGACGCCATCGTCGGCGAGCATTACCCGGACTTCGAGATTGTCTGGTTCGGCCATATCGGTGATGGCAACCTGCACCTGAACATTCTCAAGCCGGAGTCAATGAGCAAGGATGAGTTCTTCGCCAAGTGCGCGACGGTGAACAAGTGGGTGTTCGAGATCGTGCAGAAGTACAACGGCTCAATTTCCGCCGAGCACGGCGTCGGCATGACCAAGCGCGACTACCTGCACTATAGTCGCAGCCCGGCCGAGATCGCGCTGATGAAGTCGATCAAGGCAGTATTCGACCCCAACGGTATTATGAATCCGGGCAAGATTTTTGCCTGATTGGTGAACTTCCTCGGCATGTCCGAGGCTGTCATGCCGATGGCTGTACGAAGCTAGCAGCGGTGTTGCCAGTCACCGGTTCCGGACCGTCGATACCCAGGGATGGGTATCGCCGAGCGTACAGGGACGTATTCACAGCGTGTCCGGAACCGGTGGCTGGTAATGCCGCCTACTCGGACATTGGGCAATCAGTGTTTCCACGAACCTCTGCTGTGGAGTCTTCATGTCTTACCAACACAGTTTTTCCGACGCCAGTCTCGCCAACCTGCCTATGGGCAAGGTGGTCTGTGTCGGGCGCAACTACGCCGAACATGCCCGCGAGCTGAACAACCCGGTGCCGAGCGAGCCGCTGCTGTTTCTCAAGCCGGCGACTGCGGTGGTCGGCCTGGATCAGCCATTGCGCTTGCCGCAGGGCCTTGGTGCGGTGCACTACGAAACCGAAATCGCCTTGCTGATCGGCCAGACCCTGAGTGGCGAGGTCAGCGAGCAGCAGGCGCTTGCGGCGATTGCCGGCATCGGACTGGCACTGGATCTGACCCTGCGTGAGCTGCAGGACCAGCTCAAGGCCAAGGCTCACCCCTGGGAGCGGGCCAAGGCTTTCGACGGCGCCTGCCCGCTATCGCCATTCGTGCGCCCCGAACAGGTACCGGACCTCGGCAATATTGCCCTGCAGCTGCAGATCAACGGCCAGTTGCGCCAGCAGGGCAGCAGTGCCGAGATGATCACTCCGATCGTGGCCTTGCTTCGGCATATCGCTACAGTGTTCACCCTGCAGCCAGGCGATGTGGTGATCACCGGTACGCCAGCAGGGGTCGGCGTACTCAACCCCGGCGACCAGTTGCTACTGAGCATCCCCGGTGTGCTTGAGCAGCGCGCTGTCGTGGCAGTCTGAACCTGCAGCTGAACTTTTCCAGGGGGCTGCCATCCAACGGCCATCATTTATTGGCCTGTTATGGAGTCGAGCCATGAAACCCTTTGCCATTATCCTTGCCCTGGTGCTGCTGATCGGCGGCATCAGTCTGCACGTCAGCGGACTGGGCGCCCTGCTGTGGTACTCGTGGAGTCTGAGTGGCAAGGCGTTGCCCGAGCAGGCGCTGAATCTGGCGCGTTATCAGGTCGATATCGAGGCGCTGGAGGTGGCTGGTATCGACGATGATCTGTCGGCGCTGACCTACAACGCCGAGCGCAACACGCTATGGTCGGTGCTGAACGGCGAGCCGCTGATTGTCGAGTTGAGCCTGGAGGGTCAGCTGCTGCGCCAGGTTCGGGTCGAGGGTGTGAGCGATATGGAAGGTTTGACCCATGTCGGGGGCAACCGCTATGTGCTGGCCGAGGAGCGCTCCCAGCGGCTGCTGATCGTCGAGATTCCCGACGATGCCGAGCAGATCAGCGTTGAGCATGCCGGCAGCCTGTCCATCGGTCTGGATGGTGACGGCAACAAGGGCTTTGAAGGCTTGTCCTGGGATCATGTTGGACAGCGCTTGCTGGTAGTCAAGGAGCGCGATCCGTTGCGGGTACTGGCGGTGACCGGCTTTGTCGATTCGCCGCAAGGGGGCTCGATGGAGGTGCAGATCTCCGAGCTCAAGGCACCCAATTCGCCACGTTTGTTCATGAGTGATCTGTCTTCGGTGAGTCTGCACGAGCCCAGTGGTCACCTGCTGCTGCTCAGTGATGAGTCGCGGGTGCTGGTTGAATACGATGTGGAGGGTGAGCCGCTGAGCCTGTTGCTGCTGCGCCGCGGTCGCCACGGGCTATCCTCGACCGTACCGCAGGCCGAAGGCGTGGCGATTGATACCGAGCGGCGCATCTATCTGGTCAGTGAGCCGAATCTGTTTTACCGCTTCGTGCCGCGCTAGGCGGCAACCCGAACCCCAGCTCAGGCCGGGGCTTTGAGGGTCTGTACGCCGTCTGCGGTGCCCAGCAGCAGGATGTCGGCCGGGCGGGCGGCGAACAGGCCATTGCAGACCACCCCGACAATCGCGTTGAGCTGCTCTTCCAGGCCGCGCGGATCGGTGATCAGCAGATTGTGAACGTCAAGAATCACGTTGCCGTTGTCGGTCACGCAGCCTTCACGGTAGACCGGATCGCCGCCGAGTTTGACGATCTGGCGGGCAACGTGGCTGCGAGCCATTGGGATGACCTCGACCGGAAGCGGGAAGGCGCCCAGGGTGTCGACCAGTTTGCTCTGGTCGGCGATGCAAATGAAGGTCTTGGCCACTGCCGCGACGATTTTCTCGCGGGTCAGTGCAGCGCCGCCGCCCTTGATCAGTTCCAAGTGGCGGTTGGCTTCATCGGCACCATCGACGTAGTAGTCCAGGCTATCAACGCTGTTCAGGTCATAGACGGGGATACCGTGAGCCTTGAGGCGCTGGGCGGTGGCCTCGGAGCTGGCGACGGCGCCGTCAAAGAAGCCCTTGTGCCTGGCTAGGGCGTCAATGAAGCAGTTGGCGGTGGAGCCGGTGCCGACGCCGATAACGCTCTTGTCCTGCAGGTTGGGGAGCAGAATATCCACGGCCGCCTGGCCTACCGCCTGCTTGAGTTCGTCCTGGGTCATCTCGGTTCACCTGTGCAAAGTCTTACGAGTTGCGGATTATAAGGCCGGCGCGGTTGCGATGAAACGGCAACAGACCCTAGACTGGGCGTTTTTGAACCCGGATCAAGCCGAACACGCCATGCTGGAAACCTACGTCAAGAAGATCCTCTGCTCCCGCGTCTATGATGTGGCGGTGGAAACGCCCATCCATCCCGCACCTTTTCTGTCTGAGCGGCTTGGCAATACGGTATTGCTTAAGCGTGAAGACTTGCAGCCGGTGTTTTCCTTCAAGATTCGCGGCGCCTACAACAAGCTGGCGCAACTGACCGATGAGCAGCGGGCCAAGGGTGTGGTCGCGGCATCGGCCGGTAACCATGCCCAGGGGCTGGCCTACGCCGCCCGGCACATGGGGGTGAAGGCGACCATCGTGATGCCGCGCACTACCCCGGAGATCAAGGTCAAGGCGGTGCGTGCCCGGGGTGCCAAGGTGGTACTGCATGGCGACGCCTTCGATGAGGCGCTGGCGCACTCGCAGAAGCTGGTCAAGGACAAGGGCTTTACCTATATCCATCCCTACGACGATCCGGACACCATTGCTGGCCAGGGCACCGTGGCCATGGAGATCCTGCGCCAGCATCAGGGGCGGCTGGATGCGATTTTCGTTCCGGTCGGCGGGGGCGGCCTGGTGGCCGGGATCGCCGCCTATGTCAAATACCTGCGCCCGGAGATCAAGGTGATTGGCGTCGAGCCGACCGAGGCGGCCTGTCTCAAGGCGGCGATGGATGCCGGCGAGCGGGTGGTGCTGAGCCAGGTTGGGCTGTTTGCTGACGGGGTGGCGGTGGCGCAGATTGGCGAGCACACCTTCGAGGTTTGCCGCCACTATGTCGATGAGGTGATCACCGTTTCTACTGACGAGATGTGTGCGGCAATCAAGGACATCTACGACGATACCCGCTCGATCTGCGAGCCAGCCGGTTGTCTGGGCGTGGCCGGAATCAAGAAGTATGTCGAGCGTGAGGGCTGCGAAGGTCAGGTCTTTATTGCTATCGATTCTGGAGCCAATGTCAACTTCGACCGCCTGCGGCATGTCGCCGAGCGCGCCGAAATTGGTGAGAAGCGCGAGGCGCTGCTGGCGGTGACCATTCCCGAGCGGCCTGGCAGTTTCAAGGCATTTTGCCAAGCCATTGGCAAGCGCTCAATCACCGAGTTTAACTACCGTTACCACGACAACAGCGAGGCACATATCTTCGTTGGGGTGCAGACCCATCCGGAGTCAGACCCGCGCGATGCGCTGGTGGCTATGTTGTGTGAGCAGGGCTTCCCGGTCATGGATCTGACCGACAACGAATTGGCCAAACTGCATATTCGCCATATGGTCGGCGGCCATTCCGCCCATGTCACCGATGAGGTGGTGTTCCGTTTCGAGTTCCCGGAGCGTCCTGGTGCGCTGTTCAACTTCCTCAGCAAGCTGGGCGGGCGCTGGAATATTTCAATGTTCCATTACCGCAACCACGGTGCGGCCTATGGCCGGGTGGTTGCCGGTTTGCAGGTGCCTGAGGCCGAACGCCATCTGGTGCCTGAAGCCTTGCAAAGCATTGGTTATCAGTACTGGGATGAAACCGATAATCCGGCCTATAAGCTCTATCTTGGTTGAGAGGCTCAGGAAATGTCGTGGTCGGCCAGTTGGGCCTGGCAGGTGCGATTACGGCCTTCGGCCTTGGCCTGATACAGCGCCTCGTCAGCCAGACTGATCAGTTCCTTGGGCTCCCAGCCTTCGGCGGGAATCAGGCTGGCGCTGCCGATGCTGATGGTCAGGTGCTGTTCCGGGCTATCCGGATGGGCAATCTCCAGGCGTTTGATCGCCTGATGCAAGTGTTCGGCTACGCGCAGGCACTGAGTCATGTCAGCCCCAGGCAGAATTACCGCGAACTCTTCGCCGCCGTACCGGCAGGCGCTGTCACCCTCGCGCTGGAGACTGTTGCGCAGGGCGTCGGCGACCTGTCGCAGAGCGTCATCGCCGGCCTGATGGCCGAGCTGGTCGTTGAAACGCTTGAAGTAATCGACATCCAGCATCAGTAGCCCCAGAGGCGTGTTCTCGCGCCTCAGGCGGCGCCACTCGCTGGCCAGCGTCTGGTCGAAATAACGCCGATTGTAGAGGCCGGTCAGGCCGTCCAGGTGCGACAGGCGCTTGAGCCGGGCCGCTATCTTCAATTGTTCTGTGTTGTTGCGGCCGACGCAGATCAGGTAGTCGCGGCCGTAGCGCGCCAGATGCCGGACGCTGATTTCCAGCGGCAACACGTGACCTTCGCGATGCCGGACCTGCTGCTGGAAAATGGCGCTGCCGCGGCGGGTGACCAGGCGTTGCAGATCGGTGGCCCACTGCTCGAAGTCAGGCATGATGTCTGCCGGGGCGATGGCCAGTACGGCGCGCAGCTGTTCCTCGGTATAACCCAGCGCATGCCAGCAGGTGCGGTTGAGGTAGACCAGTTCCTGGGGGTTGAGGCCGATGATGAACAGGGCATCATGGCTGTGGTCGGTCATGTCCAGGATCAGCTTGAGGCGGGCCTGATTATGCTGCAGGCTCTCCTCGATACTCTGGCGCCGGACGATTTCGCTCTGCAGGGCCCGGTTGCTGCGGCTAAGCGCATCCCAGCGCTGGGTATTGATCAATGCCAGCCATAACGCATAGCACAGGCTCAGGCTCGCCAGCGTGCCGCTGATCAAGACCAGCAAGGGTAGCGAGGTGCGGGTACTCCGCAGCAATCGCTGTGAGGGGTAGGCGGTCAGACTGAAGCCGGTGTTGTCGCCCAGGCGCACTGAACTGTCGACGCTCCAGTCGGGAATTCGCTGGTCGCTGCCCTGATGGCTGAAAAGAACGCCCGAACCATCCTTGAAATCGACGCTCAGGTGGGTCTGCAGCAGGTCGCTGAGCAGGTCGCTGATCAGTACCTCGACGCGGAAAATACCCAGTAGAAAGCCATCGAAACTATGTGGTTGGCCTGCCTGGCGATACAGCGGAATGTAATAGGCCAGGCCTTTCCCGCCCTGCTGGAGGGTAAAGCTGCTGCTGAGTCGGGGCTGGCCGCTCAGGCGAGAGTCTTCGAGTAGCGGGTAGTTGGGATGTTCCGGGCTGTAGGCGAAGCCTACCACCTGCTCATTGCCGGTCAGCGGTTCGATCCAGCGCATCCGATAGTCGGCGTCCAGCCACTCAATGGCTTGAAAGTTTTCGAAATCACCCAGTAATAGCTCAACATCCTGGCGCCACAGGTCGCCTTGTCTATGATGCAGGGGCCAGCGGCTGGCCAGACGTTGCAGGCTGCTGGTCTGGTGGCTGAAGCGGGCCTCAATCTGACGAGCCAGGGCGTCGGTTTCCAGCTGCAGGCGCGCTACCGCCTGGATCTGTTCGGCGCGTAGTAGTGATACCCAGGCCCAGAGGTTGGCCCCCAGCAACGACAGCAGCAGCGCGGCGATCAGTGCTCGGGCGATAGCTGGATGTTGTGCGGCATGATGGGCAAGCATGGCGGCTCTCATGGTGGCTGCCTAACTGATAGCACATTGCCTTTCGCGACACCAGCGTCAGGCTTGGCGGGCGGCGCTCAGCATGATTTGCCACTGCTGCTCGGTAACCGGCATCACCGATAGGCGGCTGGCGCGTTTGAGCAGCGCCAGCTCTTCCAGGCCGGCCAGTTGGCGTAGTGATTGCATATTTAGCAATGCTGGAAACTTTTCCTGAAATTCTACGTCAATTGCCAGCCAGGGCAGGCGCTCCTTGCTTGCCTTGGGGTCGAAGTAAGGACTTTGCGGGTCAAGCGCGCTGTGGTCGGGGTAGGGCGCGCTGACGATGGCGCCTATGCCGGCCAGTCCGGGGGGCTGGCAACTGGAGTGGTGGAACAGGAACAGGTCGCCGGGGCGCATTTGCTGGATGTAGTTGCGTGCCTGATAGTTGCGCACGCCATCCCAGGTCGCGCACCGCTGAGCTGCAAGGTGGTCGATGGAAAAGGTGTCGGGCTCGGATTTCATCAGCCAGTAAGACATGTTTCACCTTTTTAGGGTTTCTGATTTGACAGTATCGTATTGATGGTCTAAACCGACACACTTGATACGCGGACTGCATTTGTCTCGGTGCGCGACGAGGTCGAGTTGCGATCTGAGTCGCAGTCAGTTCATTAATGAAAACAAGATTGCCCGGCATTACATTAGGAGGCAACCCATGCGTCGCAAGCCGGATCTTATGTGGATCCTCGTTATTGTCTTCACTCTTGGTGTGGTAACCACCGGTTACACGCAGAGTTATTTTGAGCGTTCGACGCAGCTCGAGAGTACGCTCAACCAGCCTTGAACAGCAGGCACTCGGCATCGCTTACAATGCCGTCCAGCGGAATGTCCCAGCTTGCCGCAGGCAGTTGTGCAACTTTCTGGCAGCGATGAGCCAGGCCGAGCAGGCAGGGGCCGGGCCACTGCCGGCGACGCTGGCGGTAGGCTAGTGCACGATCATAGAAACCGCCGCCCATCCCCAGCCGATTGCCGTGCTGATCGAAGCCAACCAAGGGCATCAGTACCAGGTTGAGTCGCCAGACCGGCACCTGGCGGCTGCGCTGGGGGCGCGGCTCGCGGATGCCGAATCGATTGGTTTTCCAGCGCTGATCGGGATACAGGCGCTGGAAGCGCATAAAGCCATGCGGCCAGCCGTTGACCACCGGCAGGTAGCAATGCTTGCCCAGGCGCTGGGCATGGCGCAATAGCGAGGCAGGATCGATTTCGGCGTCGTTGGCCAGGTAGAACGCGATATGTCGGCTACGCCGAAATATGGGCTGCTGGGCGAGTTGGCGAAAAAGTTGCCGGCTGGCCAGTCGTTGCTCGCGTGGGCTCAAGGCTTTGCGCGCCTGGCGGAGCTGCTGGCGTAACTGGCTGCGGGTCGGGCTGATCATGCGGGAAGTGAAGTCCCCGGAGATGCCGCTGTCGGGTTAGCCCTTGAACCCGAAAGTTCAAGGTGGGGGACACGGCATCGCCTCAGGCTTTCCGTCTTGCGGACATGCACACTGGCAACAACGCGTGGCCTCCGTATACAGGAGTATCGGCTCAGGGACGTCTCCGACTGGCCAACATCCCAGGGACAGTTGTCACTATACAGAAGATTCACCGCAAGATCATGCCTGTGACTCGGTTTGTGGCTTGTTCAGCACCTGGTCCAGGCGCTCAACCAGATCGCGGATCTGGCGCTGGTGCTGATCCAGTTGGTCGCCTTGGCGACGATTGCCGGTCAGCATGTCGTGGCTGATATTCAAGGCGGCCATAACGGCAATACGCTCGACGCCGACCACTTTGCCGCTATTGCGGATGTCGCGCATGGTGCTGTCCAGGTGGCGGGCAGCCTGTTCCAGGTTGCTGCGTTCTTCCGGCGGGCAGCTGACCCGGTACTCTTTGTCGAGAATATGCAGGGTGACGGTCAGGGGTTGGCTCATGAGTCGTGCTCCAGGGCTTTGAGTCGCAGAATCATGGCTTCGACCTTCTGACGGGCCAAATCGTTCTTTTCAATTAGCTGCATTCGTTCTTCGCGCCAGGAGCGTTCCTGAGCGAGCAAGTGCTGATTCTGTTGCTGGAGCCGTTCGCACAGGTCGATCAAGCGACTCACTTTCTGTGCAAGCGTGTTGAAATCAGGTTCGTCCATTGGCGCCATTCTGTCATCCCGGTGTTGGCCAACTGTTGAGGCTCCCTTATAGAATACACTAGCTACTCATACAACTATTCATCTGACTCCGGCTTTTGTGAGGCCCCTCCGTTATGGCGATCATGCCAGCAGTATTCGAATTCGACCGCTATGCCCAGCTGTTCAGTGAGCTTGGTGCCAGTGGTCACCCCGCCGAGTTGCACGGCCATCTGGTCGGACGCCTGTCCGCTGGTGCCCGGCTTGACCACGCCACCTGGCTGAGTGTGGCTCAGGAACTGATCGATGGCCGCAATGCCCCGGGCGAGGCTGCCAAGGTCGCGCTGATTCAGCTCTATGATGCGACACTGTCGCAGTTGAGCGGCTCGGGTTTCGATGTCACTCTGTTGCTGCCGGATGACAGTGCCGCCATCGATCACCGGACCCAGACCCTTGGCCAGTGGTGTGAAGGGTTTCTCGGTGGCTTCGGCCTGGTCGAGCGCAAGATGGCCTTGAGCGAAGAGGCCGAAGGCGTGCTGCGTGATTTTGCCGCTATCGGCCAGGTTCAGACCGAGCTGGAGGAGTCCGAGGCCAACGAGGTCGATTACATGGAAATCATGGAGTACGTGCGGATGGCCACCTTGCTGGTGTTCAGCGAGTGCCAGGATAGCGCTACCGGCCAGGACCAGCCCCCCGCATCATTGCATTAACGAGGTCAGCATGCCGATCCCCAAGCAGGAATATGCCCGCCGGCGCAAGTCGCTGATGGCGCAGATGGAGCCCAACAGCATAGCCGTGCTGCCTGCAGCACCGGTGTATATTCGCAACCGCGATGCCGAGTATATCTATCGCCAGGACAGCGACTTCCAGTACCTGACCGGGTTCCCCGAGCCAGAAGCGGTGGCGGTGTTGATGCCGGGCCGTGAGCATGGCGAATATATTCTGTTCTGCCGCGAGAAGGACAAGGAGCGTGAGTTGTGGGATGGCTATCGGGCCGGCCAGGATGGTGCCGTGGTCGAGTATGGGGCTGACGATGCTTTCCCGATCAATGATATCGACGACATCCTGCCGGGGCTGATCGAAGGGCGTGAGCGGGTTTACTACGCCATGGGCGCCAACCAGGATTTTGACCGGCGCCTGACCAACTGGATCAATGTGATTCGCAGCAAGGCGCGTCAGGGAGCCCAACCGCCCAACGAGTTTGTCGCTCTCGATCATCTGCTGCATGACATGCGGTTGTACAAAAGCGCAGCCGAGCTCAAGGTTATGCAGGCGGCGGCGCAAATCTCTGCCCAGGCTCATATCCGGGCCATGCAGATCTGCCGGCCGGGACTCTATGAATACCAGCTTGAGGCAGAGTTACAGCACGAGTTCATGCGTAACGGCAGTCGGGCGCCGGCCTATGCCTCGATCGTCGCGGCCGGGCGCAATGCCTGCATCCTGCATTACACCGAAAACACCAGTCAGATCCGTGACGGCGACCTGATCCTGATCGACGCCGGTTGTGAGCTGGACTGCTATGCCAGCGACATTACCCGGACTTTCCCGGCCAGCGGCCGTTTCAGTCCGGAGCAGCGCGCTATTTATGACATCGTGCTGGAGGCCCAGGAAGCGGCCTTTGCTGCAATCGCTCCGGGACGCCACTGGAATGAAGCGCATGAGGCTACGGTGCAGGTCATTACTGCCGGTCTGGTGCGCCTGGGCCTGCTCAAGGGTGAGGTTGATGAGCTGATCGCCAGTGAGGCCTACCGGGCGTTCTATATGCACCGGGCCGGCCACTGGCTGGGCATGGATGTGCATGATGTCGGCGACTATCGGGTCGGCGGCGAATGGCGGGTGCTGGAGCCAGGCATGGTGATGACCGTCGAGCCGGGTATTTACGTGGCGCCGGACAATGAGGATGTGCCGCGCAAATGGCGCGGGATTGGCGTGCGGATTGAGGACGACGTGGTGGTTACGCGCAGTGGTTGCGAGATTCTGACCGGTGGCGTGCCCAAGCAGGCCGACGAGATCGAGGCGCTGATGGCCGCCGCTCGGTCGCGTGCCGAGGCGTTGGCGTGAGCATCAGCCTGAGTATTGTCGGTGGCGGCATGGTCGGTGCCAGCCTGGCCTTGGCCTTGCAGGAGTGTGCCCGGGCCCGGGGCTGGCGCTTGCGTCTGATCGAAGCCCAGCCGCCCCGCGCAGGAGGCTGGCAACCCAGCTACGATGCCCGTTCCACGGCCTTGTCACAGGGCAGTCGGCAGTTGTTTGAGCGGCTGGGGGTGTGGGCGCGACTGGCTGAGCGGGTCGAACCCATTCGGCAGATTCACGTCTCCGACCGCGGTCATCCTGGTGTGGCCCGGATCGATGCGGCCCGCGAAGGGGTGCCGGCGCTGGGCTATGTGGTCGAAAACGCCTGGCTGGGCGAGGTATTGCTCGGCGCTCTGGATACCGAGGTAGTGGAGTGGCTGGCGCCGGCCAGTGCCACGGCTGCCCGGGCGGTGCCGGGCGGTTACCAACTGGATCTGCAGACCGCCGATGGAGCACAGACCCTGGAGACCGAGTTGCTGGTGGTGGCCGATGGCGGGCGCTCTGGTCTGCTTGAAAGCCTGGGCATTCATCGTCAGGTCAGCGCTTACGGGCAAACCGCGATCATCGCCAATATTTCTACCAGCAAGGCTCACGCCGGGGTGGCCTTCGAGCGCTTTACCGACTCAGGACCGCTGGCCCTGCTGCCGCTCTCGGGGCAGCGCAGTGCCTTGGTCTGGACCCAGCCGAGAGACCAGGCCGATGAGGTCATGGGCTTGGTTGATGAGGACTTCCTGGCGCGGCTGCAAGACGCTTTCGGCTTTCGCCTGGGCGCGCTGACCCGGGTTGGCGAGCGTCATGCCTACCCGCTGAGCCTGAGCGAAGCTCAGGAACAGGTGCGCCCGCATCTGGTGGTGTTGGGCAATGCCGCGCACAGCCTGCACCCGATTGCCGGTCAGGGCTTCAACCTGTCGCTACGCGATACTCTGGCGCTGGCAGACTGCCTGAGCCGCGAGACTGAGCGTCAGCCAGGAGATCTGACGGTATTGCAGGGGTATCTGCAACGCCAGCAGCTTGATCAGCGTCTGACTGTGGCGTTCAGTGATCAACTGACCCGGTTGTTCAGCAATCGACAGCCGCTGTTGACTGCCGGACGCAATCTCGGGTTGCTCGGGCTCGATATCCTGCCTCCTGCCAAGCGTCTGTTAGCCCGCCAGGCGATGGGGTTGCATGGCTGACCTGCACTGTTCTGGAGACCCCATGAATCATTCGTTTGACCTTATCGTGGTCGGTGCCGGGATGGTTGGAGCGGCCGTGGCCCGGGCGCTGGCTGATACACCGCTGCGAATCGCGGTCCTGGATGCGCTACCACGTGAGGCGCTGGGGCGTGGGGGCGAGACCGGCTCGGGCTACGACCCCCGGGTCAGCGCTTTGAGCGCTGCCTCGCAACGGATTCTGAGCGCTTTGGGCGCCTGGCAACGGATCGCGCCGCAGCGACGCTGCGCCTATAGTGCCATGCGTGTGTGGGATGCCGAGGGCACCGGCGAAATCGGCTTTGACGCTGCCGCGCTGCATGAGACGCGACTCGGACACATCGTTGAGAACCATCTGGTGCAGCAGGCCTTGCTCGACAGCCTGGATGAAACCCGGGTAGAGCTGTTTTTCGGCCAGCGAGTGCAAGGGTTGGTCCGCGAAGAGTCCGGTTGGCGGCTGAATCTGGCGGACGGTCTGCGTCTGTCGGCGCCGCTGCTGATCGCTGCTGATGGGGCGCGCTCACAGATTCGCGAGCTGGCCGGGTTCGCCATGCGCGAGTGGGATTATCTGCACCATGCGCTGGTGACCACGGTACAGCTGGAGCAGCCGCATCAGGCGACGGCCTGGCAGCGTTTTCTGCCGACTGGACCGCTGGCGTTTCTGCCGCTGCCGGATGTCGATGGCCGACATTACTGCTCGATCGTCTGGTCGTTGCTGCCAGAGCAGGCCGAGCAGATGATGGCTTTGGATGAGCCGGCGTTTTGTGCGGCCTTGGGCCAGGCCATTGAAGGTCGCCTGGGCCGGGTGCTGAGTGCCGACCGCCGGCACTGTATCCCGCTGCGTCAGCGCCATGCGCGCCAGTATGCGATGCCCGGGCTGGTGCTGGTCGGCGATGCCGCGCACAGTATTCATCCGCTGGCGGGGCAGGGGGTCAATCTCGGGTTTCTCGACGCGGCCGAATTGGCCGAGGTCTTGCTCGCTGCCTTGCGGCGCGGCGAGTCGTTGGCCGGGCTGGCGGTGCTGCAGCGCTACGAGCGCCGTCGGATGGCCGACAACCTGGCGATGATGGCGGCGATGGAGGGCTTTGAACGGTTGTTCCATGCCGATGCGCCAACATTGCGCTGGGTGCGCAATGCCGGCATGCGCTGGCTGGACAATCAGCCGTTGCTCAAGTCAGGCTTGATTCGTCGGGCCATGGGTCTGAGCGGGGATCTTCCGGCCTTGGCCCGGGATCCGGAAATCGTTTCAACACAGGCATGACTCTGGTTGCTGAGCTAAAACTAAATCATTATCATCTGCCTCAAGCTTACCAACCAGAGGTGTTGTCATGTCTGTCACCCGTACCATCGCTGTCGTCAGCCTGGCCCTGACTGCGGTCACTGGCGTTGCCCAAGCGCAGGACAAGGAGCTGGTGGTGTACTCCTCCCGCCAGGAGCACCTGATCAAGCCGGTTTTCGAGTTCTATACCGCCAAGACCGGTACCAAGATCAACTACATCACCGATGGTGAAGCCCCGCTGATGGCAAGACTGCGGGCTGAAGGGGTCAACACCCCGGCCGATCTGTTTATCACCGTGGATGCCGGCAACCTCTGGCAGGCCGAGGAAATGGGCTTGCTGCGCCCGGTCAAGTCCGAGGTGATCAGTGCCAATATCCCCAGCCAGTACCGTTCCAGCAATGACCAGTGGACCGGTCTGTCGCTGCGTGCCCGAACCATCGTTTACTCCACCGAGCGGGTTGATCCGGCCACGCTGAGCACCTACGAAGCGCTGGCCGATGACAGCTGGAAAGGTCGTCTGTGCCTGCGGACTTCGAAGAAGGTCTACAATCAGTCATTGACCGCAACCATGCTCGAGACCTTGGGTCAGGAGCGGACTACCGAGGTCATCAGTGGCTGGGTTGCCAACCTGGAAGTGCCGGTATTTGCCAATGATACTGCCCTGATCGAAGCCATTGATGCCGGTCAATGTGATGTCGGCATCGTCAACACCTATTACTTCGGTCGCCTGGAACAGGACCGCCCGAATCTCAAGGCCAAGCTGTTCTGGCCCAATCAGGAAGATCGTGGCGTGCATGTAAACATTTCCGGTGCCGGGGTGACCAAGCACGCCAAGCATCCGGAAGCGGCGATTGCCTTCCTTGAGTGGCTGACCACTGAAGAAGCCCAGCGTATCTTCGCTGACGTCAACCAGGAGTTCCCGGCCAATGCGTCGCTGGCGCCGTCCGAAGAAGTTGCCGCCTGGGGTGAGTTCAAGGCCGATACCATCAACGTGGAAGTAGCCGGCCGCCGTCAGCCAGAAGCGATCATGCTGATGGATCGCCTGGGCTGGAACTGACTTCGGTCAGCCCAATACGGCTTTTTCCCGATATACTGCACGCCCGGCTCATGCCGGGCGTGTTGTTTTTGTCGCAGGAGTAAGCGTGCCGCAGCGTTCGATCACCCCCATGCCGCGTTGGCGTCTGGTGGCCTATCTGGCCGCGGCGCTGGTGTTGATGCCGTTGCTGGTGCTACTGCTCAGTTGGCAAAGTGTCGATACCATGATCTGGAGCCATCTGCTCCAGACTCAGTTGTTCACCCTGATTGGCAATACCCTAGTGCTGGTTGGTGGGGTAGGGGTTGGAGTGATTCTGCTTGGGGTCAGCCTGGCCTGGTTGACCAGTTTGTGCGAGTTTCCTGGGCGGCGACTGTTCGACTGGGCACTGATGCTGCCGTTTGCCATCCCGGCCTATGTGCTGGCCTTTGTGGTAATCGGCTTGCTGGATTTCGCCGGGCCGGTCCAGACACAACTGCGAGCCTGGCTGGGCAGCGACTTCCGCATGTTTCCGATCCGATCCACCGGCGGCGTGATTGCGGTGTTGATTCTGGTCTTCTACCCCTATGTTTACATGCTGGCCCGTGGCGCCTTCCTGGCCCAGGGGCGTGGGCTGATGGAAGCCTCCCGGATTCTCGGGCATAGCCCCTGGCAGGGATTCTGGCGGGTAGCCTTGCCGATGGCCCGGCCGGCGATCGGGGCTGGGGTGGCGCTGGCGATCATGGAAACCCTGGCCGACTTTGGTGCGGTCTCGGTTTTCAATTACGACACTTTCACGACCGCGATCTACAAGACCTGGCACGGCTTCTACAGTCTGCAAACCGCGACCCAGCTGGCCAGCCTGTTGTTGTTGTTCGTGTTTCTGGCGCTCTATGTCGAACGCAGGGCCCAAGGCAGCAAGCGTTTTCCTGGTAGTGACAAGCCGCGTCAGGGGCCGTTGTACCGGCTGCGTGGTCCGCTGGCCTGGCTGGCCTGTGGTTACTGTGCGCTGGTGTTGGCGGTGGCCTTTGTGATTCCGGTTATTCAACTGGTCTGGTGGGCGTTTGACAGTGGTGTGGCGGATTTCGACAGCCGCTATTGGCGGGTTATCCGCAACACTTTGCTGCTGGGTGGTATGGCGGCACTGATTACCGTTGGGGTGGCAACTCTGCTGGTACTGGCCCGGCGGCTACAGCCGATCCGGCGAGTGCGCAGTGCGGTTGCGGTGGCCAATCTGGGTTATGCCTTGCCGGGTTCGGTACTGGCGGTGGGGATCATGTTTGCCTTCAGCTTTCTCGATAACCAGTTACTGATCCCGCTGCGGCAGTGGCTGGGCAATCCCCAGGCAGGGCAACTCCTGATGGGCAGTCTGTTTGCGCTGTTGCTGGCCTATCTGATTCGCTTCATGGCGGTTGCCTATGGCCCGCTGGATACCTCGCTGGCGCGGATTCGCCCGTCCTTGCCCGAAGCTGCGCACAGTCTGGGGCAGTCGGGCTGGACGGTGTTTTGGCGGGTTTACCTGCCGTTACTGCTGCCCGGGGTGTTGAGCGCTGCACTGCTGGTTTTCGTCGATGTGCTCAAGGAAATGCCGGCCACCCTGCTGATGCGCCCGTTTGGCTGGGACACTCTGGCAGTGCGCATTCACGGCCTGACCGTCGAAGGTGAGTGGCAACGCGCCGCCTTGCCGGCCTTGACCCTGGTGCTGGTCGGGCTGTTGCCAGTGATTGTGCTGATTCGTCGTTCCGGGCGCGGCGTACGACACTGACCGGTCATCCCGAGCCGGTATGGCAGGCTGCACAGTTGGGTCGATTGCGGCTACAATTCACCTTTTATGCACCCGAATGAAGGAAGCCGCAATGGGTTCGCGTACCCCTCTTTATGATTGCCACCTGGCGGCCGGCGCCAAGATGGTCGACTTTGGCGGCTGGGACATGCCCCTGCACTATGGTTCGCAGCTTGAGGAGCATCATCAGGTGCGCCGCGATGTCGGCATGTTCGACGTGTCGCACATGACCGTGGTGGATGTCGAAGGTGCCGAGGCCAAGGCCTACCTGCAGCGCTTGCTGGCCAATGACGTGGCGCGTCTGACCACCATGGGCAAGGCACTGTATTCCGGCATGCTCAACGAGCAGGGCGGGGTGATCGACGATCTGATCGTCTACCTGACCGAGTTTGGTTACCGCGTGGTGGTCAATGCCGCTACCCGGGACAAGGACTTGGCCTGGATGAACCGTCAGGCCGAAGCTTTCGCGGTCACCCTGACCGAGCGTGACGATCTGGCCATGCTGGCGGTTCAGGGCCCGCGCGCGCTGGAAGTCGCCCAGGCAGTGGTCAATGACAGCCGCAAGGCGCTGATCAGTCTGCTGGCGGTGTTTCAGGGCCTGCCGGAAGGCGAGTGGTTCATTGCTCGGACCGGCTACACCGGTGAAGACGGTCTGGAAATCATGCTGCCGGCCGCTGAAGCCCCGGCGCTGTGGGATGCCTTGGTCGCTGCCGGCTGCAAACCCTGCGGACTGGGTGCGCGCGATACTCTGCGTCTGGAAGCTGGCATGAACCTGTATGGCTCCGATATGGATGAAGGCATCTCGCCGCTGGCAGCCAACATGGCCTGGACCATCGCCTGGGAGCCGGCCGAGCGCGATTTTATCGGTCGCCAGGTACTGGAGGCCCAGAAGGCCGCCGGTGACCAGCCGAAGCTGGTCGGCCTGGTGCTCAACGAGCGCGCCGTGCTGCGTGGTCACCAGAAGGTTATCGTCGACGGGTTTGGCGAGGGTGAGATCACCAGCGGCAGTTTCTCCCCGACCCTGGGCTGCTCCATCGCCCTGGCCCGGGTACCGCGCGCCACCGGCGAGCGGGCTCAGGTCGACATCCGTGGCAAGCTGCTTGAAGTGCGGGTGGTCAAACCCGGCTTCGTGCGCCACGGCAAGGCTGTATTCGAATAATTTCCCAACCTTTTCTCCGTACCGAGGATCAGTCCATGAGCAACATCCCCGCCGACCTGCGTTATGCCTCCAGCCACGAGTGGGCTCGTCAGGAAGCCGATGGCACCATCACCGTAGGTATCACCGACCATGCCCAGGATTTGCTGGGTGACGTGGTGTTTGTCGAACTGCCGGAAGTCGGCCGTCAGGTCAACGCCGGTGAAGAGTGCGCGGTGGTCGAGTCGGTCAAGGCCGCCTCTGACATCTACGCGCCGGTCAGCGGTGAAGTGGTCGCCGTCAATGAGGTTCTGGCTGATGCGCCGGAAACCGTCAACAGCGAGCCCTATGCCGGTGCCTGGTTCTTCAAGATCAAGCCCAGCGATGCCGCCGAACTGGACAAGCTGCTGGACGCCGAGGCCTACGGCGCTTCGATCTAAGATCGTCTGAGCAACCCATCTCAAAGCCCTGAGCTGTTTCAGGGCTTTTGCTTTTCTACCCTTCGCAGGTGAACCCCATGAGTCAAACCCGCCTCTCTGCCCTGGAACAGACCGATGCTTTCATCCGTCGCCATATCGGTCCGGATGCCGCCGAGCAGCGCGCCATGCTCGACACCCTGGGTGTCGAATCCCTGGATGCCCTGATCGCCCAGACCGTGCCGCAAAGCATTTTGCGTCAGGACCTGCTGGCGCTGGGCGCGCCGCGCAGTGAGGCCGAGGTATTGAGCTACCTCAAAGAGGTGGCGAGCAAGAACCAGATCTTCACCTCCTGCATCGGCATGGGCTATCACGGTACGCTGACCCCGACCGTGATTCTGCGCAATGTGCTGGAAAATCCGGGCTGGTACACCGCCTATACCCCGTATCAGCCGGAAATCGCCCAGGGTCGCCTGGAGGCGCTGCTTAATTTCCAGCAACTGTCGATCGACCTGACCGGCATGGAGCTGGCCAGCGCCTCGTTGCTGGATGAGGCGACTGCCGCTGCCGAGGCCATGGCCCTGGCCAAACGGGTAGCCAAGAGCAAGAGCAACCTGTTCTTCATCGATCAGGACTGTCACCCGCAGACCATTTCGGTGGTTCGCAACCGGGCCGAAGCCTTCGGTTTCGAGGTAGTGATCGATGTAGTGGGCAATCTCGACCAATACCAGGTTTTTGGCGCCCTGTTCCAGTATCCGACCACCTGGGGCGAGATCCGTGATCTCAAACCGCTGATCGATCAGGTGCATGCGCAGAACGCACTGGCCTGTGTGGCCGCCGATCTGCTCAGCCTGGTGCTGCTGACCCCACCGGGCGAGCTGGGGGCTGACGTGGTATTTGGTTCGGCTCAGCGCTTTGGCGTACCCATGGGCTATGGCGGACCGCACGCGGCCTTCTTCGCCACCCGTGATGCCTATAAGCGAGCCATGCCCGGGCGGATCATCGGGGTGTCGGTCGATACCCGTGGCAACCGTGCCCTGCGCATGGCGTTGCAGACCCGTGAACAGCACATCCGCCGCGAGAAAGCCAACTCCAACATCTGTACCGCCCAGGTGCTGTTGGCCAATATCGCCAGCTTCTATGCCGTCTACCATGGGCCGGAAGGGCTCAAGATCATCGCCCAGCGGGTTCAGCGCCTGACTGCCATCCTGGCCGCCGGGCTGGAAGCCTGTGGCATCCAGCGCAGCAATAGCCATTTCTTCGACACCCTGACGCTCAAGGTGCCCGGCCAGGCGGCGGCGATTGTTGCGCGCGCCCAGGCTGCCCGAGTCAACTTGCGCCTGATCGATGCCGACACCTTGGGTGTCAGCCTGGATGAGACCTCGACCCGGACAACCGTGCAAACTCTGCTGGCCTGCTTCGCTGGTGATCAGCACGGCCAGGATCTGGAGGCGCTGGATGCTCAGGTAGCAGCCGCCGGGCTCGGTATTCCGGCCGACCTGCAACGCCAGTCGGCGTTCCTGACCCACCCGGTGTTCAACAGCTATCACTCGGAAACCGAGATGCTGCGCTACATCAAGTCGCTGGAGAACAAGGACCTGGCGCTCAACCAGGCCATGATTCCGCTCGGCTCCTGCACCATGAAGCTCAACGCCACCACCGAGATGATTCCGATCACCTGGCCGGAGTTCGGTCAGTTGCACCCGTTCGTGCCGCGTGAGCAGGCCGAAGGCTACAAGCAGATGATCGACGAGTTGGAAGCCATGCTGCGTGAGATCACCGGTTTCGATGCCATCTGCATGCAGCCCAACTCCGGTGCCCAGGGTGAGTACGCCGGTCTGCTGGCCATCCGCAAGTACCATGAATCCCGCGATGAAGGCCATCGCAACGTCTGTCTGATTCCGACCTCGGCCCACGGCACCAACCCGGCCTCGGCGATGATGGCCAGCATGCGTGTGGTACTGGTGGCCTGCGATGAGCAGGGTAACGTCGATGTTGAAGATCTGCGCCAGAAGGCTGCTGATAACGCCGAGAATCTGTCCTGCCTGATGATCACCTACCCCTCGACTCACGGGGTATACGAGGAAGGCATTCGCGAAATCTGTGACATCATCCACCAGCATGGCGGCCAGGTGTACATGGACGGGGCCAACCTCAATGCCCAAGTGGCGCTGAGCCGGCCGGCCGATATCGGTGCTGACGTGTCGCACATGAACCTGCACAAGACCTTCTGTATCCCCCACGGTGGTGGTGGCCCGGGCATGGGGCCGATTGGTGTCAAGGCGCATCTGGCGCCGTTCGTTGCCAACCACCCGGTGGTGCCGCTGGAAGGCCCCAATGCCGAGAACGACGCGGTCAGCGCCGCACCCTGGGGCAGCGCCAGCATTCTGCCGATCAGTTGGACCTACATCGCACTGATGGGGGCTCAGGGGCTGCGTCAGGCTACCGAAGTGGCGATCCTCAATGCCAACTACCTGGCCAAGCAATTGGGCGAGGCCTACCCGGTGCTGTACAGCGGGCGCAACGGTCGGGTGGCGCATGAGTGCATCATCGACATCCGTCCGCTCAAGGCTGCATCGGGCATCAGCGAGGAGGATGTCGCCAAGCGACTGATGGACTTCGGCTTCCACGCTCCGACCATGTCATTCCCGGTGGCCGGAACTCTGATGATTGAGCCGACCGAGAGCGAATCCAAGGCCGAGCTGGATCGCTTCATTGATGCCATGCTGACCATTCGCGCCGAGATCAGCCGGGTCGAGAAGGGTGACTGGAGTGCCGAGGACAACCCGCTGCACAACGCCCCGCATACCCTGGCCGATATCACCGGTGACTGGCAGCGCGGTTACTCGCGTCAGGAAGCGGTCTTCCCGCAGCCTTGGGTAGCGGCCAACAAGTTCTGGCCGTCGGTCAACCGGATCGACAACGTCTACGGCGACCGTAACCTGTTCTGTGCCTGTCCGCCGATTGAGGCCTACGAAGGCTAAGCCTGTGCACGCCGCCCGCCGACTGGCGGGTGGCGTGGCAGCTCCAGCTCCACCTCAACCCCGCCTGTTGGCCGGTTGCGCAGGCTGATTTTGCCCTGATGCAGTTGCGCCACTTCCCTGACAAAGCTCAGACCCAGTCCGGTACTCTTGCGCTGCCCGTCCGGACGCGGCAGTGAATAGAAGCGTTCAAAAACCCGCTCCAGGGCATAGTCAGGCACTGGCGGACCGTCGTTGCTTACTGTCAGCCGAACCTGCTGCTCATTCGCGCTCAACTGCAACAGGATCAGACCGCCCGGCAGGCTGAACTCGATGGCATTGTCGAGCAGGTTGCTGATGGTCTGTTCGAGCAGGAAGGCTTCGCCCTCGAGTTGGCAATCCCCGGTTTGCTGCTGGTGCAGGGTGAGCTGCTTGCGTTCGATCTGCGGGCGCTTGGACTCCAGTTCGCGTTCGGCAAGTGCTGCCAGATCCAGGTGTTCAGGGTTTTCCAGGTGCTGGCGCTTCTCCACACTGGCCAGCGACAGCAGCCGGTCCACCAGACGTTGTAGGCGTTGTGATTCGCTGTCGATGTTGCTCAGAAAGCGTTGCCGGGCCTGCTCCGGCACATTGGCTTCCTGCAGCAGTTCGGCTGCTCCGCGGATCGCCGAGAGCGGAGATTTCATCTCGTGGGTCAGGGTATGCACGTACTGCTCGACATAGGCCTTGCCGTCGATTTCCGCGCGCATTGCCTCGGTAGCCCGAGCCAGGCGGTCGAGTTCGCGCTCGCCAAGCCGCGGTGCGCTGATGCGCTCACCGTGGCGCACCCGTTCGACATACTCGACCAGACGGCGGATTGAGCGGGTAATCCAGATCGACAGAGCCGCCCCCAGCAGCAGCGCACCGAGCAGGATCAGACCGCCGCGCTTCCAGAAGTAGCCGTGCGCCAGGGTGATAAAGGGCTGCAGGCTGGCGGTCGGCTGGGCCAGGGTCAGTACCCCGACCAGCTCGCCGGCATTGAAGACCGGGGCTGCGACATGCATGAAGGTGGTTGCTTCGTCCTCGGGATCGGCCCGGCTGGTGCGTGCGCCGTATTCACCGCGCAGGGTCAGGGCGACGTCACGCCAGCTAGAGAAGTCCTCGCCGACCAGAGCCGGGTCGCTGTGCAGCAGTACCCGGCCCTGGCTGTCGGTCAGGTAAACGATCAGTTCGGTGCGGGTCTTTTGCCGCGACCAGATGTGCGCATCCAGCGGGCGCTGCTGGTAGCGCTGCAAGGCCTCGGCGAACGGTGTGCCCTGGGCAAAGCCCTGCTCCCAGTGCAGGCCAGCGGCTTCGGCCAGCAGGTTGGCACTGTCGACCAGGACTTCTTCACTGGCCTGGCGCACCGACGAGGGCAACTGGTTGAGGATGCTGTTGAGAAACAGCAGCGTGGCCAGCCCGGCGAGTACGAACCAGGCGACCAGAATGCGGACACTCAGGCTCATGCGCGGCGCTGCCGGGCCTGCGGATCAAGGCTGTAGCCCAGGCCGCGATGGGTGGTGATCGGGTCGATATCGGGCAGGACCTGTTTCAGTTTGACCCTGATGCCCTTGATGTGAGTGTCGATCACCCGATCGAGGCTGGCGCCGGGGTCATCCCAGGCAGCGTCCATCAACTGCTCGCGACTGAGTACGTGTTCGGGGTGACGCAGCAGGGCGGCGAGAATCAGATATTCGTAACGGGTCAGTTCCAGCCACTGCTGGTGGTAGCGAATACGCCGGCGAGCCGGGTCGTGTTCGAACAGGCTGCTCTCGGTGCTGGGTTCGGGCTCGGGCTGCAACCGGGTGCGGCGCAGGATAGCGCGTACCCGGGCGGAAATCTCGCGCGGGCTGAACGGCTTGACCACGTAATCGTCGGCACCGATTTCCAGTCCAACGATGCGGTCGACTTCCTCCTTGCGAGCAGTCAGGAACATCACCGGTACATTGGAGAAACGCCGAATCCGGCGGCACAACTCGAAACCGCTTTCATCCGGCAGGCCAACATCCAGTACCACCAGGTCCACCGGCTGCTGTTGCAGCCAGGCCATGCCGTCACTGGCCAGCACACACCAGTGCGGCTCGAAACCTTCGGTGCCGAGGGCATAAAGCAGGGCATCGGCAATGGCCGGCTCGTCCTCGATGATCAAAATCCTGTCGCCCATGGGCTGCTCTTCCTGAACTGCGGGCCCTGATTGTGGCGTCAATGCTGGGCTGGACGCAATCATTCGTGCTCCAGCCAGGCACTGACCACATAGCGCAACGGGCCGCCGCTGGTCAGAGCAGAAAATGGGTAACAGGTGACCAGGCGCAGCTCGGCCTGGTCATGTTGTAGCTCAATCTGCTGGTGGCGGCTGTCGACTACGTCGCTTTGGCCGACGCGGTAGCGGTAGCGGCGGCCATCGGTGGCTTCGATCTGCACTATCTCTCCGGGCTTGAGCTGCTGCAAAAAGGCGAAGTGACTATCCTGATGCCCGGCCAGCAGTAGGGTGCCCAGTTGGCCGGGGGTCACGCCGTTGTCGAGTTGGCCGGGGCCGAAGGCCAGGGCCTGGCCGCTGACGCCAGCGAGTACATAGTGATCCTGACCCTGGGGTGTGATCAGCCGTGCAACCGGCCAGGTATCAGCCCAGGACCAGGGTTTGACGGCCACCCCCTCGGCCAGTTGTTGTTGCCAGGCCCGTGCGATCAGCCACTGCGCCAGCTCGGCCTTGGCCTGCAGCCACAGCGCCTGGCCGCTCAGCGCCAGGGCACCGAGCAGCAGGCTGGCGATCAGCAGCTTACGCATGGGCGGGCCTGCGACGGATCAGCAGAGCCAGAGCAGCAGCGAACAGCAGCAGGGCCAGTGACCACAGGCGCAGCAAACCCAGCGAGGTTTGCGGGTACAGGTGATGATCGGCCGGGTTCAGATTGGGGATCTGCTGGCTCAGCAACTCCTCATCAGGGCTGCGCACCGGAGTTTCTTCGATAGCGATGAAGCTTGTGTAACGACTCATCAACTGGTGCTGCAGGGCAACCTCAAGCACCGCTTCACGTACCTCGGCCTCGGCCGCACCCTGAACCAGCCGGTCCATCAGCGATTCGATTTTGCTGCGGGCCCAGAGCTTGGCCGTGCCCGGACTCTGCTGTGCTTCTGGCAGCCACAGTTGTTGCTGCCAGGGTTCTGGCTGGTGACCGTGCAGGGTGATGGACTCGGGCAGACGGTTGAGTTTCAGCGCTACCACCAGCGGTTGGCCGGCGTACAGGTCAGGCAGCCGCTCGGGCCAGATTTGCGCCTGAATGCCGTCTTCCAGTTCGAGGCGCAGATCAGTCAGTACGGGGGATTCGAGTTTTTCGAACAGCCGGTTGATCGAACTGGCCACGCCGTCGCGGTCATTGACCGGAGTGAATTGGCCGCGGCCGATCTCGGCGGCCTTGCGCAGCAGGTAGCTGTTGGGGGCGGCACCAATACCGACGGTGAACAACCGGGCATTGTGCAGTCGCCGCTGGATCATGGTCAGTACTTCCTGTTCATTGCTGACAGAGCCGTCGGTTATGAAGATCAGTTGGCGCAGGTAGCCCGGCTCGCTGGGTTGGCTCAGGGCATCGCGCAGGACCGGCAGCATCTCGGTGCCGCCCGAAGCGTACAGGGCGTTGACCCAGTCGCGGGCCATGGCCAGGTGTGTGGCATCTGCGGGCACCGGCTGGCGGAACAGCTGGCTGTGCTGGTGGTTGAATTCGAACAGATTGAAGCGGTCTTCCGGTTGCAGCCGGTCCAGGGCATGCAGCAGGCTCTGACGGGCCTGGCGCATCCGCTCACCCTGCATCGAGCCGGAGGTGTCGACGATCAGCAACACTTCACGAGGCTGGCGTACGTGACTGACCGGGCGCTCGGCTGGCGACAGCATCAGCAGGGCGTAGTGGCCGTCGTCCAGGGTTTCGCTGAATACCGCGGCCTGGTTGCCAATATCGGCCGGCAGGGCCCATTCGAGGATGAAGTCGCTGTCCATGATCACTGGATTGTGGGCCAGTTGAATCCGGTAGCCACGGCCATCATAGTCATGGTCGAGCTGGTGGCTGGGGCTGTGGATGCTGTCCAGCGGCATGCCGGCGTCCAGATAGATATCCAGGCGCGCCTGGTGCGATGGCCCGTCACGCCACAGGCCTTCAACGATCGGGCCTTCCACGGCGGTGTACGGGTGTACGACGGGCACGGGGTTGTCGCTCGGTTGCGGGGCGGGGGTGTAGCGTGGGGTCATGGTCAGCGGCAGGCGCAGATTGAAGCGCCCGGCATCGGGAACCAGCAGCTCGGTGTATTCCAACGTCACGGCAATGCTCTGGCCGGCCTCGATATTGGCTACCGAAGTGCTGAACAGGTTGGGCCGACGCTGTTCGACCAGACCAGCGCGCTGGCCACTGGCCCGGGCCTGTTCATAGGCCTGCCGCGCCTGCTGTTTTTCCCTGATCTGACCGATGATCCGGCGCTCGCCGATTTCCAGTTGCATGCCGTGCACTGCGGCATTCTCGGACGTGGGCAGTACATACAGGCCTTCGGCAAAGGCCAGCCCGGGATTGCTGAAGCGTTGGCGAATTCTTACCCGGGCCAACGGGCCGCTGATGGTGACTTCCATTTCGGTATTAAGCAGCAGCGCTGGTTCCCAGGCCGACTGGTTGTCGTTGCGCAGTAGAAATACCCCGGTCCCGGCCTGATCAAGCAACGCTGTGCGCGACTCCTGAGCCTGAGCCGGGGGCAGGGTAAATAGCAGGCTGATAATGAATAACCATCCGAATCTGGATTGCATGGCGCACCTCCCTGAGTGATTGACCGCTGCAGTGTCGCCGGGCTGTTTGTGACGATGATGTGGTTTATGTGTGGATGGACTGATCGAGGTCATTGGCGTGGTTTGAGGGTGGCGGTTACAGTTCAAACACAGACACAGGAGTTGCCATGACTCAGGTTTCCAATAGCAGTGACAGCCCGCAACCGTTGCGCTTGCGTCGTGTCGGGATCGACACTTACCGCGAGAACGTTGCCTACCTGCACCGTGAGTGCGAGTTGTATCGTGCCGAGGGTTTTCAGGCCCTGGCCAAGGTTGAGGTCCGCGGCAATGGCCGGCGGATTCTCGCCAGCCTCAATGTGGTGGATGACGACAATATCGTTGACTGTGGCCAACTGGGTCTGTCGGAGGATGCCTTCGCCCAGTTGGGCTTGGCTGAAGGCTATGCGGTCAGCGTTTCGCAGGCCGAACCGGCCCGTTCGATTCCGGCCCTGCACCGCAAGATCGCGGGTGAGCGTCTGAGTCGCAAGGACTTTGGCGCCATTGTCGAGGACATCGCCGCCCATCGTTACTCGAAGATTGAATTGACCGCCTTTGTGGTGGCCTGCAACCAGGGCGAACTGGACCGTGAGGAAGTGTTCTACCTCAGCGATGCCATGAGCCGGGTTGGTCGTCGTCTGGACTGGCATGAGCACCCGGTGGTCGACAAGCACTGCATTGGCGGTATACCCGGCAATCGCACTTCGATGCTGGTGGTGCCGATCGTTGCAGCACACGGCATGCTGTGCCCCAAGACCTCGTCACGGGCGATTACCTCGCCGGCCGGCACCGCCGACACCATGGAAGTGCTGGCCAATGTCGAGTTGCCGTTCGATGACCTGCGTGATCTGGTGCATACCCATCGCGGCTGTCTGGCCTGGGGTGGTACCAGCGATCTGTCGCCGGCCGACGATGTGCTGATTGCGGTCGAGCGCCCGCTGTCGATCGACTCGCCCGGGCAGATGGTGGCGTCTATCCTGTCGAAGAAGGTGTCGGCCGGCTCGACCCATCTGCTGCTGGATATCCCGGTCGGGCCGACTGCCAAGGTGCGCTCGATGCCGGAAGCGCGCCGCCTGCGCAAGCTGTTCGAGTTCGTTGCCGGACGTATGGGGCTGCATCTGGAGGTGGTGATTACCGATGGCCGGCAGCCGATTGGTCGAGGCATTGGTCCGGTGCTGGAGGCGCGGGATGTGATGCAGGTGCTGCTCAATCACCCGCAGGCACCAGATGATTTGCGGCTGAAGTCCTTGCGTCTGGCCGGACGGATGCTCGAGTTCGACCCCGATGTGCGAGGCGGCGAGGGCTTTGCCATTGCCCGCGACATTCTCGGCTCCAGCCGGGCGTTGGAGAAAATGCAGGCGATTATCGCGGCTCAGGGGGCGAAGCTGTTCGATCCTGAACAGCCGCCTCTGGCGCCACTGGGCTTTGAGGTCACGGCGGCGACCGATGGTGTGGTGATCGCGATCGACAACCTGCAACTGGCGCGCATCGCCCGGCTGGCCGGGGCCCCCGGGGCCCAGGGGGCCGGAGTCGATATGCTGGTGCGGCTGGGTGACAGCGTTGCGCGTGACCAGCCACTGTACCGGGTATACGCGGCCTATCCGACCGAACTGCAATTCGCCCGCCAGGCCAGCGAACGCTTTACTGGCTTCATGATTGGTCGGGCCGAGGAACTGGTGGATCTGAATGTGGAGTTCTGATGGATACCTTGCTGTTATTTTTTGCCGATGAGCAGGCGCCCGCCCGGCGCCTGGCTGAAGCCGCCGGGCTGGCCTGTGCCGAGGTCATCAGCCACCGCTTCCCTGACCAGGAACTACGGCTTACCCTGCCGTTTTCCCAAGGCCAGGAGCTGCCTGGTACTCTGGTGCTTTATCGCAGCCTGGATCGACCTAATGACAAATTGGTCGAGCTGCTGCTGATCGCCCGGCATGCCCGTCAGCTCGGGATTGCCCGGCTGGTGCTGGTGGCACCCTATCTGGCCTATATGCGCCAGGACATCGCTTTCAATCCCGGTGAAATCGTCAGCCAGACCATTGTTGGCGGCTTTCTCGGTGAGTTGTTCGATGCTGTGATTACGGTCGACCCACACCTGCACCGGATCAGTCATTTACAGCAGGCTATCCCCCGTGAGCAGGCCATTGCCCTGTCGGGCGCACCGCGACTGGCTGAGCTGATTGCCGGGCGGCGTGACAACCCGCTGCTGGTTGGCCCCGATGCCGAGTCGGCCCAGTGGGTCGAAAGCGCAGCTCGGCGCCAGGGCTTTGACTATGGCGTCTGCCTGAAGGTCCGCCACGGTGATCGGCAGGTTGAAATTCAGCTACCGGATATCCCGCTGCAGGGGCGGGCGGTGGTGCTGATGGATGATGTGGCCAGTTCCGGGCATACCCTGGCCCGGGCCGCAGAGCAGTTATTGGCTGCGGGTGCGGTGTCGGTGGACGTGGCGGTTACCCACGCGCTGTTTGCCGAGGATGCCCTGGACGTGATCCGGGCTGCTGGGATTGGCGAGGTCTGGAGTACTGACTGCATCGCCCACCCGAGCAATGCCATCACCATGGCGCCCGTGCTGGCGGCCAGTCTCAAGCAGGTGCTGGCTGTTGGCGGAAAGCCTTAGCTTTTTTCCATAACCGGTTCGGCATTCGGTGTCTGCCACTGCCAGGCACAGAGCGCCCCGAGCAGCGCCACCAGCATGCCGGTCAGGCCGAGTAGCTGCAGACTGAGCAACTGGCTGACCCAGGCGCCCAGTGCTGCCCCCAAACCCTGGCCGAGAAACATCACCGAGCCATTCAACGCGACCGTGACCTGACGCGCCCCCGGTGCGGCCTCGAGCAACTGGGCCTGGACCAGCGGCGTCAGGGCGAACAGTGCGGCGGCGCCGAACAGTACCGCTGCCCCCAGACTCAGCCAACTGACCAGCCCCTGCTCGGGGAACACCAGCATGGCGACTGAGTACAACGCCTGGGTCATGGCGATGATCATGAAAATCCGCACCAGCACCCGGTTCGGGCTGGAGGAGTTGCCAAGCCGGGCGGCGATGGTGATGCCGATCAGGGCGCCGACGCCAACCAGCATCTGCGAGAACGCCACCTGCTCGGTGCTGCCGACGATGTTCTGCATGACCGGGGCGATATAGGGGATTACGCAGAACGTGGCGCTGAAAGCGGCCAGGCTCATCAGCAGCAGACGGCGGATATCGGGTTGCCAGCCGTGGGCCAGCAGATGCCAGCCGGCACCATCCTCGCTTTGCACTACCGGCAAGCTCAAGCGGTTGATCAGTGCAGCGGCCAGACACAGCACTGCGGCCAGCAGAAAAGTCGCGCGCCAGTCGAACCATTGGCCGATCAGGCTGCCCAGCGGCATGCCGAGCAGGAAGGCCAGGACCATGCCACCGGTCACCATGGCCAGAGCCTGGCCGCGTTTTTCCACCGGCAGCAGCGCAGCGATGATCGGCGGCACCACCGGCATTACCAGGGTGGCCGCCAGCCCGGCCAGAATCCGCAGGCCGATCAGTTCGCTGAAACTGCCGGCCAGCGCTGCCAGAAGATTGATCAGGCTCAGCCCGAGCAGCGCCAGCCAGAGCATCCGCCGGCGCTCCAGACGCCCGGTCTTGAGGGCAATCAGCGGTGCGGTCAGGGCATAGGTGATGGCATAGGCCACGGCCAGGTAACCGGCTGTGGCCACGCTGATGCTGAGGTCGGCAGCCAGTTCGATCAGCAGGCCGGCAAACACGAAGGTTTGTGTGCCGACTGCGCAGGTGGCCAGGGCCAAAGCCGGGATGGGGTTGCCGCGCATAATCGTTATCCTTGTTCTGACAGGCTGGTCAGGGACTCCTGACGTTCATGCAACTGTCCGGCATGGTAACGCAATCCGGCCGGATAGCGGTTGCGGCGCTGGCTGGTCTTGAGAAAGCTCATCACTGCCCTGATCACCACCTGATCGCCCAACGGGCGGTTGTGGCCGCCGTTTTCCAGCCATAGGGTCTTGGGAGAGCAACTGGCGGCATTGGCTTGCGCCGCGCTGATCGGTACTACCGGGTCGTCTTTGGCATGCACCAGCATCACCGCGGTTTGCTCCAGTCCGGCCAGGGCCCTTGGTACTTCAAACTGTTCGAGGGGAGCGCCCAGTACCTGCTGCATGTGCTGTTCCATGCGTTTGATCGCTCGCTGTGACAGGCCCTGCATCCGGGCCTGGGCCTGGGCCTGATAACGCACCGCATGCGGTGCGCCGATCAATACCAGCCGGCGGGATTCCAGACCATAGGCCTGCATGGCCAGGGCGCTGCTGGCGCCGCCGACCGAGTGGGCAATCACCGCATGCAGCGGGCCCAGGCGCTGGCCGATCCGGCTGATGGCCTGGGCCAACAATGGCAGTGGCCCCTCGCGACCGCTGGCCAGCCCGTGGGCCGGCAGATCCAGGGCTGCAACCTGGTAACCGGCGTCCAGTAATGGTTGAACGAAACCGCCCATGGCGTAGTGATCAGCTTCCCAGCCATGGACCAGCAGGACCACCGGCCCCTGGCCTCGGGTCCAGAGTGGTATCTGCTGCTCGCCAAGGGACTCGGTCAATCGCTCGAAGTCGTCGAAAGCCTGATGCCAGTGGCGTGGTTGCGGGCGCTGACGCGGGCGTACGAACTGGCGGGCACCAAGGGCGCCAAAATAGTCCGGAAACACGGCCGAAAGAGTTTTGACCATGCCCAGACGGGCGTTACGACTGAGGCGAATACTGTTCATGGTTTTGCTCCTGACTACCTACCAATTGGTAGTTTTGCGGTGGTTAAAAAAGCCCCCAAGGGGCTTCGGATCAACTCATGGATCAACGTTTGAGTTCGCGGCGTACTTCGCTGATGGCCTGCTCGATCGGCAGGGGGCTGCCCTTGACCCGCGACAGAAACAACCCGCCCTGGACCAGCATCAGCACCCGCTCAGCCCAATGCTCGGCCTGTTCGCTGTTTTCAGCGCACTGACCGCTCAGGGCAATCCCGGTCAGCCAGTCATGCTGCAAGTCCAGCAGGCGCTGGGCGCGCTGACGAAGTTGCTGATCCAGGTGGTCCCAGTCGCCCAGTACTCCGCCTACCGGGCACAGGCGCCGGCCCGGGCCGATACTGTTGAGGTAGATGGCGAAAAACGCCTCCAACTGCCGAGCTGCCGGTTGCCCCTGCTGGGCCTCAATGTGGCGGCGCAGGGCCTGAATACTGGTGTCGATTACATCGGCCACCAGGGCATCCTTGTTCCGGTAGTGGTGGAACAGGCTGGCCTTGCGAATGCCTACACGGTCGGCGATGTCCTGCAGGCTGAAGCCGTTGAGCGACTGGCGCTGAAGCAGGTCGGCGGCGGTGCTGAGAATTTGGGTTTTGGTATCCATGAGCCTACCGTATGGTAGGTTTTGCTGATTGTCAACGATTATTGAGAAGAGCTGACTGCCGCTCGTCGCGGTGTTTACCCTGCCGCTCGAGTACATCGCTGGCATCGCCCACCGGCAGATCAAGCAGTTCGAGCAACTGATCAAAAACGAAATCTGACCCGGAGCCCGGCCCATGCTAGCCAAGGACATCATGAAGTCCAAAGCTCATGGTCAACATGAGCCTGCCACGGATTCTGGTCAGCAGCGCCAACGAACTGGTCGGGATCATCACCATGAACGACATTTCGGGGCGATTCTGGAGATGGCCGACGGGGAGGCCTGACCCTCGCGTTACTGCCGGCCAATATAGCCAGGATTGAACACCACCTGCTCGCCCTGGATCATGTCGAAGATATCGCGGGCCGCAATTGCCGGGTCTTCCCAGTCGGCGGCCCGGTCTACTTCGGGATTGGCCTGCGGGCCAGTGGAGTGCCGGCTGATATGGGTGCGCATGCCGGCCGGAGCGGCAATGAAAATCTTGATATTGTCAGCCTGCAACTCTTGCGCGGCACTCTGGAACAAGCCGTGCAGTGCGTGCTTGGTCGCGGCGTAATGCCCCAGATTGGCTGGTGCCGGGCGCATGCCCAGAATCGATGACACGTTCAGGATAGTACCGCCGTCCTGCTCCCGCATGACCGCGATCGCCTGCTGAGCCAGATCGGCGTAGGCCCAGAAATTGACTTCCATCTGGTGCCGGGCCTTGTCCATATCCATTTCATCCAGCCGCGCCAGATAGGAATAGCCAGCATTGTTGAACAGGAAGTCGACCTGGCCATACTCGGCCCGCGCCCGCTCGATCAACCCGGCACGCTGTTCCGGGTCTGCCAAGTCCACCTCCAGTACCAGCGCCTGCCCACCCTGACTACGAATCTGCTCGGCCAACTGCTGCGAAGGCTCGGGGCGGACATCGACCAGAACCAGCTTCATGCCCTCGCTGGCACCCAGTAGCGCCAACTCCCGGCCCAGGCCATAACTGCTGCCGGTCACCACTGCCACCCTGTCCTTGAACGCTGGACTATCGGCCTGTGCTGGTGCTACCAGCCAGAGCATCAGCCAAACCAGCAACACGCCCGGCAGCGGCAATTGCAGCATTTTTCTATGGTAAGTCGTCATACCCCGCACTCCCTGAGTTATTGGCAACCGCTACACCTTAATGGGATTGCCCCACCAACAGTAGCAACAGAAACATTTCGAATCAGTGCACGGCATGCGACCAACGGTCGACAGCGCATGGTTGACTTATGGTGCTGATCGATCATTTACGCAACATTTACAGCCGCTTGCAGTTTTGGACATCGCTTGTTTATGCGGTTTGGCTTTAGGCTTTCGGACAGCATAGGAGGCTGTCGATGTTTGCTTTCTTTCGCCCGGTACTGCTGGTAGTGGGCATCCTAACCCTGATCATGACCGGGCTAATGTCCTGTGTGGCGTTGTTCGCCTTTTGGCGCGGCGACCCGGAGCTGTCAGTGTTCCTGATTTCAGCGGCGATTGCTGGTGGTGCTGGACTGACCTTGGTGTTGTTGGGGCGTCAGGCACGCTTCCATCTGGTAGCCCGTCAGTTGTATCTTTTGACCAGTCTGAGTTGGCTCGGTATGTCGCTGGTGGGCGCCTTGCCGCTGTTCTTTAGCCATTTCCAACTGAGCTTTGTCGATGCCGTTTTCGAAGCGGTATCGGGGATCACTACCACTGGGTCGACAGTGCTGTCCGGGCTGGAGCAGTTGCCGCCGAGCTTGCTGCTGTGGCGCTCTATGCTGCAATGGCTGGGTGGGTTGGGCGTGATCGGTATGGCCGTGTCGATTCTGCCGTTTTTGCGGGTCGGCGGGATGCGCCTGTTTCATACTGAGTCGTCTGACTGGTCGGACAAGTCGATCCCACGCATTCAGACGCTGGCCAGGCTGCTGGTGGCGATCTATCTGTGCATCAGCCTGGCCTGCATGCTGGCCTATTGGCTGGCGGGCATGAACCTGTTTGATGCGATCAATCATGCCATGACTACAGTGTCGACCGGTGGTTACGCCACCGATGACCGCTCCATGGGACGTTTCGACGAACGGGTGTTGTGGGTCGCCATTGTGTTCATGCTGCTTGGTGCTTTGCCGTTTACCCTGATCATCGCTTTTGTCCAGCGCCCACGGTTAGCGCTGTTGAGCAATAGTCAGGTAATGGCTCTGCTGTCTGTTGTCGCAGTGGTTTCGTTGCTGCTGAGCGCTTTTCTGGTATTGAATGGTGAGCTGCCATTGTTCAGCGCCTTGACCCAGGCCACTTTCAATCTGGTTTCCGTGATCACCACTACGGGCTATGCCTCTGCCGATTATACCCAGTGGGGCGCCTTCAGCGTGGCGCTGTTCTTTGTGGTGATGTTCATTGGTGGTTGTTCAGGGTCAACCAGTGGCGGCATGAAGGTTTTCCGTTTTCAACTTAGCTACCTGTTCCTGCGCAGTCAGATCCGCAAACTGGTTCACCCCAGTGGCGTATTCGTAACTCGTTATAACGGCAAAACGGTGCAGGACGATATCATTCTGTCGGCAGTCGCCTTTTCCTTTCTGTTTTTTCTCACGCTGGCGGTACTGACGCTGCTATTGGCGCTGCTCGGGCTGGATCTAGTGACCAGCCTGAGTGCCGCTGCCACGGCGTTGACCAATGTCGGTCCGGGACTTGGCGATATCGTTGGCCCTGCGGGCAACTTCCAGCCCCTGCCGGCAACCGCCAAATGGCTGTTATGCTTCGGTATGTTGTTAGGCCGACTGGAGCTGTTGACGATGATGGTGCTATTCACACCGATGTTCTGGCGCGGCTGAGGCAGAGGTATGCCGACACCCATGCACCCACGCTGGCCGGCACTGGTTCTGCCCTGGCTGGTGCCTCTGTTGGCCAGCCTGTTGGCGTGGCCACTGGCAGACTGGCTGCCCAGCGCCAATCTGGCCCTGATCTATTTAGCCGGCGTGTTGCTGACGGCGATCTATACCCGGGTTCGGCCGGCCCTGGCCTGTGCACTGTTGAGCTTTTTGGCGTACAACTTCTGGCACACCGAGCCGCGTTTCTCGCTGCAGATGTTCCATCGTGAAGATATCCTGACCGCCGGGTTACTGGTCATGGTGGCGCTGGTTTGCGGCCAACTGGCAGCTAGGCTCAATGAACAGCTTAGTGCCTTGCGTGATAGTCAGAGCTGGAGCAATCGGCAGATGGATTGTGCACGGGCACTGTCATCCTGTGTGGCTGCCGACGAGGTGGTCAACCGATTTATGGAGCAGGTTCAGGCCTGTCTGGGTTGGACCTGCCGACTGCAGGACGATGCGACCCGGTTACCAGATGGGGACGGGGGGATCGGCTGGTGCCAGCATGAACAGGGTATTCTGATCGGCTTTCAGGATGGTCAGGGCAATGCCCTTGCGGTCAGTCTGGCTGCTCAGTCGGCTCTGAAGGCGCGTGATCGCGAGCGGCTGGAAGCCTTGCTGGATCTGACCCGCCTGGCCTGGGGGCGGGTACGGCTGGCCGAGCGTTTGCGTCAGGAAACTCTGGTCAAGGAGCGCGAACAGTTGCGCTCGGCACTGTTGTCGTCGATATCCCATGACCTGCGCACCCCACTGGCAACCATGATTGGCTCGGTCTCGAGTCTGATCGATCTGCATGCGGCCCTGAGTCCGGAGCAGCGCGCCGAGCTGTTGGCCAATACCCTGAGCGAGGCTCAGAGGCTGGATCGCTATATCCAGAAACTGCTGGACATGACTCGTCTGGGGCATGGTGAACTGACCCTCGACCGTGACTGGGTCGGGGTCGATGATATTGTCAGTGTAGTGATCAAACGCAGCCGGGCTCTGCTGGGAGACAGGCACTTGGAGCTGAGCCTGACAGCGGAACTACCGTTGCTGCATGTGCATCCCGCTCTGATTGAGCAGGCATTGTTCAATGTGTTGGAGAACGCCATCCGGTTCTCGCCATCAGGAGCGGTCATTCGTCTACAGGCGAGCAGTGAGCCTGGCTGGTTGCATATCGATGTTAGCGATGCCGGTCCTGGAATCGATGCCGCCGATCATGAACGGGTATTCGATATGTTCCATACCTTCAGCTATGGCGACCAGTATGCGGCGGGAACCGGGCTGGGGTTGGCAATCTGCCGCAGCATTCTGGCTGCACATGGAGGTTCTTCCCGGGTGCTGAGTAGCGCGCCGGGGCAGGGCACTACCATGCGTTTGAGTGTGCCGCTCTCGGGTGTGCCGGCTAGTGTGGAGGATTGAGGTGACACGTGTTTTGGTGATTGACGACGAGCCGCAGATTCGCCGCTTTCTGAATATTTGTCTGGGCTCCCAGGGCTATCAGGTACTTGAAGCCGAGGACGGCCGGCGAGGCTTGGCGCAGGCCGCGCTGCATCAGCCCGATGTGCTGATCATGGACCTGGGTTTGCCGGACATGGACGGACAGCAGTTGTTGAAAACTCTCAGGGAGTTTTATCTAGGGCCGTTGATCGTACTGTCGGTACGCAACGGTGAGCGTGACAAGGTTCAGGCGTTGGACAATGGCGCCAATGATTATGTTGAAAAGCCTTTCGGTGCCAATGAGCTGTTGGCCAGAATCCGTTCAGTACTGCGAACTTTCGCCAGTATCGAGGTGCCCCCAAGCGGGTTCGACGACGGCTACCTGAAGGTTGACCTGCAAGCTCGCCGGGTTCGTCTGGGAGATGAGGATGTGCACTTGTCGCGCAAGGAATTCGAACTTCTGCGCTGTCTTATCAGTCATCCCGGACGCATCATCACCCAGCAGCAGTTGCTCAAGGACATCTGGGGACCGCATCACAGTCACGATACCCACTACCTGAGGATTTTCATTGGCCGGCTGCGCAGCAAGCTGGATGATGATCCCACAGCACCACGTTACATTGAAACCGAGGCCGGAGTCGGCTATCGGTTTATCGGCTGAGAACGCGTTTGGCAGCGTATACGGTTTTTTTACTATCACCCGGCAAAGCGGGCATGGTTTTTTTACGCGCAGCATCAAGACAATGAGGCATGCCTTTCGACGGAGAGTCGCATGCGAATCATCATTCTTGGCGCTGGTCAGGTCGGCGCCACACTGGCCGAACACCTGGCTGGTGAAGCGAACGATATCACAGTGGTTGATACTGATATTCAGCGCCTGCGGATGCTGCAGGATCGTCTTGATCTGCGCACCTTGTGTGGCCCGGCCTCTCATCCGGTAACCCTGGCCCAGGCCGGTGGTGAAGATGCCGATATGCTGGTGGCGGTAACCAGCAGAGATGAAATCAACATGATTGCCTGCCAGGTGGCGCACAGCCTGTTTAACATCCCCACAAAAATTGCCCGCGTGCGCGAGCATGATTACCTGGTTCATGAGCAGGCTCTGTTTGCCAAGGCCGCCGTGCCGGTGGATGTGCTGATCAGTCCAGAAGAGTTGGTTACCCGCCATCTCAAACGCTTGATCCAGTACCCGGGGGCCTTGCAAGTGCTGGACTTTGCTGACGGCAGAGCCCAGATGATGGCGGTCAGAGCAGAGCCGGGCGGTGCGTTGGTTGGTCAGCGAATCGCCTCATTGCGCGAACACATGCCCAATATCGATAGCCGGGTGGCGGCCATTTTTCGCCGCGAACGATCGCTGGTGCCCACCGGCGATACGCAGATCGAAGCTGGCGACGAGGTGTTCTTTATTGCTGCCCGGGAGGACATGCGTCAGGTCATGAGCGAGTGGCGGCGGCTGGATAAACCCTACAAACGCATTCTGATCGCCGGTGGCGGCAACATTGGTGCGCGTCTGGCTGCCAGCCTGGAGTCCAGTTACCGGGTAAAGGTGATTGAGCACAATGGCAATCGTTGTCAGTGGTTGTCCGAGCACCTGGATCGCAGTGTGGTACTGCATGGCAATGCCTCAGACCGCGAGTTGCTGATAGAAGAGGGGATCGAATCGGTCGATGTGTTCCTGGCCTTGACCAATGATGACGAGGCTAATGTCATGGCCTCGATGCTGGCCAAACGACTGGGCGCGCGCACCGTAATCACTCTGATCAACAACCCTGCCTACGTCGACCTGGTTCAGGGTGGGCTGATCGATATTGCTATCTCACCCCAGCAATCGACCATCGGCGCGCTGCTGACTCATGTGCGACGAGGCGACGTCGTTGCTGTGCACTCACTACGCCGTGGTGCAGCCGAAGCACTAGAGGCAGTTGCGCATGGTGATCAGGGCAGCTCGCAAGTAGTGGGGCGACGTATCGATGAACTGGAGCTGCCTGCCAGTGCCACGGTGGGCGCACTAGTACGAGGTGAGCAGGTACTGATTGCCCATGACAGCACCCAGGTCGAGTCTGGTGATCATGTGATCATCTTCGTCGCCGACAAACGTGACGTACTCCGGGTCGAGCGTTTGTTCCAGGTGGGCCTGGCCTTCCTCTGAGTGCTTTCAGCAATCCCCGTCGGCCATCTCCAGAATCGCCCCGACAATGTCGTTCATGGTGATGATTCCGACCAGTTCGTTGGCGCTGGTGACCAGAATCCGTGGCAGGCTCATGTTGACCATGAGCTTTGCCACGTACTTCACGTCCAGCTCGCGTGAGACGATCAGTGCCGGTTTGGCGCAGATGTCGTAAACGTTGAGCAAGTCGATGTCACCCTCTTCGGCGACAATGGTCTTGAGGATGTCGGTGTAGGTGATCAGTCCATAGGCGTCGTGCTCATTGCCTTTTTCCACCACCAGCGACTTGATGCCGTGCTGGCGCATCTTCTGCATGGCCTCGCGCACAGTGGCCAGGGCGGAGATGGTGATGACGTTGGACTTCATGATGTCCTTGACTAGCATGGGCCGGGCTCCTGGTCAGATTTCATTCTTGATCAATTGTTCGAACTGTTCGATCTGCTGGTGGGCGATGCCGGCGATGTGCTCGATTGGCAGGGTAAACACCACCCCACGGGTATGGTTTTTCAGATCAAGGTCCTTGACCAGTTGCTTCATCACCCGCAGTGACAGCTTCTTCTCCAGCACGAAGATCATGACCGACTGGCTGCCTTCGTAAGTCAGGCCGAAGAACGATTTTTTCTGCTCGGCACCCAAACCGCGACCGTTGAGCAGGGTGACGCCGCCGGCGCCGGCGGCTTTGGCCGAGGCGATGGCCTGTTCTTCCAGGTCCTCGGCGAGCATGGCGACCAGTACCGAGAATTTCATGCAGTTGCTCCTCTAAAGCGGCTGAGCTGTTCCATGGCAATGGCGTACAGCATCACCGTAACTATAGGAAAGATCGAGGCGAAGGCGATCAGCCCGAAGCCATCGATGAGGACGCTGCGGCCCTCGATTTGTGAAGCCAGGCCGATGCCCAGCGCGGTAACCAGCGGCACCGTGACCTCCGAAGTGGTCACCCCGCCCAGATCGAAAGCCAGCGGCACGATGAACTTGGGCGCCAGAGCCGTCAGCATGATGACCAGCGCATAGCCGCCCATGATGTAATAGTGGATCGAATCACCAGTGATGATCCGATGAACCCCAAGCGTGATCCCGATGGCAACACCAAGCGCCACCAGAATGCGGATGTGATTGCCTTTGAGCCGGCCATGGGCCGCTTCCTCGGCCTGCTCGCCGATGGCGATCAGGGCCGGTTCGGCCATGGTGGTGGCGAAGCCGATGCAGAAGGCGAACAAATAGATATAGCCCAGAGTATCCAGCGCCATCAGTTGCTCGGCCATGCTCTGGCCGACCGGGAACAGCCCTAGCTTGAGGCCGACCACAAAGGCGTACAGGCCGACAATCACCATGGCGAAACCGATGCTCACCCGGCGCAGGTAGGGGATCGGCTTGCGGATCACCGCGTACTGGAAGAACAGGATCACAGCGATGATCGGCAGCACGTCGCGGAGCATGTGCAGCAGATCACCGAGCATGCCCAGGAGGTAGCTGGCGATACTCGGCACGAGCACACTTTCTGCCTCGCTGGCCAGCCCGTTCAGGCCATCCAGTGCAGCGTTCGGGTCGGCCGGCCACAGGGTGAATACGGCGATGCCGTATAGCTGGACCACGATCATCGGCACCATCACCGCCAGTGCGACCAGGCCAAAACCGTGTACCAGCGGGTTGCGGCCCTTGATCGAGGAGGCCAGGCCGATGCCCAGTGCAGCGATCAGTGGCACGGTGACAATGTTGGTAGTGACCCCGCCGGAGTCATAGGCCAGCCCGACGATTTCCTCGGGCGCGAAGAAGGTCACCGCCACCACCAGCAGGTAGCCGCAGATCATGTACCAGTGCAGTGAGTGGCCGAGCAGGGTACGCAACACCCCCAGCGCGACCACCGCCCCGACCGAGGTGGCGACCAGGGTGCGCAGAACAAGGGCATTGATGCGACCTTCGCTGATCAGCTCGGCTTGACTGGCAACCGCAATCAGCGCCGGCTCGGCAATCACAGCGGCAAAGCCCAGAGAAAAACCGAAAATCATCAGCAACGGCAGCGAGCCTTTGCGAGCGAAGGCATTGGACAGGTTCTTGCCGACCGGGAAAATGCCCAGTTCCAGGCCCTGAAGAAAAATCGCCACACCGAACACCACGATCAGCAGACCGACCAGCATGCCGATCAGACCATCGGGTACCTGACCGATAACCAGGCTCTGGAACAACCCAACCACCAGCACAATAGGCAGCAGATTGCGGAAAGAGTGTTTGAGAGTATCCCAGAATACCTTCAGATCATTCACAATAGGCGCGGTCCCGGCGTTGATTACTGGACCATACTAGCAGAGGCCGGTGGCATCTTACTGACACCCGTCAAGGTACTCGATAAAAAAGTGGACATGGAATGACTAAAGCGACCAGCTTGCGCAAGTGGATGTGGCGGGCCTTTGTACAGAGCGCCCTGATCCCTCTAATTCTTGTCGAGACGGTGCTGGTAGCAGCCTACCTGTTGACCAACGCAGCGATTCGCGATGCCCAGATCGAGCATCTGCGCCAGGCCGCGCTCAGTGACCTGCAAACCTCAGCCGGTCAGGAGGCCGAATTGGTCAGTCAGCGCCTGCAGCACATCAGCGACCTGACTGCCCTGTTCGGCGGCCAGGTGGAGGACGTACTGACTCGTCCTGACGTATTTGATGATGCCCAGGAGCGGGCACGTTGGGAGCGCGATGCCAACAATGTTCTCTACAGCCGCAGTGATGATGGTCGGGCGGCAGTGTTCTACTCGGCGGTGACCCCGCCTGAGCGCCAGGATCTGGACAAGGTCATGCGGGTGGCCCAGCTCGACCGGCTGATGAAAGATACCGAGGAGCGCAACAGCCTGGTGGCGGCGGTGTATTTCAACACGCATGACAGCTACAACCGGATCTGGCCCTGGTTCTACACTCCGGACCAGTATCCCTACGACATGGATATTCCGCGCTACAACTTCTATTACCTGGCCGATGCCGAGCACAACCCTGAGCGGCGGGTGGTCTGGACCGACATTTATGTTGATCCGGCCGGGCAGGGTTGGATGATGTCGGCGCTGGCGCCGGTCTATCGTGGTGACTTCCTCGAGGGCGTCGCCGGACTGGACATCACCGTTGGCAACGTCCTTCAGGAAATTTCCAGTCTGCGGGTGCCCTGGGGCGGTTATGCCATGTTGGTCAGCGACGAGTTGAACATCATGGCACTGCCAGCCTCCGGCGAGGCTGATCTGGGCCTGACCGAGTTGACCGACTTCAGTTACGACGAAGCGATTCGCCAGGAAATCTTCAAGCCGTCTGACTTTAATCTGAGCAAACGCGGCGACACTCGTGATCTGGCCGCTCTGGTAGCCAGTCAGGGTGAAGGGGTTGAGCCTGTGCGGTTGGGTGGGCGCAGTCAGCTGGCGGCCTGGGCGACCATTCCCGAGACCGGTTGGAAACTGATTACCGTAGTCGATGAGGCCGAGGTATTTCGCCAGACCAATGATCTGGCCAGTCATTTCCAGCGGATCGGCTATCTGCTGATCGCCGGGCTGGTGTTGTTCTATCTGCTGTTCTTTGCCGGCATGTGGATTCGTTCGCGCCAGCTCAGCCACCAGTTGGAGCAACCGATTGCCGGCGTTGGGCGGATGATGAGCGAGATCGGTGAGGGTAACTGGTTCCCTGAGCGTCAGGCCTCACCGATCAGTGAGCTGGATCAGATGGCCTCCACCACCGTGGCAATGGGTCGACAACTGGCCGACAGCGAACAGCAGCGTCAGCAGGCCAGTGACCAGTTGGAGCGGGTTCTGGAGTCGACTACTGAAAGTCTGTGGGAGGTTGATCTGGACCAGCGCGAGGTTCAGATTCAGGGGCGCCTGCCCGAACGTCTGGGGTTGGAGGCTACCCGCTTGCCGCTGGAACGGTTCTTCCAACGGATTCACCCGGATGACCTGATGGCCGCGCGCGACAGCCTGGCACCCAGCCGGCTCAACCAGCGGCTGGAGGCCGAGTATCGGCTGCGTGACAGTGCCGGGCAGTATCACTGGGTACTGGGGAGGGGCCGAGTGGTCGGCACCAGCGACAGTGGCCAGCGGCCGCTGCGGGTGGCTGGAACCCATGTCGATATCGATGCGATCAAGGCGACTCAGGAGGCCTTGCGTTCTGCCAGCCAGCAGGCGCAAACGGCCAATATCGCCAAGAGCCGCTTCCTCTCGAGCATGAGCCATGAACTGCGCACCCCGCTCAACGTGATCCAGGGCTTTGCCCAGTTGCTGGAGTTGGATCTGGAGAAACGCGGCGATGATGCCAAGCTGCGTCGCCAGGTCGAGCAGATCCTGCATGCCAGCCAGCATCTGGGTTCGCTGATCGACGATGTGCTGGATCTGGCCCGGATTGAAGCCGAACGACCACAGGTGCATCTGGAAACCGTGGATGCCCGGCAACTGGTACTCGAATGTGTGGAACAGGTGCGCCCCGAGCTGGAAGCCGCCGGCCTGGGCCTGGATAATTTGCTGCCCGAGCAGCCGGTGCTGGTCGTGGCCGATGCCCGGCGCCTGCGTCAGGTACTGCTTAATCTGCTCAGCAATGCCATCAAGTACAACCGTCCGCAGGGCAGCGTCAGCGTCAGTTGCGAACCTGTTGGAGACCTCTGGCAGGTGCGGATCAACGACAGCGGCCGGGGCATCAGCCTGACCAACCAGACCCTGCTGTTCAAGCCGTTCCAGCGTCTGGGTCATGAGAACAGCACGATCAAGGGTACCGGTATTGGCCTGGCGCTGTGCAATGAACTGGCTGGGTTGATGGGCGGGCGCATGGGATGTAGCAGCCAGGAAGGGGTTGGCAGCAGCTTCTGGATCGAACTGCCGGCGGCCGCTGCTCCCGGCAGCCGAACCAATGATGATCAAGCGGCGCAGAGCGGGCTGCTGAATGTGGTCTACGTCGAGGATGATCGTTCCAGTCAGATCCTGGTGGAGCATGCGCTGAGCGGACTGGCGCGGGTCACCCTGATCGAGAATGGCCTTGAGGCCCTGCATCTGATTACCGAGCGCCCACCCGAGGTGTTGCTGCTGGACATCGACCTGCCGGATATGCAGGGCGATCGTTTGCTGCGTTCATTACGCAGCAGCGCCAGAACCCGGGATATTCCGGTGATCGTGATCAGTGCCGGCGCTCTGCCGGAAGACCGCGAGCGGGTCAGTGACCTGGATGTGTTGCGCTATCTGACCAAGCCGCTGCAGATCCATGATCTGCGTGAAGCGTTGCAACAGGTGCAGCGCCAGTTGGCCTGAGCATCGTTACCTGAGATCAGTTCGTGCGCGCTGAAGGGCACGGGATTCTGGAGTCTGCATGAGTGCAACCACGGCTCGCCATGGCGTCATCCTGGCGCTGCTGGCCTATGCCCTGTGGGGCGTCACGCCGCTGTACTTCAAGCTGTTGGCCAGTTTGCCGGCCAGCGAAATCATGGGCCAGCGGGTGCTCTGGTCCTGCGTGTTCGCCTCGCTGCTGATCGTTCTGCTACGCCGTGGCGCCGCCCTGAGCGAATTGCTGCGCCAACCTAGGCGACTGCTGATGCTGACCGCCAGCGGCCTGCTGATCGGCTTCAACTGGTTGGTATTCATCTGGGCGGTGAACAATGACCAGATGCTCGACGCCAGTCTGGGCTACTACATCAATCCGCTGGTTAACGTATTGTTGGGGCTGCTGTTTCTCGGTGAAAGACTGCGTCGCCTGCAATGGCTGGCGGTTTTGCTGGCCAGTGCCGGGGTGGTGCTGGAGCTACTGAAGCTTGGTCGCATGCCTTGGGTTGCCATGGCGCTGGCGTTGAGCTTTGGCTTTTACGGACTGTTGCGCAAGAAGGTGGCGCTGGATGCCCTGAGCGGCATGTGGGTCGAAACCGCGCTGCTGGTGCCGCTGGTGCTGATCTATCTGTTTTTCTTTATCGATGCCCAAACCCTGAGTCCGGCGCTGTACAGCGGCCCGCTCGGTTGGTGGCTGGTGGCCGCCGGGCCGGTGACGATGATACCGCTGATGTGCTTCGCCGCTGCGGCTACCCGGATTCCGCTGTCGATGCTGGGGTTCTTCCAGTACATCGCCCCCAGCATGGTGTTTATTCAGGCGGTATGGCTGTTCGGCGAGGCCTTGACCTTTGAGCGGGTGCTGACCTTTATCTGCATCTGGACCGGACTTTTGATCTACAGCCTGGATGTGTGGCGGGCCCATCGTCAGAGCCGATTACTGCAAAGCTGAGGCGCCCCAAGGCTTAACACCAGACCAACCCTTGGCAAGGTGACTTCTTCAGCGCGTCGAGGCGGGTGGCTAATGTGCCGCAATGGAGCACATTCGAATGTTGATCCTTCAGATCACTGCGCATCCAGATGAATTTCCACCATCAGGTCGTCGGCCAGGCTTTCCAGGTCGCGGCGCAGGGCGGCCAGGTCGGTTTGCGGGTAAACGCCCAGATGGGCTTCGGCCTTGAACAGCAGGTCGGCGCTCATCGGGGCCGGGGTGCATTCGGTTTCCAGGCTTTCGACATTGACGCCGTGGCGGGCCAGTATCTGGGATACTTCGTGGACGATGCCGGGGCGGTCATTGCCCAGCAGGTTGAGCCGCAGGCTGGACTGTGCCGGGCTTTCGGCCTGGCCGCTGACGGCGACCTGAATATTGATACCCTGGTGCGACAGCGCTTCCAGATCGATGCGCAGGGCTTCCACCTTGTCGCTGGCGATATCCACCCGCAGGATCCCGGCGAACTGGCCGGCCATGCGGGCCATGCGGCTTTCCAGCCAGTTGCCGCCATGGCGGTTGATAGTCTGGGCGAGGCTTTCCACCAGGCCGGGTTTGTCGGCACAGATCACGGTCAGTACGAGTGGAGTAGTCATGGAGTTGCTCCTGTCTTGGTGGTGGGCGGCTGCTGAATCAGGTCAGCCACTCAGTCATGGTAGTAGCGGCCATCGCCACTGGCGATCATGTCTCGGCACACCGCTTCCAGATGTTCAAAGTCGTATTCGGACAGGCCGACGTATTCGAGGATAGGTTCGGCCACGGCGTTCCACTCATGGTCGACGCTCTGGTTACCCAGCACCCGATAGGCCTGGCAGATGTGTTCAGCCATTTTCAGAATCGCCAACAGGTTTTTCAGCTGGGCGTCATTGCTGCCCTGTTCCTGAAATGTCTGCCGGGCGTTGTGATGGCTGGCGATCGCCTCACACAGGTGACGCGGCAGGCGCCAGGACTTGGCGGTGAAGTAGCCGACTACGGCGTGGTTGGTGTTGAGTCGGTGGTTTTCGACATCGACGATACGTTGGCCACTTTCGGCGTAGGACTCTTCCATTACCTCAATGTAGTAGGGGAAGCGGCTGAGCATCAGCGGGATGCCACAGTTGTGGAACAACCCCAAGGCATAGGCCTCGTCCGGTTCGACGCAGCCGATCTTCTTGGCCAGGGTCATGCAGGTCATGGCGACATCCTGGGCGCTGTCCCAGAACCGGTTGAGGTTGATGATGTTTTCATCGGTCAGCTCGCCGCGGATCGACTGGGCGTTGACGATGTTGATCACCCGTTTGACCCCGAGCAGGTTGACTGCCTGCTGGATCGAGGTAATCCGGTTGGCCAGCCCGAAGAACGGCGAGTTGACGATCTTCAGCAGGCTACCGGCCAGTCCCGGGTCCTGGCTGATCAGCCGGGCAATGACCTTGAGGTCAGGATCGGGCATGACCTGCTCCATCTGCAGATCGACCATGATCTGCGGCTGTGGCGGCACGCTGATGCCCTGCAAGGCGTGGCGGATCTGGTCCTCAGTGAGTTCCTGGGTCATCGTCGTCTACTTCGTGGCTAACGGATAGGATAGAAACTCCGAGTTTAGCCGGAGACTGGCCCGCTTGGCACCCTGTATAATGGCCGATTGTTTCTTGAGGAGAGCCCCATGAGCTTGCCCAGTCTGCGCCTGAAATCCAATAGCGACCGCCGGATCAAGGCCGGCCACCTCTGGGTGTTCAGCAATGAGGTGGATACTGCCCAAACCCCGTTGACCCTGTTCGAGCCGGGCCAGGAAGTCAGCCTGGAAACCGCCTCCGGCAAATCTCTGGGGCTGGCCTGTGTAAGCCCCAACAATCTGATCTGTGCCCGCCTGCACAGTCGTGACAGCAAGCATCGGCTGGACAAGTCGTTGCTGGTGCACCGGATCAAGGTGGCCCTGAGTCTGCGCGAGAGGCTCTTCGATCAGCCGTTCTACCGGCTGGTCTATGGTGACTCGGATCTGCTGCCCGGGCTGGTAGTCGACCGGTTTGGTGATTATCTGGTGGTGCAGATTGGTACGCCGGGCATGGAGCGGGTGCGTGAGGCGATTGTCGAGGCGCTGGTTCAGGTGCTCAAGCCGGCCGGTATCCTGTTCAAGAACGACAGCGGTGCGCGGGCCCAGGAAGATTTGCCGTCCTACGTCGAGGCGGCTCACGGCGAGGTGCCCGAGCGAGTGGCGCTGATCGAGAACGGCGTGCGCTTCGAAGCCCCGGTCTGGACTGGGCAGAAAACCGGCTGGTTCTACGATCACCGCATGAACCGGGCGCGCCTTGCTCCTTACGTCAAGGGCAAACGGGTACTGGATCTGTTCAGTTATATCGGCGGTTGGGGGGTGCAGGCGGCGGCGTTTGGCGCCAGCGAAGTGATGTGTGTGGATATTTCCGCGCCGGCGCTGGATCAGGTCGAGCACAATGCCGAACTCAACGGCGTGGCGGAAAAGATGGCGGTGGTCGAGGGCAATGTGCTTGATGCCCTGCGCGAACTCAAGGCCGCCGACGAGCGTTTCGATGTGGTGATTGCCGATCCGCCGGCATTCATCAAGAAGCGCAAGGATATCCGCAATGGCGAACAGGCCTATCGGCGTCTGAATGAGCAGGCCATGCGTATGCTCAACAAGGACGGCATTCTGGTGTCGGCGTCTTGCTCAATGCATCTGGCCGAAGACAACCTGCGTGACATCCTCAATGCGTCGGCCCGGCATCTGGACCGGCATCTGGTGATCACCGAGCGAGGCTTCCAGGGTCCGGATCATCCGTTACATCCGGCGATCCCGGAAACCGGTTACATCAAGTCATTGTTTTGCCGGGTATTACCGGTCTGATCCAGGCTGAAAACTTGGGTCCTCGGGACGGTTCTATCAGCAATTGCTGTGCCGTGTTGCTTTGTGGAACAATGCATGAGTTATAAACGCAAGGGTAGCGGCTGTGATCGATCCTGATGGTTTTCGTCCCAATGTAGGCATCATCCTGACCAATGGGTTGGGGCAGGTGCTTTGGGCCAGGCGGATCGGCCAGGATGCCTGGCAGTTCCCGCAGGGCGGAATCCAGCGCCATGAATCCCCCGAACAGGCCCTGTATCGGGAGTTGCATGAAGAGGTAGGGCTGCTGCCCGAGGATGTCGAAATCCTCGGTTGCACCCGTGGCTGGTTGCGTTACCGGCTACCGCAACGCTTGATTCGCAATCACTCCCAGCCGGTCTGTGTGGGTCAGAAGCAAAAGTGGTTCCTGCTGCGTCTGACCGCCAACGAAGAACAGGTGTGCATGACCAAGACCGCCAAGCCCGAGTTCGACGGCTGGCGCTGGGTCAGTTATTGGTATCCGCTCGGCCAGGTGGTGGCGTTCAAGCGTGATGTCTACCGTCGGGCCATGAAAGAACTGGCGCCCCGGCTACAGATCAGCGGCTTGCCGGGGTGCTGAGCATGCTCAACACGCTGCGCCGGATTGTTCAGGAGGTCAACGCTGCCAGGGATCTGCCAGCGGCACTGGACATCATCGTGCAGCGTGTCAGAGAGGCCATGGGCACTGAAGTGTGCTCGGTCTACCTGCTTGATCCTGATACCTCCCGTTACGTATTGATGGCCACCGAGGGCCTGAACAAGAGTGCCGTCGGGCTGGTGACGCTGGCCAGCAACGAAGGTCTGATCGGTTACGTCGGCACCCGCGAAGAACCGGTCAACCTGGAAGATGCGGCGGTCCACCCGAAATTCCGTTATTTTGCCGAAACCGGTGAGGAACGCTTCGCCTCGTTTCTCGGGGTGCCGATCATTCACCACCGCCGGGTGATGGGTGTACTGGTTGTGCAGCAGAAGGCTCGCCGCCAGTTCGATGAAGGTGAAGAATCTTTCCTGGTCACCATGAGTGCCCAGTTGGCCGGGGTTATCGCCCATGCCGAGGCCACCGGCGCGATCCGTGGCCTGGGTTGGGGCGGCGAGGTGGTTCAGGACACCCGCTTTGACGGTGTACCCGGCGCCCCGGGCGTTGCCATTGGTCAGGCGGTGGTCATTCTGCCCCCGGCCGACCTGAATGCCGTGCCGGACAAACCAGCTGTCGATATTGATGCCGAACTGGCGCTGTTTCGCACTGCGCTGGAGTCGGTGCGCCGCGATATGCAGGCACTGTCGAGCAAGCTGGCCAGCCAGTTGCGCCCCGAGGAGCTGGCGCTGTTCGATGTGTACCTGATGATGCTGGACGACGCCGCGCTAGGTAATGAGGTGGTGGCGATCATTCGCACCGGTCAGTGGGCCCAGGGCGCGCTGCGTGAAGTGATCAGCGATCATGTCGGCCGCTTCGAATTGATGGATGACCCCTACCTGCGCGAACGCGCAACCGACGTCAAGGATCTGGGGCGGCGGATTCTTGCCTATCTGCAAGAAGCCGGGCGCCAGGATCGGGTCTACCCCGAGCAGACCATTCTGGTCAGTGAAGAGATTACCCCGGTCATGCTGGGCGAGGTGCCCAAGGAAAAACTGGTGGGCCTGGTTTCGGTACTGGGATCAGGCAGTTCGCACGTTGCCATTCTGGCCCGGGCGATGGGGGTTCCCACGGTTATGGGGGCGGTCGATCTGCCCTATACCAGGGTTGATGGTCTGGAACTGATCGTCGACGGCAACCACGGTGAGGTCTATTCCAACCCCTCGCAGGAGTTGCGCAGGCACTATCTGGAACTGGTGCGCGAAGAGCGCGAACTGGTGCAGGGCCTGGAGAAGCTGCGTGAGGTGCCGTGCATTACCACTGACGGCCATCGCATGCCGTTGTGGGTAAACACCGGCCTGCTGGCCGATGTCGCCCGCTCGCTGGATCGCGGTGCCGAAGGGGTAGGGCTGTACCGCACCGAAGTACCGTTCATGATTCAGGACCGCTTCCCCAGCGAAAAAGAGCAGCAGGCGACCTATCGTGAGCAGTTGGAAGCCTTCCATCCGCTGCCGGTGACCATGCGTTCTCTGGATATTGGTGGTGACAAGGCGTTGACCTATTTTCCGATCAAGGAAGACAACCCCTTCCTTGGCTGGCGGGGGATCCGGGTTACCCTGGATCACCCGGAAATTTTTCTGGTTCAGACCCGGGCCATGCTCAAGGCCAGTCATGGGCTGAACAATCTGCGAATCATGCTGCCGATGATCAGCAGTATCTTCGAAGTCGAGGATGCACTGCATCTGATCCACCGGGCCTACAGCGAAGTGCTGGATGAGGGCGTGGATGTGCCCATGCCACCGGTCGGGGTGATGATCGAAGTGCCAGCAGCGGTCTACCAGGCCCGTGAATTGGTGCAGATGGTCGATTTTCTCTCGGTTGGCACCAATGACCTGACCCAATATCTGCTGGCGGTTGACCGCAACAACCCGCGCGTTGCCGATCTTTATCACTCCCTGCATCCTGCGGTGCTGCAGGCGCTGGTTAAGGTGGCTCATGCCTGCCGCGATGCCGGCAAGCCGATGAGCGTCTGCGGTGAGATGGCCGGTGACCCGGCTGCGGCAGTGCTGCTGATGGCGATGGGTTGTGATGTGCTGTCGATGAATGCCACCAACCTGCCCAAGGTGAAGTGGCTGCTACGGCAAATCAGCCTGGAAGACGCCAAGGCGCTGCTGGATGAAGTGCTGCTGCTGGACAACCCGCATCTGGTGCAAAGTACCCTGCATCTGGCGCTCAAGAACATGGGGCTGGGCAAGGTGCTCAGTCAGCGCTGATGCTGTCTTGGTAGGAGCGGCCCGCGGCCGCGATAGCTCAATCCTGTTCGCACATGCGAGGCGCTCCTACTGGTCTTTGCAGGCAAAACACCAACGCTGCTCGCCCAGCGCAACCCCCTCGGGGCCAAAGCGCTGCTCGATAAACACTACTTCACCATTGGCTTTAAGGCGCAGCAGACTGCTGGCCCGGGTGCCGTACTCGGCGCTGACGATGAATGCGGCGGACAGCAGCCGCTCCCACTCCAGGCTGATACCGGTGTCCGGCAGTTGTTCATCGGGGTAGGTGCGTGGGTCGGCAAGCAGTTGCAGCAGTTGCCGGTCATCGGCATGCAGGCGGGCTTCCAGGCCCTGGCGCAAGGCGACCAGTTTTGGCCAGGGGCTGTTCAGCCCGGCATTGGACAGCGCGTAGATGCCCGGACTTAATGATTCGGCCTGACCACTGCGGCTATTCAGATGCCAGAGCTGCTGGCGGTCGCCCACCAGCAGGTTGAAGCCGGCATATTGTTCGGCATTCATGGCGACCTGTTGCAGATACTCCGCCGGTGATTGCTGGCCGGTCAGGTAGTCCAGCACCAGTGCGCCGCGTGATAGCGGCCCTTTGCGGGCCCCCGGCGCCCGGATGTTGGTCAGGCTGGCGAAACGTCCCTGGCGGGTAATGCCCAGCCAGGTACCACCGGCCTCCAGGTCCTTGCCGGCCAGTAGCTCAGGGTGACCCTCCGGCTCCCAAAACTGCGCATTCCGGGTTGGGCGGGCATGAAATTCGTCGCGGTTGCCGAGCAGCAACAGCGGCTGGTCGGCGACTTGCCAGGCAAAGGCGATCAGGCACATGGGCACCTCCTTGAGCTAGTCAGTCTACGTTTAGTGGGACGATTCGGCTACACTAGGCGGCCGGTTGACTGCGGCCGGGATGAACGAACGGACTGCCTGGGGGCGTTGTGGAGTTTCTGATTTATCTGGTGCTGGGCGCCTGTGCCGGAGTGCTGGCCGGCCTGTTCGGCGTGGGCGGCGGGATAATCATTGTGCCGGTGCTGGTGTACAGCTTTACTCTTCAGGGCTTTGCGCCTGAAGTCATGACCCACATGGCCGTGGGGACCTCGCTGGCGACCATTGCCTTCACCTCGCTCAACGCCATTCGTACCCATCATCGCAAGGGTGCTGTGCTGTGGCCGGTGTTCGTCTGGATGACGTTTGGAATTTTGCTGGGTACCGTGCTGGGTGCGCTGACCGCTGCGCTGATCAGTGGCCCGGCATTGCAGAAGATCATTGGCGTATTCGCCATCGTCATGGCCATCCAGATGGGTTTTGAACTCAAGCCCAAGGCCAGTCAGGCTGTGCCTGGGCGGGCCGGATTGACCGGCGTGGGCGGGGTCATCGGCTGGGCCTCGGCGATTTTCGGGATTGGCGGTGGCTCGCTGACCGTGCCTTTTCTGGTCTGGCGCAGCGTGCCGATGCAGCAGGCGGTGGCGACCTCTTCGGCCTGCGGTCTGCCAATCGCCGTTGCAGGTTCGCTGAGCTTCATCTGGACAGGCTGGGCCAAGGCCGGCTTGCCGGATTGGAGTCTGGGCTTCGTGTATCTGCCGGCGCTGGTCGGGATCGCCGCCACCAGCATGTTGTTCGCTGGTTACGGAGCTTTGTTGGCACACAAGTTGTCACAACGTTTGCTCAAGCGTCTGTTTGCCCTTCTGCTATTTTGCGTGGGCATCAACTTTCTCATGTAGGGAGCATTCATGCTGGCTTACCCGCAAATCGACCCGGTGGCTTTGGCTATTGGTCCGTTGCAGATTCACTGGTACGGTTTGATGTACCTGATCGGTATTGGTGGCGCCTGGTGGCTGGCATCGCGCCGCTGGGCCGATTTTGCCCCGACCTGGAGTCGGGAAAAGCTCTCCGATCTGGTGTTCTGGGTCGCGCTCGGGGTGATTGCCGGTGGGCGTTTGGGCTATGTGCTGTTCTACGATCTGGCGGCCTATATCAATGACCCGACGCTGATCCTGCAAATCTGGAAAGGCGGTATGTCGTTCCATGGTGGATTGATCGGGGTGTTGCTGGCGGTGGCCTGGTTTGCCCGGCGCAACGGCAAGCGCTTCTTTGAGGTAATGGACTTTGTTGCTCCGTTGGTGCCGATTGGCCTGGGCGCCGGGCGCATTGGCAACTTCATCAACGCCGAGCTGTGGGGCAAGGCCACCGACGTGCCCTGGGCCATGGTGTTCCCGACTGACCCGCTGCAACTGGCGCGGCATCCCTCGCAGCTGTATCAGTTTGCCCTGGAAGGTGTGGCGCTGTTCGCCATTCTCTGGATCTACTCGCGCAAACCACGCCCGACCATGGCTGTCAGTGGGCTGTTTGGGGTGTGTTACGGGGTGTTCCGTTTTATCGTTGAATTTGTCCGAGAGCCGGACGCGCATATCGGCTACCTGGCCTTCGACTGGTTCACCATGGGTCAGTTGCTGTGCATTCCGATGGTCGTCATTGGTGCCGGGATGATCTGGTTCGCCTATCGCCGGGAGGCAAAAATCGCATGAAACAGTATCTGGATCTGATGCGCAGGGTGCGTGAAACCGGCACCTTCAAGAGTGACCGCACCGGCACTGGCACCTACAGTGTGTTCGGCCATCAGATGCGTTTTGATCTCAGTGAAGGCTTTCCGCTGGTCACCACCAAGAAGTGCCACCTCAAATCGATCATTCATGAGCTGTTGTGGTTTCTCAAGGGCGACACCAACATCGCCTACCTGAAACAGCACGGGGTATCGATCTGGGATGAGTGGGCCGACGACGACGGCAATCTCGGGCCGGTCTATGGCTACCAGTGGCGTAGCTGGCCGGCGCCCAACGGCGAGGCTATCGACCAGATCAGCAAGCTGTTGCAGATGATCCGCAGCAATCCGGATTCACGTCGACTGATCGTCTCGGCCTGGAACCCGGCGCTGGTGGACGACATGGCGCTGCCGCCCTGTCATGCACTGTTCCAGTTCTATGTTGCCGACGGCAAGCTCAGCTGCCAGTTGTACCAGCGCTCGGCCGATATCTTCCTCGGTGTGCCGTTCAATATCGCCAGCTATGCGTTGCTGACGCTGATGATTGCTCAGGTCTGCGACCTGCAGCCGGGCGAGTTCATCTGGACCGGCGGTGACTGCCATCTGTACGCCAATCACCTGGAGCAGACCGATCTGCAGTTGAGTCGCGAGCCGCTGCCGCTGCCGACCATGCGCCTGAATCCTGAGGTCCGTGACCTGTTTGCCTTCACCTTCGAGGACTTCACTCTGGAGAACTACCAGTGCCATCCGCATATCAAGGCGCCGGTGGCGGTATGAGCAGTCCACGCATCGCACTGATTGCCGCACTGGCGAGCAACCGGGTGATCGGTATCGACAACCAGTTGCCCTGGCACCTGCCGGAGGATCTGAAATACTTTCGGGCGCAGACCTGGGGCAAGCCGATCATCATGGGGCGCAAGACCTTTGACTCGCTGGGGCGGCCCTTGCCGGGACGCACCAACATCGTTGTCAGTCACCAGTCGGCTTTGCAGTTGCCCGGCGCCGTGGTGGTTACCAGCCCACAGCAGGCGCTTGAGGTGGCGCGGCGACAGGCCGAGCTGGATGCGGTCGACGAGGTTATGGTGATTGGCGGTGAGATGCTGTATCGCGAGATGCTCGATCTGGCCGACCGGCTGTATCTGACCCGGGTCGAGCTGAGTCCGCAGGGCGATGCCTGGTTTCCACAGATCCCTGAGGGGGATTGGTCATTGGTCGAGCAGCGGGATGTACCGGCCGGCCCGGATTATCCCGCTCACAGCTATCAGGTGCTGGACAGGATCAGCGGCTGAGACTGGTCCAGCACTTCCTCCAGCGGGCGCGGCTTGCCGATCCAGTAACCTTGCAGATAGTGCCCGCCCCAGTGTGATAGCTGGTTGGCGCACTGGGCGTTTTCCACGAAGTTGGCGGTCACCTGTTTACCCATTCCGCGTGACAGGTTGATCAGATTGCGCAGATAGTTGGCGTACTCGCTGTCATTACCGTCCTGCATACTCCGGGTATCCAGCTTGATGCCCTTGATCGGCAGGCGGGCCAGATAGCCGAGTGCTCCGTACTCCTCACCAAAGTGATCAAGCCAGATATCGACCCCCAGCTCACTGAGCCCCTTGCACAACTTGCTGGCCTGGCTGGCGTGCTTGAGCAGGGCCTCTTCGCGTAATTCGAGCTGAACCATTCGCGGGTCGACTTTGCTTTTGGCCAGTAGCTGGCGCAGTTGGTCGGCAAAGCGCGGCTGTTTGAGTTCCCGGTCGCTCAGGTTGATCGATAGTCGGCAATTGATGCCTGCGTTCTGCCACTGCTGGACAGCCTCCAGCGCCTGGGCGATTACCCAGTGGCCCATTGGCAAAATCAGGCCGCTGTGTTCGGCCAGTTTAAGGAAGGCATCCGGCGTCAACAGCCCCAGCTGCGGATGCTGCCAGCGCAGCAGAGCTTCCCAGGCCACGGTATCGCCCTGCTGGGTATCGACGATAGGCTGGTAGTGCAGACGGAACTGGCCTTCCAGCAGGCCGTGACGCAGCCCCTGCTCGATATCCAGATTGGTCCGGGTATGGGCTTCTTCGTTCGGACAATAGAAGCTGTAGCCGTTGCGGCCATTGGCCTTGGCCCGATACAGCGCCTGGTCGGCATGCTGCAGCAGTTCAGCGGCGGACTGGCCGTGTTCGGGATAGGTGGCGATGCCGACGCTGGCGGAAATCAGCAGATGATGGCCGCTCAGGGTGATGGGCTCGCTCAGGGTGTGAATGATCTTGCTGGCAATCAGCGCTGCGTCGTTGGGGTCATGCAGGTCATGCAGCAACGCGACGAATTCATCACCGCCGATCCGGGCGATCAGGTCATCCTGGCGCATGCTGCGGCGCAGCCGGTTGGCGATCACCGCTAGCAGCAGGTCACCCAGGCCATGGCCGAAGCTGTCGTTGATCTGTTTGAAGTAATCCAGGTCAATGTACAGCAGGGCAAAGCCTTCCTGGCTGCGTTTGCTACGCAGCAACAGACGATCCAGTTCTTCTTCCAGCAGGGCGCGGTTGCCCAGCCCGGTCAGCGGGTCCTGCTTGGCCTGTTGGGCCAGACGCAGGCCGCTGTTGCGGCGTGACTGGGCATGGATCAGGGCGCGCTGCAGATGTTCGGCGTCCAGACGGGTGCGCTGCAAGATATCGTCGGCACCATCTTCCAGCGCGGTGCTATCACTGTGTACTGAGCCGCCGTCGCTGATCAGCAGGTACAGGGTATCTGTGGCCACGCGTCGGGCATCGCGTAACAGGCCGAGATCGTTGGGTAACAGGCAGGCATGAAAAGCACCGCTGGCAAGGCGGTTGATGGCTTCTTTCGGGCGTGTGCAGACCTCGACATCAAACGTCGTGTCGGGCAAATCCCGGCACAAGCTGAGCAGGTGCTCACGCTTGTCCTGATTCGTTTCAACCAGCAACAGCTTGCGGGCAGCGGTTTCCATTGGCTTCCGTTTATGGAATTAAAGTGAAGCGTCCATGTAGGCGAGATGACATCATTATGTTAACGCCATCACAACTTGCATTCAGCACAAGCATGACATAACTGGCAAGTTTGTCCGACAAATGGTAGGGAGATTTCGGGCGATTGACGGGGTTTTGACTGCTTTTGGCGAGTTTCAGTATCTTGCTGGAAATATGACGCGGGCGAGGGCTCGCCCGCGTCATCCGTGGAGTTAGTCTTCGAGCATGGCCTTATTGCGCACCGCACCCTTGTCGGCACTGGTGGCCAGCAGGGCGTAGGCCTTGAGCGCAGTAGTCACCTTGCGCGGACGTTGTTCAGCCGGTTTCCAGCCCTTGGCGTCCTGTTCGGCACGGCGTACGGCCAGTTCCTCATCGCTGACCAGCAGGTTGATGCTGCGCTTCGGGATGTCGATCAGGATTTTGTCGCCGTCACGCACCAGGCCGATGGCGCCGCCGGCAGCCGCTTCCGGCGAGGCATGACCGATCGACAGGCCCGAGGTGCCGCCCGAGAAGCGCCCATCGGTCAGCAGGGCGCAGTCCTTGCCCAGGCCTTTGGATTTCAGGTAGCTGGTTGGGTAGAGCATTTCCTGCATGCCCGGGCCGCCCTTGGGGCCTTCGTAGCGGATAATGACAATATCGCCCGCTTTGACCTCGTCGGCCAGAATACCTTTGACCGCGCTGTCCTGACTTTCATAGATCTTGGCCCGGCCTTCGAATACATGGATGGATTCATCCACGCCGGCAGTTTTCACTACGCAGCCATCTTCGGCGATGTTGCCGTAGAGTACCGCCAGGCCACCTTCCTGCGAGTAGGCATGGGCAACACTGCGGATGCAGCCGTTTTCACGGTCATCGTCCAGACTGTCCCAGCGAGTGCTCTGGCTGAACGCTACCTGGGTCGGGATACCGGCCGGACCGGCCTTGAAGAAGGTGTGTACGGTCTCGTCGTCGGTCTGGGTGATATCCCACTGGGCGATAGCTTCCTCCATGCTCGGGCTATGCACGGTCGGTACATCGGTGTGTAGCAGCCCGCCGCGGGCCAGCTCACCGAGGATCGAGAAGATCCCGCCGGCGCGGTGCACGTCTTCCATGTGGTACTTCTGAATGTTCGGCGCCACCTTGCACAGTTGCGGCACCTTGCGCGACAGCCGGTCGATATCACGCAGGTCAAAGGCCAGTTCGGCCTCCTGGGCGGCGGCCAGCAGGTGCAGGATGGTGTTGGTCGAGCCACCCATGGCGATATCCAGGGTCATGGCGTTCTCGAAAGCCCTGAAGCTGGCGATATTGCGCGGCAAGACGTTCTCGTTGCCTTCGGCATAGTACTGACGGCACAGGTCGACGATCAGTCGGCCAGCGCGCAGGAACAGTTGCTCGCGATCGCTATGGGTGGCCAGGGTCGAGCCGTTACCCGGCAGTGACAGGCCCAAAGCCTCGGTCAGGCAATTCATTGAGTTGGCGGTGAACATGCCCGAGCAACTGCCGCAGGTCGGGCAGGCGCTGCGCTCGTACTCGGCGACGGTTTCGTCTGAGCAACTGTCGTCGGCGGCGGCGACCATGGCATCGACCAGATCCAGGCCGTGGTTGGCCAGTTTGGTTTTGCCGGCTTCCATCGGTCCGCCGGAGACGAACACCACCGGAATGTTCAGGCGCAGCGCGGCCATCAGCATGCCGGGGGTGATCTTGTCGCAGTTGCTGATGCAGACGATGGCGTCGGCGCAGTGAGCGTTGACCATGTACTCGACCGAGTCGGCGATGATCTCGCGCGAGGGCAGCGAATAGAGCATGCCGTCGTGACCCATGGCGATGCCGTCATCTACCGCGATGGTGTTGAATTCCTTGGCCACGCCGCCGGCTTTTTCGATTTCCCGCGCGACCAGTTGACCCAGATCCTTCAGGTGCACGTGGCCGGGCACGAACTGGGTAAAGGAGTTGGCGATGGCGATGATCGGCTTCTTGAAGTCCTCGTCCTTCATCCCGGTGGCACGCCACAGCGCGCGGGCGCCGGCCATGTTGCGGCCGAAGGTGGAGGTTTTCGAGCGGTAATCAGGCATGACGGTGATCTCGTTGTGTTCCGTAATCTGTCAAGCATACCAATTCGGCGAGTGGCTTGCAGTAGCGGGGAGACGGTGCTATTAGGTCTGGCTCTTTTTATTTCTATAAAGAATATAAAAATTCCAAAATAGTATTTATGGTTATAATTGGGCTGATCTAGTATCTGCTCGTCGACACCCGCGTGGTGTTGTCCATAACGAACTTCGGAGCCAGCCATGACCGCTACCAACACTGTTAATGCGGCGGCGGATGACCAGCGGGTGATAGCGGCGATTGCCGAGGCGTTGAAGAACATTCAGTTCGGCGCCGTGGAAATCACCCTGCATAACGGTCAGGTGGTACAGATTGAACGCAAGGAAAAGTTTCGCTTTCAATCGCCGCCGACCAGGACGTCCTGAAGCACCCGACCACGGGATATTGTCGCCAGACCCCTAAACAACCCCGCCGACTGGAACACCAGAGGCGTGTGAAGCCAACACGTAACTACTATTGGAGCTTCCCATGACCTCGCTCGCTTATGCCGGTCAACGCTGTCGACCCTGTAGCCGCGCTTCTCACCGAATGTGATCGCTGAGCGTTCACACCGTACCCCAGCGCCATCTTGGCGCTACGAGAAATGTATCTGCAGAGTGCACACACCATGAAAAAGTTTTTCCGCAAGACCCTGATTGCTGGCGGCCTGGCCGCTCTGGTATCCGCTTCGGCCCTTGCCCAGACGGTCAACCTATTCAATGTGTCCTATGACCCTACCCGTGAGTTCTACCGCGAGTACAACACTGCGTTCAGCCAGTACTGGCAAGAGTCCAAGAGGCAGCGTGTCAACGTGCGTCAGTCGCATGGTGGCTCCGGCTCGCAGGCGCGCTCGGTGATCGACGGGCTGGATGCCGATGTGGTGACCCTGGCGCTGGCCTATGACGTGGATGCGCTGCGCCAGAACGGTGAGCTGATTCCCGATGGCTGGCAGGATCGGCTGGAACGCAACAGCTCGCCCTATACCTCGACCATCGTGCTACTGGTGCGCAAGGGCAACCCGAAGAACATCAAGGACTGGGACGACCTGGTGCGCGATGACGTGCAGGTAATTACTCCCAACCCGAAAACCTCCGGTGGGGCCCGCTGGAACTACCTGGCGGCCTGGGGCTATGCGCTGAAACAGAACGGCGGTGACCAACAGAAGGCCTACGACTTTGTTCGTCAGATCTATGCCAACGTCCCGGTGCTGGATCCGGCGGCCCGCGGCGCGACCAACACCTTTGTCCAGCGCGGAATTGGTGATGCCTTTATTGCCTGGGAAAACGAGGCTTTCCTTGCGGTAGAGCAGCTGGGTCAGGGCCAGTTCGAGATCGTGGTGCCCTCGGTAAGCATTCTGGCCGAGCCGCCGGTCACCGTGGTGGACAAGAATGTTGATCGCAAGGGCACCCGCGAGGTCGCCGAAGGCTATCTGCAGTACCTGTACAGCGATGAAGCCCAGCGTTTGGCCGGCAAGCATTATTACCGTCCAAGTGATCCGAAAATCGCTGCCGAGTTCGCCGATCGCTTCCCTAGCGTCGAGTTCTTTACTGTCGATGAGGTGTTTGGTGGCTGGCAGAACGCGCAGGACACTCACTTCAACGATGGTGGCCAGTTCGACAGCATCCTGGAATCGATTTCCCGGCGCTGACAACGGCTGAAACCAACCCGGGCGCCATACGCCCGGGCTTTTGTCTGAGGTGATCTATGTCCCTGGCTGCAAAGAAGCGCCGCGTCATACCCGGTTTCGGGCTGACCATGGGCTTTACCCTGTTGTACCTGAGCTTCATCTTTCTCATTCCAGTGGGTGGCCTGCTGCTCTACACCTCGCTGATGAGCTGGGATGACTTCTGGCGCGCTGTCAGCCATCCGCAGGTGGTGGCTTCCTACAAGCTGTCGTTTGGCGCCTCGTTGATCGGCGCCACCATCAATCTGGTGTTTGGCGCGCTGGTGGCCTGGGTGCTGGTGCGTTACAGCTTCCCCGGCAAGAAAATCGTTGATGCGCTGGTAGACCTGCCGTTTGCCCTGCCAACCGCAGTGGCCGGGATTGCGCTGGTGACCCTGTATGCCTCCAGCGGCTGGGTCGGCCAGTACCTGCAGGTGGCCGGGATCAAGGTGGCCTACACCCAGCTTGGTGTGGTGGTGGCGCTCACCTATATCGGCCTGCCCTTTGTGGTGCGCACCGTGCAACCGGTGCTGGAAGACCTGGAGGCTGAACGCGAAGAGGCCTCGGCCAGTCTGGGCGCCAGCCGCTTTACCACCATCCGCCGGGTGATTCTGCCGGCACTGTTGCCGGCGCTGCTGACCGGTTATGCCCTGGCTTTTGCCCGCGCGGTGGGTGAGTACGGCTCGGTGGTGTTCATTTCCGGCAACATGCCCTACCGCACCGAGATCACACCGCTGCTGATCGTCGCCAAGGCCGAACAGTACGACTACAACGGCGCCGCTGCGATCGGTACGGTGATGTTGCTGGCGGCCTTTGCCCTGCTACTTCTGATCAATGGTCTGCAATGGTGGACCCAGCGTCGCGGCCTGTGAGGACTCTCCTGTGACAACACAAACCTCTACTTATGTAGCCAATCCTGAACTGGCCGCACGCTGGCGCCGCGCCACGGAAGAACCGCTGTGGGTGCGCTGGACCTTGATCGGTATAGCCCTGACCTTTCTCGCGCTGTTTTTGGTACTGCCGCTGGCGGTAGTGCTGTATGGCGCCTTTGAACAGGGGCTGCAGGTCTGGTGGGCAGCGATCAACGAGCCGGATGCGCTAGCCGCCATCCGGCTGTCGTTGCTGGTGGTATTGATCGTCGTGCCGATCAACATGGTGTTTGGCGTGGCGGCGGCCTGGGCGATTGCCAAGTTCGAGTTCCGTGGCAAGCCGATTCTGATATCACTGATCGATATGCCCTTTGCCATCTCGCCGGTGGTGGTCGGGCTGATCTTCGTCATCCTGTTCGGCTCCCAGGGCTGGCTTGGTCCTTGGCTGGCGGCCCATGACCTGCGGATCATTTTTGCCGTCCCCGGCATCATCATCGTGATCGCCTTCGGCACCTTGCCGTTCATTGCCCGCGAACTGATCCCGCTGATGCAGCAGCAGGGCAAGGAAGAGGAGGAAGCCTCGCTGACCCTCGGGGCCAGCGGCTGGAAAACTTTCTGGTACGTAACCCTGCCGAATATCAAGTGGGGCCTGATCTACGGGGTGATCCTGTGTAACGCCCGGGCGCTGGGTGAGTTCGGTGCAGTAGCCGTAGTTTCCGGGCGGATTCGCGGTGAAACCAACACCATGCCGCTGCACATTGAGGTGCTTTACAACGAGTACATGTTCACCGCCGCCTTTGCCGTGTCGTCACTGCTGACCGGGCTGGCGCTGGTGACCATTGCAATCAAGAGCTTTGTCGAGTGGCTGGATGAGCGTCATGCGCAGGCTTGAGCCTTACCACCAGCAGGTCGTTATTGCGGGGAGGCGCTTTATGCCGACGCGGCAATCCATGCCTAGCAGCAATGCGGTGCCTATGGATTGCCACGCCTCTATGAGGCTCGCAATGACGCCCCCCCACACACGTCATTGCGAGGAGGCGTTTTTGCCGCCGCGGCAATCCATGCCTGGCAGCAATGCGGTGCCTAGGATTGCCACGCCTCTACGAGGCTCGCAATGACGATGTCTATTTATTCCCGGGACGAAAATCCAAATGAGCATTGAAATCGATCAGGTCAACAAACGCTTCGGCGACTTCGTCGCCGTCGACAACGTCAGCCTCACCCTCAATGACGGCGAGCTGACCGCATTGCTCGGGCCGTCGGGCTCCGGCAAGACCACCCTGCTGCGGATCATCGCCGGGCTCGAACAGCCAGACAGCGGTCGCATCCGTTTCCACGGTGAAGACACCACTGACCTGCACGTCAGTGACCGCGGGGTGGGTTTCGTGTTCCAGCACTATGCGCTGTTCAAGCACATGAGCGTGTACGAGAACGTGGCCTACGGGCTGACCGTCAAACCGCGCCGTCAGCGCCCGAGCAAGGAAGAGATTCGCAAGAAGGTCATGCACCTGTTGGAAATGGTGCAACTGGACTGGACCGCCGATCGCCTGCCATCGCAACTGTCCGGCGGCCAGCGCCAGCGGATTGCCCTGGCTCGGGCGTTGGCAGTCGAACCTAAGGTACTGCTGCTGGACGAACCCTTTGGTGCACTGGACGCCAAAGTGCGCGCCGAGCTGCGCCGCTGGTTGCGCCGGCTGCATGACGAGATTCATGTGACCAGCGTGTTTGTCACTCACGATCAGGAAGAGGCACTGGAAGTATCTGATCGGGTGGTGGTGATGAACCATGGCAAGGTTGAGCAGGACGGCAGTCCGGAGAGTGTTTACGACAACCCGGCCAATCCGTTCGTTTACCAGTTCCTCGGCAACGTCAACCTGTTCCATGCCCGGGTGCACGACGGCATTGCCCGTATCGGTGATCTGCGTCTGGATGCGCCCGAATATGCCGGCCAGCGCGAGAGCCAGGCGCTGGCCTATGTCCGCCCGCACGACATCGAAGTGCTGGGTGGTCGCAGCGAGGGCGCTCTGCATGCCGAGATTGAGCTGGTTTCGGTAGTCGGGCCGACCGTGCGTCTGGAACTGCGCACCGACAACAGTGAGCGTGTCGTACACGCTGAACTGCCCAAGCACCGGTTTCGTGAGCTGGGGTTGGTACAAGGGGGCGATGCCTGGATCAGGCCGGTGAACACTCGGGTGTTTCTTGAGGATGGTGAGCTGAACTCACCTGGCTGAAGAGCAGTAAAAGAGTGGGGCAGGGCTGGATCAAGGGCGGGTAACCGGCTAGGGTTGTGCTTCTACAGCGATCCACTCTGAGGAAGTCATGAGCAACGGCGTTTACACCCCACCCCGGGTCTGGACCTGGGACAAGGCCAACGGTGGCCAGTTTGCCAATATCAACCGGCCGGTGGCCGGGCCGACCCACGAGCGCGAGCTGCCGCGTGGCAAGCATCCGTTGCAGTTGTATTCGCTGGCCACGCCCAACGGGGTCAAGGTCACTATCCTGCTCGAAGAGCTGCTTGAGCTTGGCATCCAGGCGGCGGAATACGATGCCTGGCTGATCCGCATCAACGAGGGCGACCAGTTCGGCTCGGGTTTTGTCGAGATCAACCCGAACTCGAAGATTCCGGCACTGCTCGACCAGAGCATGAACCCGCCGCTACGGGTGTTCGAGTCCGGCTCAATCCTGCTGTATCTGGCCGACAAGTTCGGTGCTTTTATCCCCCAGGACCTGGCCGGGCGCACCGAGTGCCTGAATTGGCTGTTCTGGCAGATGGGCAGCGCGCCGTTTCTTGGCGGTGGCTTTGGCCACTTTTACGCCTATGCCCCGGAGAAGTTCGAATACCCGATCAATCGCTACACCATGGAGGTCAAGCGCCAACTGGACGTACTCGACCGGCAACTGGCCGAGCAGCGCTATGTCGCCGGTGACCAGTACAGCATTGCCGATATGGCGATCTGGCCCTGGTATGGCGGGGTGGTGACCAATCAGGTGTATGGCGCCGCCGAGTTCCTCGACGCGCAGGGTTACAGCCATGTGCTGCGTTGGGTCGAGGAGGTTGGCCAGCGACCGGCGGTGCAGCGCGGGCGGATGGTCAATCGGACCTGGGGCGATGCAGACCAGCAGTTGCCGGAACGCCATGCCGCCAGCGACTTTGCCGGTTTGCGTGGGCAGCAGGGCTAACGGCCATGTGCGAGCTGCTGGGCATGAGCGCCAATGTTCCCACCGATATCTGCTTCAGCTTTTCCGGGCTGATGCAGCGCGGTGGGCGCACCGGGCCGCATTGCGATGGCTGGGGTGTGGCGTTTTATGAGGGCCGTGGTGTTCGCTGTTTTCATGACCCGGCGCCATGCCACAGCTCGGCGATTGCCAGGCTGATCGAAAGCTATCCGATCAAGTCCGAGAATGTCATCTGCCATATTCGTCAGGCCAATGTCGGGCGAGTCAGTCTGGCCAATACCCATCCATTTACCCGCGAGCTGTGGGGGCAGTACTGGAGCTTTGCCCACAATGGCCAGCTCGAGGGTTTCGTTGCCCAGCCCGGCCCGTTCCAGGCCGTTGGCGACACCGACAGCGAAGCCCTGTTCTGTGATCTGCTCAACCGCCTGCGCAGCCAGTTCAGTCAGTTGCCCGAACAGGCAGCACTGATGCAGGCCATCACCCGCGCCTGTACCGACTATGCCAGCCAGGGTGTCTGCAACCTGCTGCTGAGCAATGGCGACTGGCTGTTCACTCTCTGCACCAGCAAGCTGGCCTGGATTACCCGGCGGGCGCCCTTTGGTGCCGCGCAACTGAGTGACCTGGAGCTGGTGGTCGATTTTGGCGAGCACACCACTCCCAACGATGTCGTCACGGTGATTGCCACCGAGCCATTGACCAGCAACGAGCAGTGGACGCTGTACCAGCAAGGTGAGTGGCGGCTTTGGCACGGCGGAGAAACGCTGGCGTCGGGGCAGCTTGAGCTGGTTTGATTCCGGTATTGCTCATGCGCGAGAACTTAGCCTTGAACTTGTTTGGGGCAATTATGCCGGCGACCTATTGGTCGTCGGGCAGGTTGAGATCACCAGCCCGGATCAGGCCGTCGCGGCTGACCAGCAAGGCGAAATGCACGACGTTCTCCAGCTCCCGAGTGTTGCCAGGCCAGGTATGCGCCTGCAGGCGTTTAGCTGCGTGGTCATCGAACAAAGGGACAGGCAGTTCCAGACGCTGGGCATACATGGCGAGAAAGTATTCGGCCAGCGGAAGAATGTCGGCAACCCGCTGGCGTAGTGGCGGCAGCGCCAGGAAGCCTTCGTTCAGATATTCGTACAGATGCGCGTTGAATGTTCCGGCTTCAACGGCTCACTCCAGATCAATGCTTGTGGCCACAACCAAGCGGACATCCACGGGGGTTGCGTTGCTGGCGCCTACCCGCAGAATTTCACGTGTTTGCAGGGCGGTCAGTAGCTTGCGCTGCAGGTGTTTGGGCAGATCGCCAATCTCATCCAGATACAGGGTGCCGCCGTTGGCAGACCCGTACCAACCGGTACGGCCGGCCTGACTGCGGACAGGGTGGCTGGGAACATAACCGAACAGTTCAGCTTCAGCCTGGTTGCCGATCAGGGCGCCGCAATTCACCGCCACAAATAGGCCTTGGCGCGCACTGGAGCGATGGATCTGGCGGGCCAGCAGTTCCTTGCCGGAGCCGGTTTCGCCCTGGATCAGAATAGGCAGCCCGGAAGGAGACAATCGTTCAAGTTCGCGGTGCAACTGCTGCGAGCGCGGGTCGACGAAGACCAGGGCCTTGGCGCGGATGCTCAGCGGGCTTCGGTCAGCGTCGGTAAAGGTCAGCAGGGCGCCTTCAGGGCCGGGAGATGGCATGGTGAGTCACTCCGTCAGGCCCGTTGCCGGGCCTGCTGTTCAATAAAATGCTGTAGTTGGTACAAATACCGGAAGCCGCCACTCCAGTGGGTAAAGCCGGCGCTGACATTGATATGGCCGGCCTGCTCAAGAATCACGCTGTGGCTGGCCCAGGACTGACTCAGTTCAATGGCGCGTTGCGGGCTGGCTGCCGGGTCATTGCTGGAGCCAACCAGCAGGCTAGGGAACGGCAACGGCTGCTGCGGAATCGGAGCGAAACCCTGAAGGGCTGGCGGGCAGTTCTCGCGCTCGACATCGGCCGGGGCAACCAGCAGGGCACCGCGAACCTGGGCCAAGGAACGGGCTTTGCTGCGACTGGCCCAGTGTGCGACGGTAATGCAGCCCAGGCTATGAGCAATCAGGATCACCGGTGTTGGTTCGGCCGTGATGGCGTGCTCCAGCCGGTCAATCCAGGCGTGAGGGTCGGGGTGTTGCCAGTCCGCTTGTTCCACGCGAGTAGTGTTGGGTAGTACCTGTTGCCAGTGGGTCTGCCAATGCTCGGGGCCGGAGCCCTGCCAGCCAGGCAGGATCAGATAGCGGGTAAGGGAGCTGGTCATGGTCATAACCTTTGCTATTTCAGAATGGCTCCAGTGTACGGTTTTTGGGGTCTAACAATAAGGAATATAAAATTATTTGCTTATTCTCATTTTGGAATAAAAAAGGCTCCAATAACGGAGCCTTTTTCGTTGCCAGGGAAGTTACAGCAATACGATGTTGTAGCTGATGATGGCCCTGACTTCGTCGATATCACGTTGCCCGGTGACATTGCTGCGCAGGCTGGCATGACGCAGCGACAGGCCAACATTCTTGAACAGGCCATCCTGGATGGTGTAGTCCAGGCGCAGGTCGCGCTCCCACTCGTTGTTGGCCCCGGAGACGTTGCTCTTGACGTTGCTGCCGCGCAGGTAGGTGGCGTTGGCGCGCAGGCCAGGTATGCCGGCCTGGGCGAAGTCGTAGCCATACCGGCCCAGCCAGGTGCGCTCGCCGGCACGCTGGAACTTGCCGATTTGCGAGTCGGTGATCAGGTAGGCAGTGGCGCCGTCGCCGTTGTTGATGAACGGGAAGTCGCTGTTGCCGCTCAGGTGCTGGTAGCCCAGCCCCAGGCTGTGGCCGCTCAGGCTGTAGGTGAACAGCGCGCTGGCGGCGCGGTTGTCGACCTTGCCGTTGTTGTTGACACCGCGTGCAGCGTAGCCCGCTTCCTGGCGCTTGTTGGCGCCATGGGCGTTGCTGTCGAAGTAGCGCAGATCGGTGCTGAGCTTGCCGGCACCGAGCCCTGTGTTGTGGACTGCACCGAGGTAATGCTGGCGGTAGTAGTCCTGCAGCTCTGCAAAGAAGTAGCTGGTGGTCAGGTTGCTGGTCAGCCTGTAGTCGCCACCGGCATAGCGGAACTGGTTGACCCGCTGGCTGCCGCCGGCAATGGTCAGGTTCTCATAGTCGCTGGAGGCCCGACCGCTGGCGCGCTCGATCTGACCCAGGTGCAGGGTCAGGTTGTCGATGTCGTTGGAGGTCAACTGGCCGCCGCGAAAGGTTTGCGGCAGCAGGCGGCCGTCATTCAGGCTCAGAACCGGCAGGCGTGGCAGCAGGGCGCCAATCTTCAGCTCGGTTTCGGCGACCTTAAGCTTGCCGGTCAGGTCCAGGCGGCTGAAGTTGCTGACCGCGCTGTTATCGCTTTTGAGCGGGAATACCGTACCGGGGTTGCGGCTGCGCCCGGCTTTGTCGGTGCGCCCGCCAGAGTCCAGGCGCAGACCCAGTTGCCCCAGTGCGTCGAGCCCGAGGCCGATGGTGCCCAGGGTATAGCCGGACTGGAAGTTGAGCAAAAAGCCTTGTCCCCACTCTTCGGCTTTGGAGGGCGCAGCGCTGCCGCTGCGGTTGTCCTGGTTGATGTAGAAATTGCGCAGGCCAAGGCTGGCCTTGCTGTCTTCGATGAAACCGCCCTCGGCCAGGGCGCTGGACGTAATGGTCAACAGGCCAGCGGCCACGGCGCTGGCGATCAGAGTTCTTTTCATGGTGTGCTCCAGACAAACGAAATTGGCAGAATGGCGCGGCAGTGAGGTTCGTGGTCGAGTGCGTGACTGGCCGGCATCAACACAGGTTGATGCCGGTAACATAAATGAAATGCTAAAAAGCCAAAAAGAATAAAAAGTAATTTGCTTATTCTTTATGAGATCGACTTTTCAAACACTTTGGAATTGCGCTGGTAGTTGTACAGCGAGGCACGCTTGGCTGGCAGGCGCTCCACTGAACTGGGGACGAAGCCGCGCTCGCGGAACCAGTGCGCGGTGCGGGTGGTGAGCACGAACAGGGTATCCAGGCCGAGCTTGCGGGCCTGAGCCTCAACGCTGGCCAGCAACTGGTCGCCGCGCCCACCGTGGCGGTAATCCGGATCGATGGCGACGCAGGCCAGTTCGCCGCTGCGCGAATCATCCAGCGGGTAGAGGGCTGCGCAGCCGATGATCATGCTGTCGCGCTCGATCAGGGTGAACTGGCCGATCTCGGTTTCCAGCACTTCGCGCGAGCGGCGCACCAGAATCCCGGCCTCTTCGAGCGGGCGCAGCAGTTCGAGCAGACCGGCCACATCGTCGATGGTGGCCGGACGGATCTGCTCAAAGGCTTCCTGGCTGACCATGGTGCCGCCGCCATCGCGGGTAAACAGCTCGGTCAGTACTGCGCCGTCCTCGGCGAAGCTAACAATATGACTACGCCGCACACCACCGTCGCAGGCTTTGCAGGCAGCCTTGAGCAGGCTGCCGGGCAGACTGTTGCCCAGCGCCTTGAGCAGCGCCGTGGCCCGTGTTGGCTTGAGTTCACGCAGCAATTGGCCGTCGGCATCGAAAATCCCGGTATCGGGGCCGAGCAGAATCAGTTTGTCGGCGTTCAGCGCAGCGGCGGCGCTGGTGGCGACATCTTCGCAGGCCAGGTTGAACACCTCTCCGGTCGGCGAGTAACCGATGGATGACAGCAACACGATCGACTGCTCATCCAGGTGCTGACTGATCGCCTTGCGGTCGATCCGGCGTACTTCACCGGTATGGTGGAAGTCGACCCCGTCGACCACGCCAATCGGCTTGGCGGTGACGAAGTTGCCACTGACTACCCGTAGCCGCGAGCGCTGGCCCGAAGGCGCGGTGCACAGCCGCGCCTCGATGGCGATACGCAGACTGCCGACCGCATCCATCACGCAGGCCAGGGTATCCAGATCGGTGATGCGCAGGTCATTGTGATAACGCGAATCCAGGCCGCGGGCCTTGAGCCGCTCCTCGATTTGCGGGCGCGAGCCATGCACCAGCACCAGACGCACGCCGAGACTGTTGAGCAGCATTACATCGTGGATGATATTGATGAAGTTCGGATGCGCCATGGCCTCACCCGGCAGCAGCACGACGAAGGTGCAGTCCCTGTGGGTGTTGATGTAAGGCGTCGAGTGGCGGAACCAGTTGACGTAGTCGTGCATGCGTGGTGTTCCGGGCAAAACGCCAGTGTAGGGAGTTTGGCTGCTCGCCATCAAGTGTATCATTGGCTCCATGGCCCTTCGAACAGGAGCGTTCAACATGCCGCAATCGACCCCGGACTATGTCGTTGTCAACACCGCTTCAGCTGCGGTAGACCGCCTGGCTGCACTTTACCGACAGGCAACCAAGGCTTTGGGCCAGGCCTTGCATATGTATCTGCATGAACGGCGGCAGCCGAGTGCCGAGCAATTACGCCAGTTCTGCTACCCGGCGCTGCGACTGACCTATGCCGCCCATAGCGAACCCCCGGCCACAGTACGGGCCTTTGCCCGAGTACAGATTCCCGGGACCTATGCGGTGACCGTTACCCATCCAGAGGCCTTTCGCAGTTACCTGCTGGAGCAGTTGGAACCTCTGCTGAAGGACTTCGAGGTACGTCTGGAGGTTGGGCTCAGTGATCAGCCGATCCCTTATCCCTATGTGCTGGCCTATGACGAACTGTCGCGCTCCGGGATTGCCGCAGGCGAGCTGGCGCGGGTGTTTCCCGGAACCGATCTGTCGGCGATCAGCGACAATGCCGCCGACGGGCTGGATGACTGGACCCAGATGGACCCCTTGCCGCTGGCGCTGTTCGATGGGGCGCGGGTGGATTTTTCATTGCGCCGGCTGGTGCACTACACCGGCAGCGACTGGCAGCACGTGCAGCCCTGGATCCTGTTGACCAACTATCATCGCTACGTCGATCAGTTCATCCGTTACGGGATGGACATGCTGCTCAGCGAGTCGCGCTTCACCACGCTGGTACTGCCGGGCAACGTGCTGATCGAGCGCGGCATGGCCGAGGATGACATGCAGGCTGTGGTCGACAGCGTGGCCTGGCACCGCTTTCAGATGCCGGCCTACCACCTGCTGGCCAGCGATGGCGATGGCATCACTCTGGTCAACATCGGCGTCGGGCCGTCCAACGCCAAGAACATCACCGACCACCTGGCGGTGCTGCGTCCGCATTGCTGGCTGATGATCGGCCACTGTGGCGGGTTGCGCCAATCCCAGGCGATTGGCGACTACGTGCTGGCCCATGCCTATATGCGTCGTGACGGCATCCTCGATCGGCTATTGCCGCCACATATTCCGTTGCCGGCCCTGGCCGAAGTGCAGCAGGCCCTGCAGGCGGCAGCGGCGCTGGTCACAGGCGATCAGGGCGACGCCCTCAAGCGCAGGCTACGTACCGGCACGGTACTGACCTACGATGATCGCAACTGGGAACTGCGCTGGGCTCAGGAGCGACCGCTGATCAATCAGGCCAGAGCCGTGGCGGTGGATATGGAAAGCGGCACCATCGCTGCTCAGGGCTATCGCCTGCGGGTGCCCTACGGCACCTTGCTGTGCGTGTCCGACAAGCCGCTGCACAGCGAGATCAAGTTGCCGGGCGCGGCCGGGGCTTTCTATCAGCGGGCGGTCAACCAGCACCTGCATATCGGCATCGCGGCACTGGATCTGCTGCGCAGCCAGGTCAACTCATTGCATTCGCGCAAGCTGCGTAGCTTTGATGAGCCGCCGTTTAGATAAAATGTTAATTGGTTCTCTATTTATGTAGCAAAAGATTGTCACTTGTCAGGTAAGGCATTAAGTTCGCCAAGCTTGGTTGGTGATGCAATAGTGCTATCAAGGGTGTGCTTGGAGCTATATGCCACCTATACGTTTGTAGCGCTTATCTTTCATGGAAGGAATTTTTATTGTGGACACAGGGCTGTGTTCTCTGGTTGCTATTGCGCGATTTCATCAACTGCCGGCTGAACCTGAGCAGTTGGTTCACCAATTTGGTTTGCCGGGCAAGAATTTTACTAACGCTGAAATCTTGCGCGCTGCCAAAGCGTTGACACTCAAGGCTCGAAAACTATCCCCTGATCTAGCAAGCCTGAACGACAAGGTGTTACCTGCTATAGCTCAAGCCAAAGATGGAAGCTATTTCATCTTAGCCAGGTTAGCAGGGAGTAGTGTTGTTTCTGAAGGTAACACTGCTGAGGCTACTGCCCTCATTCACGACTTGCGTGAGCCGTCGCCAAAGGTTGTGAGTGTCTCTGAGCTAGAGACTCTCTGGAGCGGCGACGTGATTGTTTTGACCCGGCGTACTGGTTTGGGTGAAAGCCTGACCCAGAAATTCGACATTTCCTGGTTTATCCCGTCGCTGGTGCGTTACCGCAAGCTGTTTGGCGAAGTGTTGATTGCGTCCTTTTTTCTGCAGTTGTTTGCCCTGGCTACACCTCTGTTTTTTCAGGTTGTCATGGACAAGGTGCTTGTCCACCGGGGCTTCACCACACTGGATGTCTTGGCTATCGGATTTTTTGTGGTGGTGGTGTTCGAGGCGTTGCTTGGCGGGATTCGTAACTACATCTTCAGTCATACAACCAACAGAGTGGATGTCGAACTTGGTTCCCGACTGTTCAATCATCTGCTGAGCTTGCCGCTATCGTATTTCGAGTCGCGACAGGTGGGGCAGAATGTGGCACGGGTCCGCGAGCTGGACACCATTCGCAACTTCATTACCGGCACAGCTCTGACGCTGGTTATCGATCTGTTCTTTGTGTTCGTATTTATTGGGGTCATGTGGTACTACAGCCCGACTCTAACCTGGATAGTGCTGGCGAGCATTCCCGCCTACGTCATTCTGTCGGTTTTCATTACCCCGATACTGCGTCACAGACTTGATGAAAAGTTCAAGCACGGTGCTGCTAATACTGCATTTCTGACCGAATCTATCACCGGGATCGGTACGGTTAAGTCGATGGCGGTGGAGCCGCAAATGCGTCGCAAGCTGGAGGATCACTTGTCCAGCTACGTGCATGCTTCATTTCGTAGCAGCAACCTCAGCAACGTGGCCAATCAGGTTGCTGGCCTGATCAACAAGCTCATGACCTTGGGGATTATCTGGTGGGGTGCGCATCTGGTGATCGGTGGTGAAATTACCGTTGGCCAGCTGGTTGCTTTCAATATGCTTGCGGGTCGGGTCAGCGGCCCAATTCTCAAGCTAGTGCAGCTCTGGCAGGATTTCCAGCAGGCGGGGATTTCGATTCAGCGCCTTGGTGACATCCTCAATAGTCCCCGTGAGCCAGGCTTCAATCCCAATCGCTCAAGGCTCCCTGCAGTAAAGGGGGCGGTTTCATTCGAGCAGGTAAATTTCCGTTATCGTCCGGACGGGCAACTGATACTAAAGGGGGTTGATCTGCATGTGCGCCCTGGTGAGGTGATAGGTGTCGTCGGGCGTTCCGGCTCCGGCAAGAGCACGCTGACCAAGCTGGTGCAACGTCTTTACGTGCCGGAGTCAGGGCGAGTACTTATTGATGGTGTTGATCTTGCGATGGTCGATACAGCCTGGCTGCGCAGGCAGGTAGGCGTGGTATTGCAGGAGAACTTTCTGTTCAACCGTAGTATCCGGGAAAACATTGCGCTCGTAGATCCATCGATTCCAATGGATAGGGTCGTAATGGCGGCCCGTATGGCTGGGGCACATGAATTTATCAGCGAACTGTCTGAGGGATACGACACGCTGGTTGGAGAGCAGGGCAGCAATCTGTCGGGCGGTCAGCGCCAACGTCTGGCGATAGCCCGGGCCTTGCTCAACAACCCGCGCATCCTGATTTTTGACGAAGCTACAAGTGCCCTTGATTACGAGTCCGAGCGGATCATTCAGGACAATATGGCACGCATCTGTCAGGGCCGCACGGTATTCGTGATCGCTCACAGGTTGTCTACCGTCAAGCAATGTAATCGGATCATTGTTATGGATAAGGGGCGTATCGTTGAGCAGGGCAGCCATGATCAGTTGATCGACAGTAATGGTTACTATGCTCGATTGTACAGCCATCAGAGTCACGCTCCTGCGCTTAAGAAGGTGGCGGGAGATCAAGATCTACAGCATGTCGAGCGTCCGGGTTTGCAGCGTCGCCCAAGGGTGGATATATGAGCCTGTTACAGGCAACGCGAGAAGCCTGGCGCAGCCGTGACAAACTCGGTGATGGCAATCAGGCAGCAGAGCTGGCTGCGTTTCTGCCAGCGGCTCTGGAAATCCAGGAAACACCTCCCAATCCCCTGTATCGCTGGTTGTCACTAAGTCTGTTGGTGTTGTTCACCCTTGGTTTGCTCTGGGCTTGCATCGGAAAGGTAAATATTGTTGCTACTGCTGAAGGGAAAATCATCCCGAGTGCAGGGGTGAAGCAGGTACAGCCGCTGGAGAAGGGGACAGTACAGGCCATTTTGGTGAGGGAGGGGGAGCGGGTCAGAGCTGGTCAGCCTTTGGTGGAACTGGATGCCACCTTCACAACGGCAGACAAAAATCGCTTGCAGACAGAGCTGCACAGTACTGTTTTACGACATGCGGTGAATCAGGCTTTGCTGAAATTGGTTGAGCAGCCTGAAGGTCAGACCATTATTCCAGACCTGCAAACCCTGGAATTGCCGGAGTTGAAGGTACTGCCTGAACATGAACAACTGCTGCATAAACGGTTGGTTTGGCAGAAGTGGCAGGAATACCGGGCACAGCAACAGTCGTTATCCAGCGCCCTGACTCGGGTCAGGGCCGAGCAGGCTATGACCCGAGAGGTAATTACCAAGCTGGAACAAACGCTACCTATCGTCAGCAAGCGCAGCGACATCTTCAAAGGCCTGTTCGAGAAATCTTATGTCTCCGAAAACGAATACATGCTGGCTGAGCAGGAACGCATCAGCCAGACCCAGGACCTTGCTGCGGAAAGGCAACGCCTGCACCAATTGAAAGCATCGGAGGAGGAAGTGGCTGAGCAGGCCAAAGCGTTTGCCGCAGTAACCAGCGCAACCTTGCTGGCTGAAATTGCAGACCAGCAGCGCATGCTCGCCGTGCTCGAGGAGGAGCTGACCAAGGCTCGCGGGGCCAACGAACGGCAGGTGCTTTATGCGCCAGTTAACGGAAGGGTGCAGGATCTTGCGGTAAATACCGTTGGTGGCGTTGTGATCGAAGCTCAACAACTAATGCTGATAGTTCCTGAAGAAGAACAGTTGGAAGTGGAAGTTTTTCTTGAAAATAAGGATATCGGTTTCGTGGGTGAGGGAATGCAGGCGGAAATAAAGGTGCACACCTTCCCGTTTACAAAGTACGGGGTTGTTGATGCGGAAGTTGTGAATATTTCGGACGATGCAACTGTTGATGAAAAGCGTGGGCTTATTTATCGCATGCATCTGCGCATGCAGAAAAATACACTGTTTGGTGAAGGTAGAGAGGTAAGCCTGCAGCCCGGTATGGCGGTAACGGCGGAGGTGAAGACGGGTGATAGAAGGGTTGTCGAGTTTTTTCTGTCGCAGTTGGAACGAGCTACGAAGGAAAGTGTTCGAGAGCGATAGGTCAAGGCTCGAAGCAATGAGAAAAGTGTTAAATAGGCTCCAATATGAGAAATAAATCACAGCGAGCGGAAAAATATGGAATTTATCCTGTCCTTCTTGATGGAGGTTTTTTTTTACGGTATAGGGTACTGGTTTCTCAAGGCTGTGACTCTAGGTAGATTTAGCGATAAAAAAGTTAGTTTGTATGTGTCATTGGTTGGTGTCGCTGTATTTGTAGCTGTCGTGTTGGTATTGTATTTTATTATATGGAGATAAGGATGGATATTGAAAGGATTATAAAAAAACTTGGAGTTACTGCGGCGCTAAATGCAATTTTGGGGCAGAAGGTTTTTGGTGTAGGAGCTCTTTTTCATTCCGAAAAGATTGGTGGCTATGCAAATCCAAATTATATAGATGGCTACACGTTTAATGTGGCAGATGGGGTTTGGTATAAATCCCCTCCCGCGCCGGCCTACGGTCAGTACGGCTGGTTCTATCCTGCGCCTGCCGATGTTAATTCTGAGCTTAGCAGGTTGCGTGAAGTTCGTATACAGCACAATATATTGGAAGGGTTATCGCCTTTGGCTCCTTATATGTACACTGTGAGCCCTGATGTTAATGGCTACTTTAGGGGTGCGTTTAACACGGTATCTCCAATAGTTCTTGATCTTGATGGGGATGGGTTAGAAACATACGGAGCCAACTGGGATTCTCTATTTGATCATAATGGTGATGGCATAAGACACGGTTCCGGATGGGTAAGGCCTGATGACGGCTTTCTAGTAAGAGATGTTAATGGAAACGGCGTTATAGATGATGGTGCAGAGTTGTTTGGTGAGAACACGCTGCTGGCCGATGGTACTAGAGCAAAGGATGGGTTTGAAGCGTTGCAGGCTGTTGACTCAAACGGCGATGGTAAGCTGGATGCTAATGATGATGTTTGGTCAGATCTACGGATATGGCGCGATTTCAATGGAGACGGAATCAGTCAAGAGGATGAGCTTTTTACTCTTGAGGAAATAGGTATAAAAAGTATTAGTACTCAGTCAGATGGGGTGCGCAAGGATTTAGGTAATAACAATCACGTTGATGGCTTTGGCAGTTTTGAGTGGGATGAAGAGCGTGGTGGTGGGCAGGGGGTGATGGGCGATGTGTATTTTGAGGAGAACAAATTTTATAGGCAGTTCGCCGATAGATTAGAAATTCCTGAGGAGCTGTGGGGGTTGCCGGATATGGCGGGGTCCGGTGCCGTGAGAGATTTGCGGGAAGCTGCGACCTTGAGTTCCGAGTTGGTCGATAGCATTAAAGATTATGCTGGTGCATCAACCCGCTCTGAGCAGTATGCTTTGGTTGGTGGGGTAATTCAGAGTTGGGCAGGGACAGCTGATTTTCGCACATTTGATCAAAGGGTGTCCGATATGAATACGGACACTATCAGTTTCAAATTTTCTTATTCTTGGGAAATTCCTGACACTGGCCTAGTCGGTTCAGGTGGCTCTGGTGGTTCGACAGTGGTTGCGCCTGATGGTGGTTCAGGTCCTACTGCTGCGCAGTTGGAGAAAAAAGAACTGCTTGAAATGATTCGGGTGCTTGAGGTCTTCAATGGTCAAGAGTTCTTTAAGTTTTCATCTGCAACAACGACCACATCCTCAACGGTAAGCTTTTCTTTTCTGGCAGGTAGCCAGGGTAGACGAGGAAGTGCGGCACTTGCGAGTGGTCGTGAAATTTATGTGACCGAAGAGCACTTCCATTTCGGGCCTCAACAAGAACGGAATATTCGAGCGGCTTATGCGTCTCTAATGGATTCTGTTTATAACGGTTTATTGTTGCAGACGCGGTTGTCTGATTATCTAAATGAAGTTGGTCTAAATATAAGCGTTGAAGGCGGCATAGCTCTGGATTTTGGCAGCGCTTACGCGCTGCTTGCAGATAGATATGTAGATGACCCGGTCAACGCCATTGTTGATCTTGTTGAGTTGAATACCCGTGTGCTTAGTATGCCTGGTTTTGGTAAGACAGATCCTGGACTGGTGGCTGAATGGATAAGAGAGCTCGATGAAGCTCAGCTTGCTGCACTCAGGTCTGAAATTGGAGTTGTAATTGGTGGTGATAGTGGTGAAACCTTAACCGGGAGCTCCTCGGTGGACGTCATTATCGGGGGAGCAGGAAGAGATAGCCTGAACGGTGGTGACGGGGCAGACTATCTTTTGGGCGGAGATGAAAGAGATATCCTGCGCGGTGGAGCGGGTAATGACTTTCTTTATGGCGGGGCAGGCAACGATCAGTTGTATGGGGATGCCGGTGACGACATCCTCGACGGCGGTGCCGGCGATGACCGACTGTACGGTGGAGCGGGTAACGACACCTACCTGTTCGGTCGTGGCGATGGCCATGACACCATCTACAACGATGACGTGGCGGACCGTAACAACCCGGACAGCCATGACCGCCTGTTGTTCAAGGAAGGGGTCGCACTGGAAGATGTCAGCTACGTGCGCAGTGGCAACAACCTGGTGCTGCGCATTGAAGGGACCAGCGACAGCGTCACGGTGAACAACTGGTTCGCCACCAGTGTGGGTAGCCACAAACTGCAATCGATCGAATTTGCCGATGGCCGCAGCCTGGACCTGGCGCAGGTCGAGATCGATGTGCGGACCATTCACGGCACCGACGGCAACAACACCTTGCAGGGTGCCGAAACCGATGATGTGCTGTACGGCTACGCCGGCAACGACACCCTGCGCGGTGGTGGCGGCAACGACATCCTGTACGGTGGCGATGGCAACGATACGCTATACGGTGATGCCGGTGACGACATCCTCGTTGGTGGTGCAGGTGATGATTACCTGGTTGGTGGTGCCGGTAGCGATCTCTATCTGTTTGGCACAGGCAGCGGCAGGGATACCATCTACAACCATGATACCGACGCCAGCAGCATTGATACGGCGCGTTTCGAGGATGTGGCTGTTGAGGATCTGTGGTTCAGTCGCTCAGGCAATCACCTGCAGATCAATGTGGCCGGAACAACCGATCAGGTGACTGTTAGCAACTGGTATCTTGGTAGTGCCTACCAGCTTGACCGGATTGAAGCCGGATCGTCTGTGCTGCTGGACTCTCAGGTTGATCAACTGGTTGCCGCAATGTCGGCCTATGCAGTGCCTTCGGGCGCTGGGAGTATACTGTCGCAACAGGTCAAGGATGAGTTGCAAACGGTACTGGCTGATACTTGGCAGCCTAATACCTGAATCAGGAAGTGAAGTAAAAAAGGGTCGCGCAAGCGGCCCTTTTCATTTCATCAGTTACCCGATTGCAAACAGAATTGCTCGATCAGCCCGCGCAGAATCCGTACCGTCGGTTCGATCCGATCCAGGGCCAGAAACTCGTCCGGCTGGTGGGCCTGGTCGATGTCGCCGGGGCCGAGAATCAGGGTCTGCATGCCGAGCTGATTGAGGTAGGGGCCTTCGGTGGCGAAGGCCACGCTGCCGGCGCTGTGTCCGGTCAGTCGCTCGCAGGCGGCAACGATCGGTGCATCAGCGGCGGTTTCAAAGGCCGGGACGCCCGGGAACAGTGGCTGATAGTCGATCTGGACCTGGCGTTCGGCGGCAATCGGTGCGAGCCGGGCGTGGATCGCTGCGCGCAGCTCGTCGCCGTCCATGCCCGGTAGTGGACGGATATCGAACTCCAGCGCGCACTTGGCACAGATCCGGTTGGGGTTGTCACCGCCGTGGATGCAGCCCAGGTTCATGGTCGGGGTCGGTACGCTGAACAGTGGGTTGTTCCAGCGTTTCTGCCAGGCGCTGCGCAGCTCCAGCAGATCACTGATCACCACATGCATGGCTTCAATGGCATTGCGCCCGAGGCTGGGGTCGGAGGAGTGGCCGGCCTGGCCGATAATGTCGATCCGCTCCATCATGATGCCCTTGTGCACGCGGATTGGCCTGAGCCCGGTGGGCTCGCCGATCACCGCATGCCGGGCCTTGGGCTGGCCGCTGGCAGCCAGTGCCCGGGCACCGCTCATGGAGCTTTCCTCATCGGCGGTGGCGAGTACGATCAACGGCTGCTGAAAGGGTTGGTCGGCATAATCCTTGACTGCTTCGATGATCAGCGGGAAAAAGCCTTTCATGTCACAACTGCCCAGGCCATACCAGCGATTGTCGGCCTCGGTCAGAGCGAATGGCTCGTAGCTCCAGCGCTCGGGGTTGCACGGTACGGTATCGGTATGGCCGGCCAGTACCAGTCCGCCGGGGCCGGAGCCCAGGGTGGCGATCAGATTGGCCTTGCCAGGTTGGCCGGCGATTGGCTGGATATCACAGGCAAAGCCCAGTTGGCCGAGCCAGTCGGCGAGCAGATGAATGACGCCCAGATTGGACTGATCAAGGTCGGCCTGGGTACAACTGATCGAGGGGGCGGCGAGCAAAGCAGCGAATTGCTGCTTGAGGCTGGGCAATGACATGGTGGATCCCTGACGGCGTAAGCTGGCTTTCAGCTTACGCCGTCAGGGCCTCAGCGTCAGCCGAAAATCCCGCTGAGGACGAAGAAGTACAGAATCGACAGACCAGCACCAGCCGGCAGGGTGATGACCCAGGAACTGAAGATGGTGCCGACCACCCGCAGGTTCAGTGCAGCGATGCCGCGCGCCATGCCAACACCCAGAACCGCACCGACCAGCGTGTGGGTGGTGGAGATCGGCAGCCCCAGGCCCGAGGCGCCAACCACGGTGGTGGCGGTGGCCAGTTCGGCGGCAAAACCGCGGCTCGGGGTCAGTTCGGTGATGTGGCGGCCGATGGTGGCGATTACGCGATAGCCATAGGTAGCCAGACCGACCACGATACCGGCGGCGCCGAGCAGCAGCACCCAGCCGGGCACCAGAGAACGGGCCGCGATTTCACCAGTCTGCAGAACGCCGACAATGGCAGCCAGCGGACCAACGGCGTTGGCCACGTCGTTGGAGCCGTGGGCGAAGGCCATGGCACAGGCGGTGAAGATCATCAGTACCGCAAAGACCTTTTCCACGCTGGCGAAATGGAAGTCCTTGTCGGCCTCCGGGTCGGCCTTGATCCGGGTCAGCAGAGCCACGCCCAGTGCGGTGATCAGCAGCCCGACCAGTACCGCCAGACCAAAACTCTGCCAGTTGCTCAGGTCCAGGCCCACATGCTTGAGGCCTTTGGTCACGGTCATCAGGGTGACGATGAAGCCGACGGCGAACATGTAGTAGGGCACGTAGCGCTTGGCGTTACGGAACGGCTCCTCGGTATCGAGGATCAGCTTGTGCACGCTCATGAAGATCAGGAAGGCGACCACCCCGGACAGGGTTGGCGAAATCACCCAGCTAGCAACAATCGGTACCACGCCGGACCAGTTGACCGCTTCCATGGAGACGCCAACGGCGCCGAAGCCGATGACCGCGCCAACAATGGAGTGGGTGGTGGAGACCGGCCAGCCCTTGATCGAGGCGATCAGCAGCCAGGTGCCGGCTGCCAGCAACGCCGCCAGCATGCCGAAGATCATCTGCTCCGGGCTGATCATGCTGGAATCGAGAATGCCGCTACGAATGGTTTGGGTAACCGAGCCGCCGGCCAGGTAGGCGCCGAGGAACTCGAAGACCATGGCGATGATGATCGCCTGCTTGATGGTCAATGCCCGGGAGCCGACCGAGGTGCCCATGGCATTGGCGACGTCGTTTGCGCCTACCCCCCAGGCCATGAAGAAACCGAAGAGGCAGGCCAGGATGAGCAGGGTAGTGCCGTATTCTGCGATAAGAGTCATAGTGAAAATCTCTGCGCGGTAGCGGGACTCAGCGAGCCATTAGCAGTTCCAGGCGGTTACCGACGCGCTCGGCGCGGTCGGCGACATCACCGATCCATTCGATGATCTGATAGAGGAACATCACATCGACGGGAGGCATGTCTTTTTCCAGTTTGAACAGCTCGGCGCGCAGTTTGACCTGCATACGGTCGGTGTCGCGCTCGATGTCTTCGAGCTCGATAACCAGTTTTTCCACCAGAGTGACTTCACGGCCGGCAAAGCCGGTTTCCAGCAGCTCGTCCAGCTCGTTCATGGCCTTGAGCGCCTGGGCTGCGGCATCGACTGAACGTTGAACGAAGACCAGAAAGGCTGGTTGCAGAGTGGCCGGGATAGTCATGTTGCGGCCCAGCATCAGGCCGGCGATATCCTTGGCGCGGTTGGCCACTTTGTCCTGTACACTGAGCAGCTCCAGCAGGTCCGAGCGCGGCACTGGCAGGAACAGGCTTTTGGGCAGATGAATCCGCACATCCTTTTTCAGTTTGTCGGCTTCGTGTTCCAGTTGCACGATCCTTTGCTGAACCTGTTCAGCCGCTTGCCAGTCGTCGGCAAATACCGCTTCGATGAAGGGCACGAGCTGCGCGGCGCATTCATGAGCCTTGGCAATATGCTGCTGCATCGGACCGATCGGTGAGCGACCGAACAGTTTGATGAAAGGATTGTTGGGCATGGCGCCTCCTGGGTTAGTGAGGCGCAAAATTATAGGTGCTGAGACCGCCAACGTCATCAAAATGCCGTGGATTGGTCATTTCTATGTCATTTTTTGCCGCGCTAACCGATGAGTGGCAAGGCTTTTTAGAGAGTCACATGGTTAAAGAAACCGAAATCAAGCTGCGCGTCAGCCGGCAAACTCTGGACGCCCTGCGCGAGCATCCTCTGCTCAATGCCCGGCGTCAGGGCGACTGGCAGACCAGTACCCTGTACAACCAGTATTACGACAGTGCCGAGCGAGCCCTGTCCACGGCTCGGGTTGCCCTGCGCCTGCGGCGTGATGGCGAGCAGTTCATCCAGACCCTGAAAAGCCGTGGCCAGAGTGTTGCTGGCTTGTCCGAGCGCAATGAATGGGACTGGTACCTGAGTCAGCCGGCGCTGGATCTGAACCTGCTGGATGACCAGTGCTGGCCTCAGGCATTGGCCGAGCTGGACAAGACGCAACTGCAGCCGGTGTTCACCACTGATTTTCAGCGGACCCGGGCAATGCTGTGCTGGGAACGGGACGGCGAATCGGTTGAGGTCGAGGCCGCGCTGGATCTGGGCAAGGTTCTGGCCGGTGAGCGTGAGGAGCCGATCTGCGAGCTGGAGCTGGAAATTCGCCAGGGCCCGGCCGAGGCCTTGCTGGAACTGGCCCATGCGCTGGCTGCCGACCTGCCGCTGATGCCTTGTGATATCAGCAAGGCCGAGCGTGGCTACCGGCTGTTCGACCCGACCAGTTACGAGCTGCGTCCGGCGTCGCCGGACTGGCAGTCAACCACAGCAGTGGATGAGGTGATCCATAATGGCGGCTGGCAGTTGTTGGGCCAGACCCAACGCCTGGCCGAACAGTATCGGCATACCCGGCAGTGGAAGCTGTTTCGTGAACTGAGCCAGCAACTGGCCGAGCTGCGAGCCTATTTCGGCGTGTTTGACCTGGGCATGCCACGCTCGGCGGCGGCGCCCTTTATCGCGCCCCTGGATGCGCTGTTGCAGCGTTTCCGACCGCTGGTGCTGGCCGGTTGGGCCGATGATCAGGACGGTCAGGCCGCCCGTGATGCGGCGCCAGAGGTGTTCGATCAGGCCATCGCCGAGCCGGCTTGGGGCCAGTTGTTCATTGGCCTGGCGTTGTGGTTGCAGCGGCGCCAATGGTGCCAGGGCCGACCGCCACGCGGTGACAAGGTCGGCCAACTGGAACTGGCGCGCTGGCTGCTGGCAGCCTGTGCCAAGGAAATTCAGGAACTGCGGGTGCCGCATGCCAATGACCCTGATGGCATGGCCAGCGAGTGGGTGGACCAGTTGCCTCGGCTCGGGCGTCTGCACTTTTTGCTGGCCAACTTCCGCCGATGGCTGGAGGTGCCCGAGGCCGACCGGCTGTACGGTGAACTCAACAAACTGCAGGCGCTGCTTGAGCAGTACCCGCTGGTTGAGGCCGAACAGCACCCGGCGCTGCTCGCCGCCTTGCGCAAACAGGGCCAGCGTGTACGCCGGCTGGATGCCTGGCGCGAACTGAATAATTAAGACTCTGGCGGTTAGCCGATCGCAAGCCGGCAATTGATCTGGAACATAAGGATAAGGGGTGTGCATGAACAGTCTGGCTGACCTGTACCTGCCTGGCCAGGAGCGGCCACTGGATCTGGCCGATATCCTCAAATTGCTGGTGGCCCAGGGCCGGCTGGATCTTGAAAGTGCCGAGCAGCTCAGCGCGCTGCGCCGCTCGGCCACCGGCGATACTGCCAAACTGCATCCGCTGGAGTTCATTGCCAGCCAGAATCCGGCTGATCTGGCTCGGCCGGATCGGACGCTGGATCTGGAAACCCTGAGCCGCTGGCTGGCCGAGGAAGCCGGCCAGCCGTTCTATCGGATCGACCCGCTGAAAATCAACGTCGCGGCTATCACCCCGCTGATGTCCTTCGCCTTTGCCCAGCGGCACAAGATTCTGGCTGTCGAGGTCAACGAACGCGAAGTCACCATCGCCAGCGCCCAGCCGTTTGTCACCAGTTGGGAGCCGAACCTGCACCATGTGCTCAAGCGCGAGATTCGCCGTGTGGTGGCCAGCCCAGCGGATATCCAGCGCTATTCGGTCGAATTCTACCGGCTGGCGCGCTCGGTTAGCGGTGCCAATGCCAGCGATCAAAAGCTCAGCGCGGTCGGCAACTTCGAGCAGCTTTTGAACCTGGGCAGCATGAGCCAGGAACCGGACGCCAACGACGCTCACGTAGTAAATATTGTTGACTGGCTGTTTCAGTACGCCTTCGAGCAGCGTGCCAGCGATATCCACATCGAGCCGCGGCGCGATACCGGTAGCGTCCGGCTGCGCATCGACGGGGTATTGCACACGGTCTATCAGTTCCCGTTGCAGGTCGCGGTGGCGGTGGTCAGCCGGCTGAAAACCCTGGGCCGGATGAATGTGGCCGAGAAGCGCAAGCCGCAGGATGGTCGGGTCAAGACCAAGTCGCCCCAGGGCAACGAGATCGAACTGCGCTTGTCGACCCTGCCGACCGCCTTCGGCGAGAAGATGGTGATGCGGATCTTCGACCCCGATGTACTGCTGCGCAGCTTCGATCAGCTTGGCTTCTCGGCGGAAGATCAGCGCCGTTGGCAGGGCATGGTGACCCAGCCCAACGGTATTGTGCTGGTCACCGGTCCGACCGGGTCGGGCAAGACCACCACCCTGTATACCACGCTCAAGCAACTGGCGATCCCTGAGGTCAACGTCTGCACCATCGAAGATCCGATCGAGATGGTTGAGGACAGCTTCAACCAGATGCAGGTCCAGCACAATATCGAGCTGACCTTCGCCAGCGGGGTCCGGGCCCTGATGCGGCAGGACCCGGACATCATCATGATCGGCGAGATCCGCGATCTGGAAACCGCCGAGATGGCGATTCAGGCGGCGCTGACCGGTCATCTGGTGCTGTCGACCCTGCATACCAACGATGCGCCCAGCGCGATCAGTCGACTGATCGAGCTGGGGGTGCCAGCCTACCTGTTGCGCGCCACTATCCTCGGGGTCATGGCCCAGCGCCTGGTGCGCACCCTGTGCCCGCATTGCAAGGCTCCGACCGAGGTCGACGCCGATGCCTGGAGTGAGCTGACCAAGCCCTGGAATGCACCATTGCCAAGCCAGGCACACAAGCCGGTAGGTTGTCCGCAATGCCGGGAAACCGGCTACCGCGGGCGCGCCGGGGTGTACGAGCTGATGCCGCTGAGTGATGGCCTGCGGGCGCTGATCCAGACCGACACCGATCTTAGTGCGCTGCGTCGTCAGTCCTACAAGGAAGGGATGCACAGCCTGCGCTTGTCCGGTGCGCAGAAGGTTGCCGCCGGGTTGACCACCATTGAGGAGGTGTTACGGGTGACGCCGACCAGCCAGCAACGTTAGAGGGGTTCGGGTAGAATGGCGCCGATCAACCGGAGCCTGCTATGAACTACCGTCACAGCTATCACGCCGGCAACCATGCCGATGTCCTCAAGCACGCCATCCTGCTGCGCATGCTGCAACTGTTGCAGCGCAAGGAGGCGCCACTGTGTTATCTGGACAGCCATGCTGGCACCGCGCTGTATGACCTGAGCGGCGAGCAGGCCGGTAAGACCGGCGAGTATCGGGACGGGATTGGCCGGTTGTGGTCGCGTGAAGACTTGCCGGCCCTGCTGGCCGGCTACCGCGAGGCAGTGGCTCGACATAACCCCGATGGTCAACTGCGCCTGTATCCGGGCTCACCGCAACTGCTGGCCGATCATCTGCGCGAGCAGGATCGGATGATCCTCAGTGAACTGCATCCCGAAGATGCCGCGACCCTGAAACAGCATTTTGCCGCTCAAGCGCACATCGCCGTGCATCAGCGTGACGGCTATGAACTGCCCAAGGCTTTCCTGCCGGTGGCGGAAAAGCGGGCGCTGTGGCTGCTCGACCCGCCCTTCGAGAAAGGTGATGACCTGCAGCGCTGCGTTCAGGCTATTCAGACCGGCATCCAGCGCATGCGTCAGACCGTGGTCGCCTTGTGGTATCCGATCAAGGATGAACGTCAGCTCAAGGCGTTCTACCAGCATATGGCCGAGGCTGGTTTGCCCAAGGTGTTGCGGGTGGAACTGAGTGTGCGGCCGACCGACACCAGTCTGGGGCTCAATGGTTCGGGGCTGATGCTGGTCAACCCGCCCTGGCCGCTGTGGGAAGAACTGGAGCAGGTGTTGCCGTGGCTGAGCGAGACACTGGCGCAGTCCGGTCCCGGTAGTTGGCGGATGGACTGGCTGGCCGGCGAACCCTGACGGTTCACCGTACCAGCCCGCGCCGGCGTTTTCAGGGGGCCTTCAGCTCTCCAACTGGAACTTCAGCCCGGCATGTTCCTGCAGACGCTTGATCAATTTGTCGCCCAACGCCGGGGCGGTGGTCCAGATCCCGCCGGGCGTGTCTAGGGCATCGCGCACCAGGCACAACGCGCTTTCGGCAATCATCCGTGAGGTTGAACCATAGCCTGGGTCACGCTGGCCGCTGACGCTGGCCTTGAGCGTGCGCCCGTCGGCGCTTTCGCCGATGAACAGTACATCGTAGAAGCCATTTTCACGCTCTTCCTTGCTCGGCCCTTCGCCGGGCTTGGGAGCCTTGTCGCTGGCCAGCGAGCGGTCGCCAGCAACAGCCTCGGCAATTTTCTGTCCCTGCTCGCCTGGGCCAGTGAGGATCATTTCGTCGTAGACGAAGTCCTGGCCGTAGGCATGCTTGAGCAGAAAGTTGGAGCGGTGCACATTGCGAGTATTGATCGCCGCCATGACAAAGGGCGCAGCCCAACTGCCCAGCGTTTCATCATATTCCGGCTGGCTTGCTGGTGGCTGGGCCGGGCCACTGAAGCCGGGAGCCAGGGCGAAGGGGTTGGTCAGCAGGGCGCGGACCTCGGGGTTTTCCTTGGCGGCAACCAGGGTTGCCTTGAGGCTGGCGGCGGTGCCGCCGGAAAAGGTGCCTTTCATCTTGCGTACCCGGCCCTTGATCCGCGGCAGCGGTGCGCCGAGCTGCTGGCGCGCATGCTGCTGCAGGAACCAGACCCCCAGGTCGAAGGGAATTGAGTCGAAACCGCAGGAAAAAACGATGCGTGCCCCGGATTGCCGGGCGGTGGCTTCATGGGCGTCGATCATCTGGCGCATCCAGGCCGGCTCGCCGCACAGGTCGACGTAGTCAGTACCCTGGGCGGCGCAGGCGGCGACCAGCTCCGAGCCGTAGAGCTGATAGGGGCCAACCGTGGTCAGCACTACCCGGGTACGGCTGACCATGGCTTTGAGGCTGGCCGGGTCGCTGGTGTCGGCCTGGATCAGAGGGATGTCTGCGGGTGCGGCGATTTCGTCACGCACGGCGGCGAGCTTGTCCAGGTTGCGTCCGGCCATGGCCCAGCGTAGCTGGCTGTCGCCGGCATATTCCTGACTCAGGTATTCGGCTACCAGACGGCCGGTATAACCGCTGGCGCCATAGACGATGACATCGAATTCACGAGTGCTTTGCATCTGGGAGATCCTCGACGAATGGAGCAGTTGTCACAGTCTGGCACAGTCGGGCCAACCGTGTATGAATACCCAAGAGTGGATGATTTGGGCGTGGCAGAGAAGTATCTGGTGCGGGTTTCGCCACGGCGAATGCGCTGGCATAACCGGCTTGCATACCGGCAGTCGGCGCTAGGGAACTGATGTGCAATGGCGACAGTCCAGAGTCTGTATTAGTCTGAAACAGACACGGACAGCCCCGCAAAGGAGGACCCCATGGCTGATGCAAAGAAAGAAGCGAACGGCAAGGAGCAGGAACTGGAGGCCAGCAAGGAGGCTTTGATGGCGGCCTATCGGGATTTGATGGAAGCCAAGGAGCATTTTACCCGCGCTGCCGAAGCAGCCGGACTGGACCTGAAGCAGGAAGCCACCGAGCAATTGCTCAAGGGCAAGCACAAAGCTGAAGAGCTTGGCCAGGAAGCCAGTCGTTATTTGCAGGAAAAACCCCTGGCGAGTGTGGGTATCGCCTTTATTGCCGGGTTTATCTTTTCCCAGCTGTTTTCCCGTCGATGAGTGCTCAAGACCCGGTACAGGAGCCGGCCGGCAATGCTGCCGGCCTGGCTGATGCGAACGAGCTGCAGGCCTGGCTCGACTGGGCACGGCAGGCATTGGCAGCCGGTGACACTCTGGGAAGGTTGTTTCAGGCCGAACTGCGGCTGGCGCTGGCCGATGCCCGCCGGCTGTTGCTGATTGCCCTGGCGCTGCTGCCGCTGCTGCTGATGAGTTGGCTGGGGCTGTCGGTATTGTTCGGCTGGCTGGTTTACCACTACAGCGCTTCGATGCCTTGGGCCATTACCGGTTTTATTGCTCTGCAGTTGCTGTGCATCCTGGCTTTGCTGGGGGTGGCGCAGAGCTATCGGCGGCATTTGCGCCTGCCGGCTACCCGTCGCCATGTGCAGGCCTTTCTGGAGGGTGCCCGGCATGTCCCGCAAGCAACTGACCATTGAGCTGCAAGGCCTTGAACAGGAACTGGCGCAATGCCGTGGCCGGCTGTTGCTGGCATCACGCCAGCGCCTGGCGGCGCTGGAGCGGGTGCCTGTGCCAGTTCGTCTGGGCGCCGCGGTGCTGACGGGCTGGCTGGTCGGGCGCTTGGCCCAGGCCAGTCAGGTTGGTGTCTATCGAGCCTATCTCGGCGGCCGGCGGCTTTGGCGCCTGGGCGGGCTACTGGTGCCGGTACTGGGCTTGCGACTGCGCGAGTGAAGCGCTCGGCAGTCTGGTTCAGGCTGGCTGTTCGGGTGCCCGACGCCCCAGGATCAGGGCGCTGATGATCAGCACGCCACCCAGCAACATGCGCAGGGTTGGCTGTTCGGCGAACAGCATCCAGGCGAACAGAATGCCGTAGACCGGTTCCAGCGCAAAGAACAGTGAGGCGACGCGGGCCTTGAGGACACTGAGGCTGGCGACGAACAGGCCGTGTGCCAGGCCGGTGCACAGCAGCCCCAGCAGCGCGACCCACAACCAGTCCAGCGCCGGCATGCTGATCAGTTCGACACTGGCCAGCGGCAGCAGACACAGCAGAATGACCAGATTTTGCCAGCCCGCGACCTGCACGGCATGCAGCTTGCCGGCGGTCAGTCGGTTACCGACCGACACGGCGGCGAAGCAGAACCCCGACAGCACGGCCCAGAGCAGCCCGGTGGTGGCCTGATCACCAAGGGTGAAGCTGGGCGTGACCAGAATCAGGCCGCAGCACACCAGTGCCACCTTGAATAGCTCCAGGCGGCTGGGGTGTTCACGCCAGAATATTGCCTCAAGGATCACCACAAAGGCCGGGAAGCTGGCAAAGCCCAGGGTGGCGATGCCGACGCCAGCGATCTTGACCGCATGAAAAAAGGTTAGCCAGTGAATCCCGAGCAATACCCCGCACAGCGCCAGTTGCAGAAAACGTCGGGGATTGATGCCGCGCACGATCGGCAACCGTAGCAGCCGGGCAAACAGCAGCAGGGCCAGCACTGCGAACAGGGCGCGGCCAAGCACGATGGCCTGCGGTCCGGCCTGGGTCAGTTTGCCGAAAATCCCGGTCAGGCCGAACATCAGGGCTGCAACGTGCATGCTGAGCAGCGCACGGCCGTGGGTCATCTGGGGCATGGTTACATCCTTGCTGCGGGTGATCAGACGGCGAGTGTCGCGTGTGGGCGGTAGGCGAGCGATGGTGTACGGTGGTCGTCTGCCAGGCCGGCGGCTGCCAATCAAACGCCGAACCGGCAAGTCTAGCGGCTCTGCAGGTCCATGGCTATGTTCGGGAGTTGCTGACTGGCTCTCAGTGGCAGCTGGTTTCTGATGTTATATTGATTTCAGACAATAAGCGTATGGGCATCCAGAGGTGGTCGATTGACTGACGAAATCAAGGGCCTGCACCAGTGGATGGAGCGTTTTAGTGAGGCGGAACTGCCAGCCATGGCAGTGGTGGTACATGATCTGCTGCGGGTTTCCCAGCAGGAGAACGCATCGGTCAAACAGTTGGCGGATATCCTGTTGCGTGATGCAGCATTGACCTCCAAGGTCCTGCGGGTCAGCAACAGTGTGTACTGTAATCCGGGACGCGAAGTTGTACGGACCATTTCCCGGGCGGTGGTGGTGCTCGGGTTCGAGCAGGTGCGGATGATCGGCTTGTCGATCAGCTTGCTCGACACCTTGGGCAAGGGGGCTGCCAGTCAGCAACTTCAGAGCCTGCTGGCGCGCTCCTTCCATGGCGCGGTGCAGGCCCGCAATCTGGCCCAGTACGTAGCGCTGGCGCACAAGGAGGAAGTCTTCATCGCCGGCTTGTTGCAGCATCTGGGTGAGTTGGCGTTCTGGAGCCTGGCTGGCGAATCGGCTGAGCAGTTGGCCGAAGCTCTGGCCGTGCCGGATATTGATCGCGACAAGGCGGTGCGCCGGGTATTGGGCTTCAGCTTTGAGCAGTTGACCCAGGGTCTGCTGCGCAGCTGGAATCTGGGTGATATTGGTCATCTGATCCAGTCCGGCCGTGACGCCCGAACTCCAGCGGCGCGGGCCCTGGCCATGGGTAGTCGGGTGGCCGAGCAAGCGCAGGGCGGCTGGCACTCGGAAGGTTTTCAGGCATTGATCAAGCCATTGGCCGGACTGATTGGCAGCAGTCCGGACGAAGCTCTGCAGCAGGTGCTGGCCAGTGCCCACGAAGCGGCGGACATCGCCGCCGGTTGCGGAGCCCATGAACTGCAGGCCTTGATTCCCAGTACCGAGGGTGTGCCGCTGGATCTGGCCGGCTTGCTTGAGCAGGAGGCGGTGGGCGTGGCCGCCAGGGCGACCATCAGCGAGCCGCTGCTACAGGGCAATGTCGATCTGCTCAAACTGTCGATGCAAAACATGGCGCTGATGGTCAAAAGCCCGATCAATGTCGAAGCTATTTTGTCGACGCTGATGAACGGGCTGCATCTGGGTGCCGGGCTGGAACGGGTGATGCTGGCGGTGTTGGCTGACAACCAGAGTCGGTTCAAGGCCAAACGGGTGGTCGGCAAGGGAACTCAAGCCTGGTTGAGCGGCTTTGATCTGTCGTGCAGTCGAGCGCATGAGCATATTTTTGGCTATGCCCTGCGTCAGCGTGAAGTGCTGTGGATGGGTACTCCTGCCACCTGCAGCCTTGAGGATCTGAGTGACCAGCGGATCCGCGAATATTTTGGCGACGGCATGTTCTTTATCGCCCCTATCCTGGCCGGTAACCGTGAGATCGGGGTGCTGTATGCCGATATGCGGGTATCTGGCCGCGAGCCCAGTGAAGCCCAGTTCGCAGCGTTCAAGCGCTTTACCGAGCTGACCGGGCACTGTCTTCAGGCCCTGGGGCGGCGCGGCTGATCAGCCCGGCGGCAGGCAGACCCCGGTGCCACCCAGGCCACAGTAGCCGCCGGGGTTCTTGTCCAGGTACTGCTGATGGTAGTCCTCGGCATAATAAAAAGTAGTGGCTGGCAGTATCTCGGTGGTGACCGGGCCTTTGCCAGCCTGGCCCAGTGCATCAGCAAAGCGGGCCTTGCTGGCCTCGGCTACAGCACGTTGATAGGGGTTGAAGACGTAAATGCCGGAGCGGTACTGGGTGCCGATATCGTTGCCCTGGCGCATGCCTTGGGTCGGGTCGTGGGATTCCCAGAACACCTTCAGCAGCTCATCCAGACTCAACTGCTCCGGGTCGAACACCACCAAAACCACTTCATTGTGTCCGGTCAGACCCGAGCAGACTTCCTCGTAGGTTGGGTTGGGCGTCAGTCCAGCGCAATAGCCAACGGCGGTGGTGTAAACCCCGTGTAATTGCCAGAAGCGACGTTCGGCGCCCCAGAAGCAACCCATGCCGACAATGATCTGCTGTAACCCTTCGGGAAACGGCGGCTTGAGCTGTGTGCCGAGAACCGTATGGGTGTCACTGGTCGGGATTGGCTGATTGCGTCCCGGCAATGCCTCCTCTTCACTGGGCATGCGCAGTTTGTGTTCCGGTATTTGCCGGTGAAACATGATGCTGATCCCCTGTAGTCAATGTTCCGGAGTCATGATGCGCCTGGGGTATTGGGCTGTCCAGCCTGGGACCCGACGTGACCGTTGCAAGGTATGATGACGTCAGAGCCTTGTCTCGCTGTGAGGAGGTTGTCTTATGTCTGATACTGTTCATCCGCTGCAGCCGTTGTTGCATGACGAAATCCCTCTGACCCGTGCCCTGGGGCTCGAAGTGGTGAGCTATCAGGCCGGCACGTTGACGCTCAAGGCGCCGCTGGCGCCCAATGCCAATCACAAGGGTACGGCGTTTGGCGGCAGCTTGTACTGCATGGCGCTGGTCGCGGGCTGGGGCTGGTTGCATCTGGCCCTGCGCGAAGCCGGTATTGATGACGGCCATGTGGTGATCCATGAGGCCCAGGTCAAATACCAGGCGCCGGTTGAAGGTGAGTTGGTGGCGGTTTGTGCGCCACCGCCAGTCGAAGCCTGGGAGCGCTTCGTGGCAATGTATCAGCGCCGGGGCCGGGCCCGCATCAGTCTGGATGCCCGAGTGCTGGGGGAGGGTGGAGATGCGCTGCGTTTCAGTGGCCAGTTCGTATTGCAGCGCTAGAACCTCAACGACTCAGTTCGCCACGTTGCTCCAGCAAGTCGCGGACCAAGTAGAGAGCGGCCAGGGCGCGGCCCTCGCTGAAGGTGTCGCGCTCGGTCAATTCCGCCAGAGCGTATAGATCGACGCTGTCGACCCGAATCGGCTCGGGCTCATCGCCGGGCAGGCGCTTTTCGTACAGGTCACGGGCCAGCACCACGGCAATTCGCTGACTCATATAGCCGGGTGAGAGTGACAGGTGGGTGAGGTATTCCAGGCGCTCGGCGCCGTATCCAGCTTCTTCCATCAGTTCCCGGTTGGCCGCATCCAGTACGTCCTCACCGGGCTCGACCAGTCCTTTGGGTAGCGACAGTTGGTAGTCATCGGTGCCGCCGCAATACTCTTCGATCAACAACGCAGTACGCGGATCCTTGAGTGCCACTACCATCACCGCACCATAGCCCTGACCTTTGTTCACCAGCCGCTCATAAGTGCGTTCGACGCCATTGCTGAAGCGCAACTGGACCTGCTCCACGGTGAACAGGCGGCTTTTGGCGACGATCTTGGCTTCCAGTGTTTCGGGCTTCTGCGGCATAAGGGCTCCGTGGTGGTCGGCGGCAGGCTCACGTATCATAGCCGCTCATTCACGGCAAACCCAACCGCTCATGCTTAATTGGAACACCATTGACACCGTATTGCTGGATATGGACGGTACCCTGCTCGATCTGCACTTCGACAACCACTTCTGGCTCGAGTACCTGCCGCAGCGTTACGCCGACCATCATGGTCAGTCGTTGGCCTGGGCCAAGGCCGAGATCTATCCCCTGATGCAGGCCAAGCAGGGGCAACTGGACTGGTACTGTCTGGATTTCTGGAGTCGTGAACTGAGCTTGCCAATCACCGCGCTCAAGCGTGAAGTGGCGCACCTGATCAGTTTGCGTCCGGATGCCGATCTGTTTTTGCAGGCCCTGCAGCGAGCCGGCAAGCAGGTGATCCTGATTACCAATGCGCACCGCGAATCGTTGTCACTGAAAATGGAACGGGTCGAACTGATGACCTATTTCCAGCGTCTGATCAGCTCCCACGACTTCGGCTTTCCCAAAGAGGCCCAGGCCTTCTGGCAGGCGTTGCAACATGAAGTCCCATTCGATCCCGAGCGCACCCTGTTTATCGATGACAGCCTGCCGATCCTGCGTGCGGCGCGTGAGTACGGCATCGCGCAGCTGCTGGCGGTGCGCCAGCCGGACAGCCGGGGCGCACTGCGTGATACCGAGGAGTTTGATGCGGTAGAGGAGTATGCCCAGTTGGCGGGGCCGCTGTTGAGCACACCCGACGCCTGAGTTAGCCCTTGCCCCGGGTGCGGGTCTGATTCGGCCGGGCGTTCTTTTCGATGTACTGGATGATCAGTCCGGCGATATCCTTGCCGGTGGTGGTTTCGATGCCTTCCAGGCCGGGTGAAGAGTTGACCTCCATGACCACCGGGCCATGGTTGGAACGCAGAATGTCGACCCCGGCCACACTCAAACCCATGACCTTGGCCGCACGCACGGCGGTCATGCGTTCTTCCGGGGTGATCTTGATCAGGCTGGCACTGCCGCCGCGGTGCAGGTTGGAGCGGAATTCGCCGGCCTTGGCCTGACGTTTCATCGCCGCGATCACCTTGTCGCCGACCACGAAACAGCGGATGTCGGCGCCGCCGGCTTCCTTGATGTATTCCTGGACCATGATGTTGGCCTTCAGGCCCATGAAGGCCTCAAGCACCGACTCGGCCGCCTGCTCGGTCTCGCACAGCACCACGCCAATCCCCTGGGTACCTTCGAGCAGCTTGATCACCAGGGGTGCGCCGCCGACCATGCTGATCAGGTCGGGGATGTCATCGGGTGAGTGGGCGAAGCCGGTAACTGGCAGACCAACGCCCTTGCGGGCCAGCAGTTGCAGCGAGCGCAATTTGTCGCGTGAGCGGCTGATCGCCACCGATTCGTTGAGCGGGAACACCCCCATCATCTCGAACTGACGCAGTACCGCGGCGCCGTAGAAGGTAATAGAGGCACCAATGCGCGGAATCACCGCGTCGAACCCGGTCAGCTCCTGCCCCTTGTAGTGGATCGAGGGCTTGTGACTGGTGATGTTCATGTAGGCCCGCAAGGTGTCGATCACCTGCATTTCATGGCCGCGCGCCAGCCCGGCTTCGACCAGCCGCCGGGTGGAGTAGAGATTACGGTTGCGCGACAGCACCGCGATTTTCATGGAAATGTCCTTCAGCCTTCAATAAACAATGAGGTTTGCGGCTTATCCTGGACAAAGCGTAGTCCGGGATTGATCACCAGTTGGCCATCGAGCATGGCGGTACAGCCGAGCAGAACCCGGTAACGCATGGCTTTGCGGCAGGTCAGGGTGAAGTCGACCCACCAGCAGCGATCACCCAGTACCAGTGGCGTGCGGATCACATGGCGCTCCTGAAGCTGACCGTTGGAGCTTTTGACCCGCTTGAAATCCACCAGTTGCGCCTCACAATACTGTTTGCGCTGCTTATTGCGGCTGCCGATGTGGGCGTTGAAGTGCACCCAGGGCTGACCATCGCGCTCGAACGTCACGATGTCGCTGGCGTGCAGAGCCGAGGTTTTGGCTCCGCTGTCGACCTTGGCCATGACCTGGTCGATCCCCAGCCCCGGCAGCCCGATCCATTCACGCAGGCCTATCACATTCAGATGGTCGAAGGTTTTCATCGGCTGTCTCCCTGTGCCGAAACAGCCTGGGTGGCAGCCGGCAATACCGCCTGTCGGCGGCTGGGTGCGGGTACCCCGCTCCAATGGCGCGCATCATGGGCCAAGACGCAGCGTTCGACAAGTCTGCCGGCGGCCCTGTTACACTCGTGTGAAGCCTGTTAGCGAGATAGCAGCGAGACAACTATGGCAGAGGATGACAAGGTTCGCCTGGACAAGTGGCTCTGGGCGGCGCGTTTTTTCAAGACCCGGGCGCTGGCCAAGGCCGCGATTGAGGGTGGCAAGGTGCAGTGTGGGGGTGAGCGCTGCAAGCCTTCCAGAGAGCCACGGGTAGGCGACCAGCTACAGATTCGCCAGGGGTTCGACAACCGAACGGTGATTGTCCGGGCGCTCAGCGTTCAGCGTCGGGGGGCTCCCGAAGCCCAGTTGCTGTACGAGGAAACCGCCGACAGTATTCGCCTGCGCGAGGCGGCGGCTGCTCAGCGCAAGGCCATGGGCGCCGGGCTGATGATCAGCGAGCAGCGTCCGAGCAAGAAACAGCGGCGGCAGATTCACCGTTTTCGCGACGAGCGCAATGCCGACAACGGCGATGGCTTGATATAATCGCTTCTTTTTCGCAATGAGCTGATTCTTGATGCAGTCCCTGGATACCACCCAACGCTTTCTCTTCGAACATGCCGATGTGCGCGGCGAGATGACCGCGCTTGATCAAAGCTATCGGGAGATTCTGGCCAAGCACGATTACCCTGAGCCGGTGCGAGCGCTGCTGGGCGAGATGCTGGCTGCTGCCGTATTACTGTCGACCACCATCAAGTTCGATGGCCTGCTGGTGTTGCAAGCACGCTCCAATGGCCCGCTGTCGACTCTGATGGTCGAATGTTCGAGCAGTCAGCAGGTGCGCGGCATTGCGCGTTACGCCGATGATCTGGAAGGTGACTGCCTGGCTGAACTGATGCCTGACGGTGTACTGGCGATTACCATCGACCCCGAACAGGGCCAGCGCTATCAGGGGATCGTGTCTCTGGAAGGCGGCTCGCTGGCTGAGGCGCTGAACAGCTATTTCGAGAACTCCGAGCAGTTGCCGACCCGTTTCCGGTTGCTGGCTGATGGGCGTCTGGCACGCGGCTTCCTGCTTCAGGCCCTGCCGGCTGACCGGCAGAAGGACCCCGAGCAACGGGCGCTGACCTGGGAGCACCTCAATGTTCTGGCCGATACCCTGACCCCGGAAGAGTTGCTGGCGTTGGACAATGCCGTATTACTGCACCGGCTGTTCCACGAAGAGGATCTGCGGCTGTTCGATACCCGCCCGGTGAGTTTCCACTGCAGTTGCTCAAGCGAGCGCTCGGGGCAGGCACTGGTCAGTCTGGGCCGCCACGACGCCTTTCAATTGCTTGAGGAGCAGGGCGGTAGTGTTGAGGTGGACTGCCAGTTCTGTAACAACCGCTATCGGTTCGGGTCTGCTGAGCTGGAGGCGCTGTTCAGCGATAGCGAAGAACACGCCCGGAGCCTGAACTAGAGCGATAGCGAACCTCTATTGGACCGATTGATGTCGGTCTGGAGCTGGGCTTAGCGCACTTGACTTTTTTTTGGCATAATGGCGCGCCTGCGCGCTGACCCAGCGCTGATTTGTGAGCTGTATAAACCTTTGATCTCCCGTGCTGAGGCCGTCTACCGGTCTTGAAGTAGAGTTCGGTCAAAGCCGAAGAGGATGATGTTTGATGACGCAAGCTACCAACACCGTTTATACCGATCTGAGCATCGCTCACCTGGTCGAGTTGGCGATCCAGCGCAATGAGGGTCAGTTGGCCGATACCGGCGCCCTGGTGGTAAAGACCGGTGCCCGCACCGGCCGCTCGCCGATGGATCGGTTCATTGTCGAAGAGCCGAGCACCCAGAACGCCATCGCCTGGGGACCGATCAACCGCCCGTTCCCGGCCGACAAGTTCGACGCACTGTGGGCTCGCGTGGCGCAGTACCTGTCGAGCAGCGAAAGCTTCGTATCGCATGTGCATGTTGGTGCCGACCCGGAGCACTACCTGCCGGTAGTGATGACCACCGAGACCGCCTGGCACAACCTGTTCGGCCGTACTCTGTTCATCAATCCGGCCCAGTTCAACCCGGCCGGCAAGGACAACTGGCAAATTCTCAACGCCCCGCATTTCGTTTGCGAGCCCGAGCGTGACGGTACCAACAGCGATGGCTGCGTGATCATCAACTTCGCCCAGCGCAAGGTGCTGCTGGCTGGCATGCAGTACGCCGGGGAAATGAAGAAGGCGATGTTCTCGGTACAGAACTTCCTGTTGCCGGCCAAGGATGTATTGCCGATGCACTGTGCCGCCAACGTTGGTGACGACGGTGATACCACCCTGTTCTTCGGTCTGTCCGGTACCGGCAAGACCACCCTGTCGGCCGACCCGGCGCGTAACCTGATTGGCGATGACGAACACGGCTGGGCCGAAGGCAGTGTGTTCAACATCGAAGGCGGCTGCTACGCCAAGTGTATCGATCTGTCGGAAAAGAACGAGCCGGTGATCTGGAAAGCGATCAAGTTTGGTTCGATCATCGAGAACGTGATCATCAACCCGGAAACCCGTGTTGCCGATTATGCCGACGTCAGCCTGACCCAGAATACCCGCGTTGCCTATCCGCTGGAGCATGTCGAGAAGCGAGTGATCGCCAACCGTGCTGGTGAGCCGAATGCGATCATTTTCCTGACCTGCGACCTGACCGGGGTGCTGCCGCCGGTGTCGATCCTCAACAACGAGCAGGCTGCCTATCACTTCCTGTCCGGTTACACCGCACTGGTCGGCTCTACCGAAATGGGTTCTGGCGGCGGCATCAAGTCGACCTTCTCTACCTGCTTCGGCGCACCGTTCTTCCCGCGTCCTGCCGGCGAGTACGCCGAGCTGCTGATCAAGCGGATCAACGCCTTCGGCAGCAAGGTCTATCTGGTCAACACTGGCTGGACTGGCGGCCCCTACGGCACTGGCCAACGCTTCAGCATTCCGACTACCCGGGCGATCATCGCTGCGGTGCAGTCGGGTGCGCTGATCGGCACCGAGACCGAGCACCTGCCGCTGATCAACCTGGATGTGCCCAAGGCGGTCCCGGGTGTCGACACCCAACTGCTGAATCCGCGCAATACCTGGTCCGATCCAGCGGCCTATGACGCTGCCGCCCGTGAGCTGGCCGCCAAGTTCATCGAAAACTTCAAGAAGTTCGAGGTGTCCGAGGCCATCGTTCAGGCTGGTCCGCAGCTGTAATCAGCCGCTTCGGCTGGAAAGAAAAACCCGCCTTTGTGCGGGTTTTTCGTTTTTGCCAAGTCATTGTGCCGGATCGGAAATTTTGGGGTTGACAGGCGCTCTCTGGACGGTAAAATGGCGCGCCTCAGCAGGGGGAATGTGACACCAACCGCAGTCTCCTCTGAGGGTTCTCAAGGTAATTCCGCGATAGCTCAGTCGGTAGAGCAAATGACTGTTAATCATTGGGTCCCTGGTTCGAGTCCAGGTCGCGGAGCCAACTTGCTGAATATCGGGGTATAGCGCAGCCTGGTAGCGCGCCTGCTTTGGGAGCAGGATGTCGGGAGTTCGAATCCCCCTACCCCGACCATTTTTCAGAATATGGGTCGTTAGCTCAGTTGGTAGAGCAGTTGGCTTTTAACCAATTGGTCGTAGGTTCGAATCCTACACGACCCACCATTTTCTCCCCCTGTTTTCTCTTTCTCTTCATTTCTCTGTTTGCCTTACTTGAAAGCATCGCCCACTCGGGCCGGCGAATCCATGGGCGTTGATCAAACAGGTCGATCTTGGTTGTAGCCGCTCAAGCTGTCTGAATACTGTCCTCGCTGTCGGCTCCGCTAGATAAATGCTGCACTCGCCTGGCCCACAGAAACAGTCCCAGTCCGGCCAGAGCGGTCAGCGCACCGATATAACCGGTCACGGTCCAACCCATGCCAGCACTGATCGCCAGCCCGCCGAGCCAGGGACCCAGGGCGTTGGCGATGTTGAACGCGGCATGGTTGGAGGCGGCGGCCAGAGTCTGGGCGCCCTCGGCAATATCCATCAGGTGTGTTTGCAGCGCCGGCCCCAGGGCGATCATGGTGCCGACTGCAAAGATCGCCAGCAGGGCGCTCCAGGGCTGCTGTGCGGCCAGCGGAAAAACCAGCAGTACCAGCGCGCTCCAGATCAGGATCCAGGCCACCGCGCGAAAGCGCAGGCGGTCGAACAGCCGGCCGCCGAGGTTGTTGCCGACGATGCAGCCGGCACCGAATACGGCCATGGCCAGCGGAATCCAGCCCTTGCTGAGGCCTGTCACCTCCAGCAGGGTCGGAGCAACATAGCTGAATACGCAGAACATGCCGGCGAAACCGATGGCGCCAATCGCCAGTGCCAGCCAGATCGGAGCCCGGTTGAAGGCCCGTAGCTCCTCGCTGGGGTGGTTGCGTGGCTCGTTGCGGTCCAGTGGCAGAAACAGCGCCACCATCAGCACCGTGATCAGGGCAATCAGGCCGACCAGCACGAAAGCCAGGCGCCAGCTCAGGGTTTGCCCCAGCCAGGTGGCCAGAGGGTTGCCAATCAGAATGGCTACAGTCAGGCCAGCCAGTACCCGGCTGACCGCCTTGGCTCGCTGGCTGGGCGGCGCCAGCGATGCGGCCACCAGCATGGCGATACCGAAGTAGGCCCCGTGCGGCAACCCGGCCAGAAAGCGGAACAGCAGTAGACTGGGGTAGTCCGCCGCCAATGCGCTGGCAAAGTTGCCCAGCGCAAAGCAGCCCATCAACAGCAGCAACAGATGGCGGCGAAACAGCCTGGCCCCGAGCAGGGCCAGAGCAGGAGCGCCGATCACCACGCCCAGAGCGTAGGCGCTGATGACATGGCCGACCTGAGGTTCGCTGATGCCCAGATCCTCGGCAATGGTGGGCATCAGGCCCATGATGGTGAATTCGCCAGTACCAATGGCGAAGCCGCCCAGCGCCAGGGCGAGCTGAATCAGAATAACGGTACCGCGCGCAAGAGCGGGCGGTGTTTGGGCATGACTGGGCATGACTCAACCTTGTGAGTGAGTGGATCAAGCGGGTGCTGAGTTGTTATTGGCGTGGACCGCCGCTGCGCTGAGCGGCGGTTGGCGGCGGCCCGGTCGGGCCTCCAGGTTCAGTGCAGTTTGAGGCGTGGTTCGGTACTGCGCCCGATCCGGTCGCTGAGCATCAGCAGCAGGGTGCGGGCAACGCCGTACAACGCCATCTGGTGCAGGCGGTAGAGCGAAATGTAGAACATTCGCGCCAGCTTGCCTTCGAGCATCACGCTGCCGGTAAGGTTCCCCATCAGGTTGCCTACCGCGCTGAAACTCGACAGTGAGATCAGTGAGCCGTAGTCGCGATAGCTATATTGCTGCAGGGGCTTGCCGTCCAGCAGTCGGCGCAGGTTGGCAGCCAGCAGGCTGGCCTGCTGGTGAGCGGCCTGAGCCCGCGGCGGCACCAGTTTGCCGTCCTCGTCGGTGGGGCAGGCGGCGCAGTCACCAAAGGCGAAAATGCGCTCATCCAGGGTGGTCTGCAGGGTGCGCTGCACCAGCAACTGATTGATCCGGTTGGTTTCCAGTCCGAGTCCGGCGAGAAACTGCGGGGCGCGAATGCCGGCGGCCCAGACCTTGAGCGAGGCCGGCACCTGTTCGCCGTTGGCCAGCAGCAGATGGTCGGCGGCCACTTCCTTGACCGGAGAGCCGGTCAGCAGCTTGACTCCCAGGTCGCCGAGGACTTTGGTTACCGGGCCACTGATGCGTTCCGGCAGGGCCGGCAGCACCCGCTGGCTGGCCTCGATCAGGGTGATGTTGAGGTCTTCCGGGCGAATCCGGTCCAGGCCGTAGGCGCGCAGCAGCCGAGCTGCATGGTGCAGTTCGGCGGCCAGCTCGACGCCAGTGGCTCCGGCGCCGATGATTGCCAGATTGATCGGCTCGTTGGTGGTGCTCAGTCCTTCATTAGCCTGGGCTTTCATGTACTGGTTGAGCAGTAGGCGGTGAAAGCGCTCGGCCTGGTCTCGGGTATCGAGGAACAGGCAGTGCTCGGCCGCACCGGGGGTATTGAAGTCGTTAGTGGTACTGCCGACGGCGATCACCAGATAGTCGTAACCCAGCGTGCGTTGAGCGATCAGCTCGTCACCTTTGTCGTCGGCAATAGCCGCCAGGGTGATTTCCCGGCGTTCGCGGTCCAGCCCGCACATACGCCCGAGCTGAAAATGGAAGTGGTTCCATTTGGCCTGGGCGACATAATTGAGTTCGTCTTCGGTGGAGTTCAGCGAGCCGGCGGCGACTTCATGCAGCAGCGGCTTCCAGATGTGGGTCATGTTGGCGTCGACCAGGGTGATCCTGGCGCGCTTTTTCTTCCCCAGTTTGCGTCCCAGCCGGGTGGCCAGTTCAAGACCACCGGCGCCGCCACCGACCACCAATATACGCGGTAGGGCTTGATCCATTTGTGCGTTCGACATGTGCAAGACTCTTGAAATGAGTGAATCTGGCGTCAGTCGAAGCGAGCAGACTCGGGCTCGGGGGTCACCCCAGAACCAGAGTGGACAGGTAACGCGCGAGCAGGCCCATGGCGACCACCGCACCGAGAATGACGGCCAGCAGCAGCCAGACATTGAACGGCTTGCGTTCAACCTGGTGATGCGGGGCGCTCAGGTATTCATCGACCCGTTTTTGATCTTCGGGATACAGACGGCTGGGCATGGCATAACCTTTTTGTTCTTGGCGCAGTTGGGGGCCGCGCGGACAGGCTTGGACTGACTATGCCGGCAGTGTAGCCCCTTGTGACAAAGATTTCATCCGCCAAAAGTACTCACTTGGGAGCGGGTCCTTGGTCGGCTGTGGCTGATTGGCCGGGTTTGGACTGTTATCATCAGGCTCTGACCACCACCGGGACTCGTCATGCTCGCTGCCCACCTGCTCAGCACCAGTCAGATCGTCATCACTCTGTTGCTCTATGGTCTTGCCCTGTTGTGGGCGCTGGCGCGGGTGTCCTGGGTTGAGCTGCTGGCCGATAGTCGGCGTCAGCATCTGTTCTACGGTAGCGTGTTTGTGCTGGCCGTGCTGTGGCTGGTACGCCGTGAGTTCGATAGTGGGCTGACCTTTCATTTCATCGGCCTGACCGCCGTCACCTTGCTGCTCGACTGGCAACTGGCAATTCTGGCCGGTGCGCTGGCGCAGCTGGCGCTGATCGCTCTGGGCGTGGATGACGCGGCGGCGATGGGCGCCAATGGACTGCTGCGAATCCTGTTGCCAGTGCTGGTCACGGTATTGATCCTGCGTGGCCTGGAGCGCTTTCGGCCGACCAATTTGTTCCTGTATATCTTCATCAGCGGCTTTTTCGCCGCAGCACTGTCGGCCGCGGCGGTGGTGCTGGTTGGCATGGGGTTGTTGAGCTGGGGCGGCCAGCTCAGCGTGCCGGATACGGCGCTGGAGTTTTTCGGCTATCTGTTGCTGGTGATGTTTCCCGAAGCCTTTATCAACGGTACCGCCGTCACCGGGCTGGTGGTGTTCTACCCGCAATGGGTGGAAACCTTCGACAGTGATCGCTATTTGCAAGAGCCTTATGATTCAGGTGATCAATAGTGATATGTGTCAATATTAATGTTTGTATGATTGTGCTGAAATGACGGTGTGTCTGGTAATGATCTGAAACCCAGCAATGGAGGTAGTCAGCATGTCAGTATATGCATTGGCCAAGACGGTTGTTGAGCAAGGTGTCGAACAGGCCCGGGAAGCCGGCTACGGTGAGCAGGATCTGGCCCGGGCGTTGATGAACGAGGTGATCGCCATCTACAAGCGCGAACGCAGTCTGGCGGATATCGCCCATGAACTGCAGTTCCTCGCCGAGAATCTCGACGAGGATCAGGATTATGCCTTTATGCGTCCCTAGGGCAGGTTGACCTCAATCACCCCATCGGCACTGACGGTAACATCGGCCTGGCCGCCTTCCACGCTTGGCGAGGCCATTTCCGCGTCGGCCATCATGGCCATCTTCGGGGCGCTGCGCAGTAGAATCGGCGGCATGAACTGGGTGTTCAGGTTCAGGTTGACGATCTTGTAACCGTTACCGCCCAGGCTCTGGCTGGCAATCTCGGCCCGGGCCTTGAACGCCTCGATGGCTTCACGAATCAGCTCATCCTCGGTAGCCCGGCGGCTGGAGGGCGACAGGCTGAACTGCATGTCGCCCAGGCTCAGGTCGCTGAGCAGCCGGCCAGTCAGGCTGGACAGAGCGGTGAAGTCGCTGCCTTCCAGAATGATCTCGCCGCGCTCGCGCCAAGCTACGATACGTGAGCGTTTTTCGTCGTAGACAGGTTGGCTACGGCGGTTGCCGCTACTGACCCTGATGCCTTCTACCTGGCGCGCGTTGTCCAGACCCTGATTCAGCTTCTGGGTGATGCGGTTGGCCAGGCGGGCTGGGTCGCTGTCCTGGTCTTCGGCGAACAGAGTGACCCGCAAGGTGTCATGATTGACCGACTGCTGAACCTCGGCCCGTAGCGCGACCTGGTTATAGCGAGGGCTGTCGGCCAGCGCATGAGTGCCGGCCAGAGTCAGGGTTAATAGCAGGGGTAGGGCAATAAGCTGACGCATGGGAACTCCTTGTTCAGTGGTCATGGCTCAGACTGGTGCGCAGGCCTCAGGTTCCGTGACCGCCCGTTTTTGACGACTTTGCAGGTACGCTGTGGGCTTGCTTTATGCGACTCTGTGTCGCACAAGTCTGCATTGGATCAACTCTATACTGGAGTCCTTCTGTGTCACAGCGGTTTCTCATGAGTCCCAACGCCCTGGCGCTTTCACCTTCCCGGCAGAATCTCTGGCGGTTGATCTTGATTCGTCTGCTGGTGCTGTTGGCGCAAAGCCTGTCGGTGGCCGGCGCCTATGTCAGCGGCTGGTTTCCGCTGCCCTGGACGGCGCTGCTGGTAACTCTGGGAGTGTCCAGTCTGGTCAGCATCCTGACCTTGTTGCGGCTGTCACAGCGCTGGCCTGTGACCGACTTCGAATACAGCCTGCAACTGCTGTTCGACATGATGATTCATAGCATTCTGCTGTACTACTCGGGTGGGCCGACTAATCCCTTCGTCTCCTACTATCTGGTGCCGCTGACCATCGCTGCGGCCACCTTGCCCTGGTTTTATACCGGATTTCTGGCCTGTGTGGCGGTGACCGCCTACAGCGTACTGCTGGTCTGGTACAAGCCGCTGGAAGCCTTCGAGCTGCCGGTCATGGCTGGGTTGGTCAATTTGCACGTGATCGGCATGTGGCTCAACTTCGCCATGAGCGCCGGGCTGATCAGTTTGTTCGTGGTACGCATGGCCGACGCTCTGCGTCAGCATGCCGAGCGCCTGGCCGAGCGCCGCGAACAGAGCATGCGCGACGCCCAGTTACTGGGGATCGCCAGCGTCGCCGCCGGGGCTGCGCATGAGCTGTCGACGCCGCTGTCGACCATGAGTGTTCTGCTCAAGGACATGCACAGTGATTGCCGTGATCCGCAGACCCGGGAAGACCTGGCCCTGCTTCAGGAGCAGGTGAAACTGTGCAAGGACAGCCTGCAACATATGGTCCGCAGTGCTGAAGACAATCGCCGCCAGCCGCAACGTCTGGAGCCGGTCGACCAGTGGTTGCGCAATCTGCTGACGCGCTGGCAGTTGATGCGCCCGGAAGCCTCTTGGCAATGGCTGCCGGTGCCGACCAGCTCGGCGCCGCAGGTGCAGGCCAGCCCGGAGCTGGGCCAGGCAGTGCTCAACCTGCTCAATAACGCTGCCGATGCCTGCGCCGAAGGGATTGAAATCACCTTGGACTGGGACCCGCAGCGGGTATGTTTGCACATCCGTGACCACGGCCCTGGAGTACCGCTGGATATTGCCGAACAGTTGGGAACCGCGTTTCTCACTACCAAAGGCAAGAAAGGATTTGGTCTGGGACTGTTTCTCAGCCTGGCCGCCGTGGAGCGAATTGGTGGCAGCGTACGGCTGTTCAATCAGGAAGGCGGTGGTACCCTGACCGAAGTGCTGCTGCCGATAGCAACCGAGGTGAAATCATGAGCGAAACGCTTGAGTTGGACGAACAGCCGTTGCTGTTACTGGTCGATGATGACCCGACCTTTACCCGGGTCATGGCACGGGCCCTGATCCGGCGTGGGTTGCGGGTCGAGACAGCGGCCAATGCCGAAGAGGCGATGCAGCTGGCTCAGGCCAACCGGCCTGACTATGCCGTGCTTGACCTTAAGATGGAAGGCGATTCGGGGCTGGTTTTGCTGCCCCGGCTGCTGGATCTTTATCCGGAATTGAAAGTGGTGATCCTAACCGGCTATTCCAGCATCGCCACTGCTGTCGAGGCGATCAAGCGCGGGGCGACCCACTATCTGTGCAAACCGGCCGATGCCGATGATGTGCTGACTGCGCTGCTGTCCGAACAGGCTGACCCGGAAACTCTGGTGCCTGAGCACCCGATGTCGGTGGATAGGTTGCAATGGGAACACATTCAGCGGGTTTTGGCCGAGCACGAAGGCAATATTTCCGCCACCGCCCGGGCCTTGGGCATGCACCGGCGGACGTTGCAGCGTAAGTTGCAGAAGCGTCCGGTAAGACGTTAAGCGCCTATTGGAGGCTGGAGCATAACCCCAGCCTCCGGCTCGGTATCAGCGGTTCTGACGAATCCCGACAATGATCCACGGCTGGCCGTCGCCGTCGATCCGCTCCAGTCCCCAGCTTTCATCAAACCACTGGCCGCTGTCTTCCACGCTGTCGCGATCCAGACCGTTGAAGCTCACGGTCACCAGGGTCCGACCATCCCGCTGTTCAACGCCGTCCAGGCGTACGCTGAGCTGCTCGACGAAGCCATTGGCGGTCGGTGGCTGTTCGGCCCGGGCTTGGATCAGCGCTTGCAGCAGTTCCGGGCTCATGTACTCGGCCATCCCGGCTACGTCATTGTCGCGCCAGTGCCGCTGCAGAGTGTAGAAGTGCTCTTCGGCGCCTTGCAAAAAACTCTGGGCATCGAACCAGGCCGGTGCGGCATGCAGTGTGCCAGGAGCAACGGTATCCGAACCGGTCGCCGGTCCAAAGGCGTTTGCTGGTTGGCGAAACATCGCGCCAGGGCTGGCTCCGGCGGCCTGTGGCTGCAACGCCGGCTGAGCGCGGCGGCTGAACAGTTTGAACAGCATGAAGGCGATCAGGCCGAGAATCAGAATGTCGAACAGCTGAATGCCGTTGAAGCCGTCACCAAACAGCATGGCGGCCAGCAAACCACCAGCGGCGATGCCGGCCAGTGGGCCGAGCCAGCGGCTGGCACCGCTGGCGGCGGGTGCGCCGGACTGCTGCCGGGGCGCGGCCTGTTGCTCGCGCGGCGCCTGTTGGCGCTGGGCCGGCTGGCTTTGATGGGCCGGCGCATTGCCGAAGCTCTTGCCGCCTCCCAGGCGACGGGCTTCGGCATCGGGAATGCTGACGCCAACCATCAGCAGTACGGTGAAAAAGGGCAGTAACCAGCGCATGTCATTATTCTCCAGAGTCAGGCGCGGCAAGTTTGCCAAACCGAAGTGGGCAATGACCAGAATTAGTGTGTATGGTTATTTCAGGCATCTCGGAAAAGCAGGAGAGCACCTCATGTTTGCAGCCATGCGATCGGAACGAATGGAAGCCCTGCACTTCTTCACCGATGCAGCGACTGGCCTGGAGGCCATCATTGCGATTCACAATACCCGCCTTGGCCCGGCGCTGGGGGGCTGTCGCTACCAGCCCTATGCCAGCCTGGACGAGGCCGTGGCTGACGCCATGCGGTTGGCTCGGGGTATGAGTTACAAGGCCGCACTGGCGGGGCTGGAGCAAGGTGGTGGCAAGTCGGTGATCATCCGCCCGCCGCATGTCGAGGATCGCGCCGCACTGTTCGAGGCCTTCGGTCGTTGCATCGAGTCCTTGCGCGGGGGCTATATCACCGCCGTCGACAGTGGCACCAGTCCGGCCGACATGGACTGCATTGCTCAGCAAACCCAGCATGTCACCAGCACCACCAGGGCCGGCGATCCTTCGCCGCAGACTGCGCTCGGGGTGTTGGCTGGCATTCGTGCCGCAGCCCGGGCCCGGCTTGGCCAGGATGACCTCAATGGTGTGCGCATTATGCTTCAGGGGCTGGGTAATGTCGGCCATGCGCTGGCTGAGCTACTGGTTGCCGAAGGGGTGGAGTTGCTGGTCGCCGATCTGGATGCTGGCAAGGTTCGCCTGGTGGTGGACGAACTGGGCGCCCAGCCGGTGGCGCTGGATGCAGTTTTTGAAGCCCCTTGCGATATTTTTACTCCCTGTGGTCTGGGTGGGGTGCTCAATGCCATGAGTATCGGCCAGTTGCGCTGTGCCGCTGTGGCCGGCGCTGCCAACAATCAGCTCGCCGATGCCGATGCCGCCGATCTGCTGGACGCCCGGGGTATCCTGTATACCCCGGATTATGTGATCAATGCCGGTGGACTGCTGTATGTGGCGCTCACCCACAAAGGCATGAGCAAGGGGGAAATCGCGCTGCGCATCCGCCAGATTGGCGATAGGCTCGACAGTATCTTTGCCCAGAGCCAGGCCGAGGGCCGCTCGCCGGCTGAGATTGCTGACCGGCAGGCGGAGGGAATTCTCTACGGTTGAGGGTCTGAACGCCTCACGGCTCAGCTGGCACTGTTGTCCAGGCCGAAGCGCTTGCGCAACTGTTTGTCGAGAATCGAGGTTGGTAGCCAGCGCTTCATCCGGACCATGCTGCGGCTGCTGGTGCCGATCAGCGCGACTTCCGGGCGCAGCGGATTCTTGATATAGCTCATCAGTTCTCGGGAGAAATCCAGCGCCGAGGTCGAGGTCGACTTCTGCGAAGCCTTGGCCCGTGCCTGCACGGCCTTCTCCCAGGGTTTGAACCAGGAGCTTTCGTCCATGGTGATGGCAGCAGTGGCGTTATTGCCGAAGTCCGAGGCGATCGCCCCTGGCTGCACGGTCAACACCTTGATACCGAACGGGTGCAGTTCCAGGCGCAGGGCGTCAGACAGCGCATGCAGCGCGGCCTTGGACGCACAGTAGACCCCAGAGAACGGGGTGGTGGTTACCCCTGAGACGCTGCCGATGTTAACGATCAGGCCCTTGGCCTCGCGCAGTAGGTCGGCAGTGGCCCGTACCAACTGGATCGGGGCGAAGACATTGGTATCGAACTGCTTGAGCAAGGTGTCGCGGTCGGCATCCAGAACCGGCCCCATGGCACCATAACCGGCATTGTTGATCAGCAGGTCCAGACGTCCGGCCTGCTGGCGCAGGCGTTCGGCGCAGGCGTTAATCTGGCTGGCGTCATTGACATCAAGTTCGACGGCAATCGCGCCGCGCTCGACCAGTGGCGCCAGAGTTTCCGGGCGGCGAGCGGTGGCCCAGACCTGATAGCCTTCATCGAGGCAGACATTGGCCAGGGCCTGGCCAATGCCGGTGGAGCAGCCGGTGATCAATGCAACGGGTTGGCTCATACGGTTTTCCTTATTGTTCTTGGTGTAATTTGTAGATTAACGTCGGAATTCGGCGCGGACTCGGTCAGCGCGGTACTCCAGATCGGGTGCGCGATAGCCGCTGCGCAGCCGCGGGACCGCATAGCAGCGCTGCCAGCTTTCCCCGGAGGCCAGCGGCTGGTCGATCTGGTAACTGGTCGCGGTCACTGCAACATCCAGTAGGTTGCTGCTGTAGCCCGGCTGAGTTGCCAGCAGTTGCCAACTGATTCTGCTGGCGGTGCGCTCGCCCCGGTTTTCGATGTGCACCTGTAGCGGACGGCCAAAATCGCAGGCCTCGGGCAGGTACTCAATGCGAATCTCCAGTTGCGCTGCGCTACGACCGTCGAACCACTGCTTGAGTCCGACTCCAGCCGCCAGCAGCAGAGCCAGGGCCACCAGTACGCCGCTGGCCGGGACCATGACACGGGGAAAACGGATCAGCAAAATCAGCCAGATCAGTAACAGGGCAATCCCCAGGATCATAGGTGTCCTCCCAACTCAGTTTTCCTCATCTCCAGACTCTACCAGAGCTTTAGCCTGAGGGCATTGGCGTGGCCGGCCAGCCGAATAATTCACAACTGTTATGCAGGCAGGCGTTGGCGAACTCTTCTGCTGATTCGCCGCGCAGTTCAGCCAACTGTCGGGCGATTTCGGGCAGCCACTGCGGGCTGTTGCGTTGATGGGCCTGAAAGCTGGGAGCCATGTCCGGGGCATCGGTCTCCAGTACCAGCGCCTCGCGCGGTAATTCGGCAACGACCCGGCGCAGCCGCTGGGCCTGGGGCCAGGTAGCGGCGCCGCCCAGGCCGAGCTTGAAGCCAAGCTTGATATATTCACGCGCTTCCTCGCGGCTGCCGGCAAAGGCGTGGATGATGCCGGCACGCTTGAGTCGCCAGCGCTTGAGAGTAGCGATGGTCGCGGCATGGGCCCGGCGCACATGCAGCAGTACCGGTAACTCGAACTCGGCGGCCAGTTGCAGTTGGGCTTCGAACAGCTCTTGCTGGCGCTCGCGGTCCAGCTCGCTGATGAAGTAGTCGAGCCCGATTTCACCGACGGCGCAACACTTGGGGTGCCCGCTCAGGCGCTCCAGCCAGGTACGCAGCTCCTTCAGATGCTCGGGGCGGTGCTGCTCCAGATAGATCGGATGCAGGCCGAAGGCGGCATATAGCTGCGGGTGCGCTTGCACCAGCGTCCACAAGCGCTCCCAGTTGTCGCGATAGACCCCCATCACCAGCAAGCGCCGCACCCCCAGGCGCCGGCTATCGGCCAGCACCTGCTCGCGATCCGGATCGAAGTCGGGGAAGTCCAGATGAGTGTGAGTGTCGATGTAGTTCATGGGGGTAGCTTCGCGCCTGTGGGTGGTGACTGCAAGATTTTGATGCCCATCAAGGTGAAGCTCATCAGGCTTGTTGATCATCGCAGTGCACCAGAACGGGTGCCGGACTGCCCGCACTGCGCGCTGGCGGAGCGCTCCGGCCCTTGAGTTCGATTAAGCCAGGAAGACTTCGGCTTGAAAAACATGACGTTATTGTTACTGGCACGGGCTTTGCTGCGGCAGCAGCGGCCAGCGGCGATGCTTCTGGCCAAACCAATATTTCTGGGCAAAGGCGTCCACACAACTGCTCCTTCGGGAAGCAATTGGGTGGACGCTTTTTTTTGTGCGCGTTTTTTGCCATCACCTGGGGGAGAAACCACGATGAGCATCCATTTTCAAACACCACGCAAAACCCTCTTGAGCCTGGCCGTGCTGCTGGCCGGTGCCAGTTCGGCAGCTCACGCTGACAGTCCGTCGCTGTGGGAGGCGCTGACCGAGGGCAAGGCCGGGCTGGATCTGCGCTATCGCTATGAGCGGGTCGATCAGGACAATTTTGATCGTAACGCCCATGCCTCGACTTTGCGTACCCGGCTCAACTACGCCACCGGCACCTGGCAGGGGCTGGGAGCCTTTGTCGAGTTCGATAATGTCAGTGTGCTGGGTGAGCAGCGCTACAACGATGCGAGCCTGCGTCCGAGCGCCAAGACCCAGTACCCGGTGGTTGCTGACCCCAAGGGCACCGAGGTTAATCAGGCCTTTCTCAGCTATGCCGGGCTGAGCGATACGCTGTTCAAGTATGGTCGCCAGCGGATTATCTATGACAATGCCCGGTTCATTGGCAATGTTGGCTGGCGCCAGAACGAGCAGACCTTCGATGCCTTTACCGTGGTCAACCGTTCGCTGCCCGACACCACGCTGTCCTACGCCTATCTCGACAAGGTGCACCGGATCTTCGGCAAGGACTCGCCGCGTGGTGAGATCGACATGAAGTCCCACCTGCTCAATGCTTCCTACAGCGGGTTTGGGCTGGGCACCCTGACCGCCTACGGTTATTTCCTGGAAGATCAGGATACGCCGGCCAGTTCCAGCGCTACCAAGGGCCTGCGTTTCTCCGGTGGCTACCAGCTCGCCGAGAGCAGCAAGCTGCTCTATACCCTGGAGTGGGCGCGTCAGGATGACTATCAGGACAGTCAGGGTGTCAATGCCCGCTACAAGTTTGCCGAGCTGGGGTTGCAGTATGCCGGGATCACTGGACGGGCCGGTTATGAGGTCCTGGGCGTCAAGGACAGTGCCTTCAGCACCCCGCTGGCCACTGCCCACGCCTTCAATGGCTGGGCGGACGTGTTCCTGGTCACACCGGCCAACGGCCTGCGCGACCGCCATGTGAAACTGGGCGGGTCAGTCTACGGCGTGGGGCTGATGGCCGCCTATCATGACTTCAAGTCCGATCGTGGCAGCATCGACTACGGCAGCGAGGTCAACCTGCAGGCGAGCAAGGCCATCGGCAAGGTTAATCTGACCGCCAAGTATGCGCGCTATTCGGCGGATGACTTCTTTGTCGATACCGAGAAGTTCTGGTTGATGGGGCAGGTGGCGTTCTAGGAACCGGGCTGACGCTGACCCCATGGGGTCAGCGTTGCCTGCGGCCTCAGTGATGCTCGCGGGTAGCACGGAAGCGGATGTCTGGCCAGCGCTCTTCGGTCAGACTCAGGTTGACCCGGGTCGGGGCCAGGTAGGTCAGGTGACCGCCGCCATCGACTGCCAGGTTCTCAACCGCCTTGTTGCGAAACTCCTCAAGTTTCTTCTTGTCGTCCGACTCGATCCAGCGTGCTGACCAGACGTTGATCGGCTCGTACAGACACTCGACCTTGTACTCTTCCTTCAGCCGGCTGGCGACCACATCGAACTGCAGAACCCCGACCGCGCCGAGAATGATGTCGTTGTTGCGCTCGGGGAAGAACACCTGGGTCGCACCTTCCTCGGCCAGTTCCTGCAGCCCCTGACGCAACTGCTTGGATTTCAGCGGGTCTTTCAGCCGTACCCGGCGGAACAGCTCCGGGGCGAAGTGCGGGATGCCGGTGAAACCGAGCTTTTCACCCTCGGTGAAGGTGTCGCCGATCTGGATGGTGCCGTGGTTGTGCAGGCCGATGATATCGCCGGCCCAGGCCTCTTCAAGATGCTCGCGCTCGGCCGCGAAGAAGGTCAGGGCGTCGGCAATCCGGACATCCTTACCGGTGCGTACCTGGTGCAGCTTCATGCCCTTTTCGTAGTGGCCGGAACAGATGCGCATGAAGGCAATCCGGTCGCGGTGCTTGGGATCCATGTTGGCCTGGATCTTGAAGATAAAGCCGGTGAACGGGGCCTCGGTGGCTTCCACCTGGCGCTCGTTGGCCGGCCGCGGCAGCGGCGCCGGCGCCCAGTCGACAACCGCGTCCAGCACCTGATCGACACCGAAGTTGCCCAGTGCGGTACCGAAGAATACCGGGGTCATCTCGCCCTTGAGAAAGGCCTCGGGCTCGAAACTGTGGCAGGCGCCCTGCACCAGCTCCAGTTCTTCAACGAAGTTGTCGTAGTCATCGCCCAGATAGTCGCGAGCCTCGGCCGAGTCCAACCCCTGAATCCGCTGCTGCTCGGTACGCTCATGGCCGTGGCCAGGCTGGTAGACGATGATGTAGTCGCCCTGCAGGTGATAGACACCCTTGAAATCCCTGTAGCAGCCGATTGGCCAGGTGATCGGTGCGGCCTTGATGTTGAGTACCGCCTCGATCTCGTCGAGCAGTTCGATAGGGTCGCGGATATCGCGGTCGAGCTTGTTGACGAAGCTGACGATCGGGGTGTCGCGCAGTCGGCAGACTTCCATCAGGGCGATGGTCCGTGGCTCGACCCCTTTACCGCCGTCGAGCACCATCAACGCCGAGTCGACCGCAGTCAGGGTACGGTAGGTGTCTTCCGAAAAGTCCTCGTGACCGGGGGTGTCGAGCAGGTTGATCATGCACTCGCGGTAGGGGAACTGCATCACCGAGGTGCTGACCGATATACCGCGCTGCTTCTCCATCGCCATCCAGTCGGAAGTGGCATGGCGGTCGGATTTGCGCGCCTTGACCGTACCGGCGACGTTGATCGCCTGGCCCATCAGCAGCAGCCGTTCGGTGATGGTGGTTTTACCCGCATCCGGGTGCGAGATGATGGCGAAGGTACGGCGCTTGGCGACTTCTTTGGCGATGGCGTTGGACATGTGCTGTTCGGTTCGTGCTGAGGCAGGGAGCCACGGCACATCAGCGCCAGCCGGCTCCAGGCGGAGGTAAAGGACAATCGGCGCGTATTGTGGCCGATTGTCGTGGTCAAGACAAAGGGTATCGCTGCCCGCCGGTCAATTGCCCGTCTCAGCGAACACCTGCTCCAGGCGTTGCAGGTGGCGCTGTTTGCTTGGCTCATCGAGCCAGGCGCCCTCGAAGGCGTTGCGTGCGAGCTGGTACAGCTGTTCGCGGGTCAGCGACAGGTGTTCGATCAGGGCCCGGTAGTTGTCGCCGATGTAACCGCCGAAGTAGGCAGGGTCGTCGGAGTTGACCGTGGCCTTCAGGCCCAGATCGAGCATGCGCAGGATCGGGTGCTGGCGCAGGTCGTCGACCACACACAGCTTGAGATTGGAGAGCGGGCAGACGGTCAGGGTCAGGCCATCGGCGGCCAGCCGGCGTACCAGCGCGTCATCTTCCAGTGCTCGGTTGCCGTGGTCGATGCGATCAACCTTGAGCAGGTCCAGCGCCTCCCAGACATACTCGGGCGGGCCTTCTTCACCGGCGTGCACGGTGATCTTGTAACCCAGTTGCTGGCAGCGGGCGAACACCCGGGCGAATTTGCTCGGCGGATGCCCGCGTTCGGAGGAGTCGAGGCCAAAGCCGTCGATCTGCTCAGCGAACGGCTGGGCCAGTTCCAGAGTTTCGAGGGCGCTGTCTTCGCTCAGATGACGCAGGAACGACAGGATCAACCGGAAGCTGATGCCCAGTTCGCGCTTGCCCTGTTCCAGGGCCCGACGGATGCCACCAATCTGCACGTCCAGACCGACGCCACGCTCCAGGTGCGCCTGCGGGTCGAAGAAAATCTCCACGTGCACCACGTTGTCTTGTTGCACGCGGGTCAAATAGGCCCAGGTCAGGTCGAAGAAATCCTGCTCGGTCAGCAGTACCGACATGCCAGCGTAATAGACATCGAGAAAGTCCTGCAGATTGCTGAACGCATAGGCTGCGCGCAGGCTGTCGATATCGGCATAGGCCAGTTTGACCTGGTTGCGCTCGGCCAGTTGGAACACCAGTTCAGGCTCCAGACTGCCCTCGATATGCAGGTGCAGTTCGGCCTTGGGCATGCGTTCGGCCAGTGACAGGAGAGAGTGGGGCATGGGTATTCCTTGGACTGCGCGGTTGATCAGGCGATCCATGATACCACCTTGGCCGGCCTGATCAGACCTTGCACAAGCACAGTGCGTCAGAACGTTGATGCGCACCGCCAGCAGGCATGGGTGCCCTTGGCGCCGGTTCCAAAGACTGTTTTTATCTATGAATTTCAGTGAGTTGATAAAAGTTGGTACAGCCATTGCTTTATTCGGGACAGGGGCAAGGCATGCAGATGAGGCGGCCGGCCTGACAATTTGATCTCAGGGCAAAGGCGTCCACCGACACGACCGTGAACAGGGTTGTGAACGTGGACGCCTTTTTTTGTGCCTGCATCGAGGAGTCCGGCCTGCGTCCTGATCGGCGAACCAACACTTTATCGAGGAGCTATTCCATGTCACATGCAGGTAATCGGGCACACCCGGGGTTAGCGACCATTGGCCGGCGACTGGCGACAGCGCTGCTGGGGGTTGGACTGTTGAGCAGCGCACTGGCTCAGGCTGCCGGGCCGCTGGAGAAAGAAGATCTGAAGTTCGGCTTTATCAAACTGACCGATATGGCACCGCTGGCGATTGCCTACGAGCGCGGTTATTTCGAGGATGAAGGGCTGTTCGTCACCCTTGAGGCCCAGGCCAACTGGAAGGTGTTGCTCGACCGGGTGATCGATGGCGAACTGGACGGTGCGCACATGCTGGCCGGCCAGCCGATTGGAGCAACCATTGGGTTTGGTACCGAGGCCCATGTGGTTACCGCCTTTTCCATGGATCTCAACGGTAATGCGATCACTGTTTCCAACGAAGTCTGGGAGGCGATGAAACCGCATATTCCGCACGAGAACGGCAAGCCGGTACATCCGATCAAGGCTGACTACCTCAAGCCGGTAGTCGAGGGTTTCCGCGATCGCGGGCAGCGCTTCCAGATGGGCATGGTGTTCCCGGTCTCGACCCACAACTACGAGCTGCGTTATTGGCTGGCTGCTGGCGGTATTCATCCCGGCTATTACGCCCCGCACAAAGGTGATACTTCCGGCCAGCTGGATGCCGAGGTGCTGCTCTCGGTTACCCCGCCGCCGCAGATGCCGGCCACGCTTCAGGCCGGCACTATTCATGGCTACTGCGTTGGTGAGCCGTGGAACCAGCAAGCGGTGTTCATGGGCATCGGGGTGCCGGTGATCACCAACTACGAGATCTGGCGCAACAACCCGGAGAAGGTGTTCGGGGTCAGCAACAGCTGGGCCGAACAGCATCCCAACACCCACATTGCCGTGGTCAAGGCGCTGATCCGGGCCGCCCACTGGTTGGATGCCGACAATAACGCCAACCGCGCCGAGGCGGTGAAGATCCTGGCCCAGCCGCACTATGTCGGCGCGGACGAGGCGGTAATCGCCAACTCGATGACCGGCACCTTCGAATACGAGAAGGGTGATAAGCGCGAGGTGCCGGACTTCAACGTGTTCTTCCGTCACCACGCGACCTATCCCTATTACTCCGATGCCATCTGGTTCCTGACCCAGATGCGCCGTTGGGGCCAGATCCCCGAGCACAAGCCTGACAGCTGGTATCTGGACATGGCCAAGAAAGTCTATCGCCCGGAAGTCTACCGCCAGGCCGCCGAGGCGTTGATCGCCGAAGGCAAGCTGCCGGCCTCGGTGTTCCCCGACTTCGCCACGGAAGACGGCATGCGGGCGCCGCAGAGCGAGTTTATCGACGGTGTGGTGTTCGATGGCCGAACCCCCAACGACTACCTCAACAGCCTGACGATCGGACTCAAGGGCGAGCAGAAACTCTGAAACGCCTTGGCCCCGCGGCTGCGGGGCCGGGCTGAGGTGCATGAACATGACCAATCGACTGATTCACTACCTTGAAATGACCGGCTTCACCTGGATGGTGCCGGTGGTGCGCCTGGTGCGCGGCGAGAACCTGCGCGAACAGCTCGGTGAGCTGTTCAACCGGGTCGGTCTGCCGCTGCTGGCGATCGCAATCTTCCTGCTGCTGTGGTCGGCGCTGGCGGCCCAGGTCAAGACCAGCCTGGGCGACTTGCCTGGCCCCGTTCAGGTCTGGGAGCAGGCCGGCAACCTGTATGCCGAGCATCAGGCCGAGCGCGGGCGTGAGCGGGCCTTTCTCGAGCGTCAGGTCGAACGCAACGCCCGGCTACTGGAAGCCGACCCCAACGCTGAAGTGCGCTGGCGCAGCTACACCGGCAAGCCGACCTTTGTCGATCAGATTTTCACCAGTCTGAAGACCGTCTTCGCCGGTTTCGTCCTGGCCAGTCTGGTGGCGATCCCGATTGGCGTAGCCTGTGGTCTGAGTCCGCGTTTGTATGGGGCGATCAGCCCGCTGGTACAGGTGCTTAAACCAGTGTCGCCATTGGCCTGGCTGCCGATTGTGACCATGGTGGTCAGCGCCGTGTATGTCTCTGACGACCCCTGGTTCCAGCGCGCGTTCGTCACCTCGGCGATCACCGTGATGCTCTGCTCGCTATGGCCGACGCTGATTAACACGGCGGTGGCGGTGGCTTCTATCGATCGCGATTGGATCAATGTCGGCCGGGTGATCCGCCTGCCGTTGGTCACCCGGATTTTCAAGATCGCCATTCCCGCGGCCCTGCCGATGATGTTCACCGGTCTGCGGATTTCGCTGGGGATCGGCTGGATGGTCCTGATCGCCGCCGAAATGCTGGCGCAGAACCCAGGCCTGGGCAAGTTCATCTGGGACGAGTTCCAGAACGGCAGCTCCAACTCGCTGGGGCGGATCATGGTGGCGGTGCTGGCGATTGGCATCATCGGCTTTCTGCTCGACTGGCTGATGGTCACTCTGCAGAAATGCCTGTCCCACGACAAAACCGCGGCCCAATGAGTAGCGAATGAGTACAGGAGAGCACAACATGTCAGTCCTTCACGCTATCAAGGATCTTGTCAGCGAGCCGCAGCAGGCGGCCCAGACCGAGCCAGCGACAATCCGCTCCTTCCTTGACCTGAGCGGAGTATCCATCGACTTCCCGGTACGCGGCGGCAGCTTCCGCGCGCTGGACCGGGTCAACCTGAAAATCGCCAAGGGCGAGTACGTATCGATCATCGGCCACTCCGGCTGCGGCAAATCGACCGTACTGAACATCGTCGCCGGCCTGCTGCAGGCTACCGAGGGTGGCGCCATTCTGGAAGGGCGGGAAGTGACCCAGCCGGGGCCGGACCGGGCGGTGGTGTTCCAGAACCACGCTTTGTTGCCCTGGCTGACCTGCTACCAGAATGTCGAGCTGGCGGTGAAGGCGATCTTCAAGGGACGCAAGAGCCGCAAGGAAATGCGCGAATGGATCGAGCACAACCTTAAGCTGGTGCACATGGACCATGCGATGCACAAATACCCGGCGGAAATCTCCGGGGGCATGAAGCAGCGGGTCGGGATTGCCCGGGCGTTGGCGATGGAGCCTACAGTGCTGCTGATGGATGAGCCGTTCGGCGCGCTCGACGCGCTGACCCGTGCTCATCTGCAGGACTCGGTGATGGCGATCCAGGCTGAGCTGAACAACACCGTGCTGATGGTGACCCACGACGTCGACGAAGCTGTGCTGTTGTCGGACAAGATCGTGATGATGACCAATGGCCCGGCGGCCAAGGTCGGTGAGGTCTTGAGTATCGACCTGGAGCGCCCGCGTGATCGTCTGGCGCTGGCCAGCGATGCCCGCTACAACCAGTACCGCTCCGAAGTGCTGCGCTTTCTCTACGAGCGTCAGCGCCGGCCAGATGAACATTGAGGGTAACAGGTCGAGTGCCCGTGCCCTGCTGCGGCCGGGCTGGGCCTTCGGTCTTAGTCGCGGAACTGGGCCTTGTCCAGACCGTGGCGCTTCATCTTCTCGTACAGGGTCTTGCGGGCGATACCCAGGCGCAGCATGGTGGCCTTGAGGCTGCCCTGGCAGGCCTGCAGGGTGGTGATCAGCAGTGAGCGCTCGTAGCCGTCCATCAGCTCGGCCAGACTCTGGCCGGCCGGCAGTTCATCGCTGAAGCTGGCGTCGCCCGGCTCCAGCGCCAGTGGTCCCATCAGTACGTAGCGCTCGGCCAGATTGCGCAGCTCGCGGACGTTGCCGGGCCAGTCGTGCTGCATCAGCCGGGCAGCCTGGGCCGTATCCAGTGGCACGCTGTCGCGGTCGTAGCGGGCAGCGGCGATCAGGGCGAAGTGGTGAAACAGCAGTGGGATATCTTCCTTGCGTGCGCGCAGCGGCGGAATGTCGATTTGTACCACGTTGAGCCGGTAGTAAAGGTCGGCCCGAAATTCGCCGGCATCACTGAGTTGCTTGAGATCGCTCTTGGTGGCGGCGATTACCCGCACATCGACCGTTTGCAACTGGTTGCTGCCCAGGCGTTCGACCTTGCGTTCCTCCAACACCCGCAACAGCTTGACCTGCAACGCCAGCGGCATGCTTTCCAGCTCGTCGAGAAACAGGGTGCCCTGGTGGGCGTGTTCGAACTTGCCGATGCGTTTGCCTTCGGCGCCGGTAAAGGCGCCAGCCTCATGGCCGAACAGTTCGCTCTCGATCAGGTTCTCCGGAATTGCACCGCAGTTGATGGCGACGAAGTTGTGTTCGCGACGTGGACTGTTCTCGTGGATATAGCGAGCCAGGGCATCCTTGCCGGAGCCGGTTTCGCCGCGCAGGAGAATGTCGGCGTTGGTATCGAGCAGCGGATCGATCATTGCCAGCACCCGGCGCATGGCGGGTGAGTCGCCGCGCAGGCGCGGGCCAGGCATTGCCAGGCTGCGCAGTTGCTGCTTGAGCTGGCGGTTCTCAAGCGCCAGTTGGCGCTTTTCCAGCGCGCGTTTGAGGATTTCCAGCAGGCCGTCCTGGTGGAACGGCTTCTCGATGAAGTCGTAAGCGCCTTCGCGCATGGCCGCCACCGCTGTGCTGATGTCGCCCTGGCCGGTGAGGATTATCAGCGGAATGCTGTCGTCGATCCGTTTCAGCGCCTGCAGCACCGCCAGACCATCCATGCCGGGCATGTGATAGTCACACAGCACTACACCGGGAAAGTTGGCATCCAGGTGTGTCAGCGCCGCAGCGCCGTCGGCAAAACACTCGACCGGCAGTTCCTCCAGGGCCAGGGTCTGGGCCATGACCTGGCGAATGGCGGCATCGTCGTCGATGAAAATGACCCGGGTTTCACTCATGCTGGGTTCTCGTTGGCCTGGCGTCGGCGCAGGGACATGATGAATTCGGCACCACCATCGGCGCGGTTCTGGCCAATCAGACTACCACCGAGCGCCTCGGAGATCTGCCGCGAGATTGACAGTCCCAACCCCAGCCCCTGTTTCAGCGGCTTGGTGGTGAAGAACGGCTCGAACACCTGCTCGCTATTGGCCGGCAGGCCCGGGCCGTTGTCGCGTACCCGGCATTCGACCTGGTCATCATACAGGTGCAGATCGATGTCGATGCGTGGTTGGGCACTGCCATCCACTGCCTGCACGGCGTTGCTCAGCAGATTGACCATGACCTGTTCGATGCGGATCAGGTCACCGTGTACCATCACCGGTTGTTCTGGGCGCTGCCAGTGAATCTCGGGCGTCGCACCGTCATTGCGGCTGAACAGCAACTTCAGTGCAGCGTCGATTGGTAGGCGCAGGTCGACCTGACTCGGCAGCCCTTCTGACTTGCGGGCGAACACCTTGAACTGGCGAATCAGCTCGGCCATTTTCTCGCACAGGGCAAGGATTTCGCCCAGGTTGGCTTCGACCATCGCCGTATCGCCACGTTGCAGGAACCGCCGGCTGTTGCTGGCGTAGCCTTGCAGGGCGGTCAGCGGCTGATTGAGTTCGTGATTGAGGCCCGCCGACATCTGCCCCAATACCGCCAGCTTGGCGGCCTGGATCAGCTCCTGCTGGGTGGCCTTGAGCTCGTGTTCAGCACGCTGGCGTTCGGCAATTTCAGCGCGCAACTGCTGGTTGCTGGTCTTGAGATCAGCGGTTCGCTCGGCAACCCGTTGCTCCAGCTGCACGCCACGTTCGGCCAGTTCGGCTTCACGCCGGTAGCGCTCGCGCAGGTACAGGCCGATGCTCAGCACGCCGGTCAGCAGCACCAGCGCACCTAGCACAAAGCGCAGCCGCACCCAGCGTACCGGTGTTGTCTCAACCAGTACATTCAGGCTCCAGCCCTGCTCGGCCACCTCATGACGTACCCGCAGATACTCGCGCCAGCTGCCGTTTTCGTCGATTTGCAGTCGCTCACTCAGCGCTGTGCTGCCCAGCGGCTGACCAAGCCGGCGCAGTGGCAGCACTGGCAGTGGTTGGTCAGCGTAACGGCGCTCACTGGCCAGTCGCTCGCGTTGGGCCTTGGTCAGTGGCTCGAAGGCCTGATACAGCCATTCGGGGCGGCTGGCCAGAAAGCTGATGCCGTAGTTGTCGAGTACCAGCATCTCTGTGGCCGGGCTGGCCGAAGGGCGGCGCCACTGGGCTTCCAGTTCATCGACCTGGACTTTCATGGCGATCACCCCGATCGCCTGCTGGTCCGCCAGGATCGGATAGGCGAAATACAACCCGCGCACGGCCGAGGTGGTGCCCAAGGCAAAATAGAACTGGCCCTGGTGCTGGGCCAGGGCGTCGATGAAATAGGGCCGGTAACTGAGATCCTGGGCAATGAAACTGTCTTGCTGCTGGTAATTGCTGGCGGCGATCACCAGACCTTGCGGGTCGAGCAGATACACATCGGAACTGGCGACGATGGTCGCCATCAGTTGCATGATCAGGTTGGCCTCGAGGATCAGCGGCGCATCGTCTGGACGACGCAGGGTTTCAGCCAGCAGTGGATGCTGAGCCGCCAGAGCGACGATCGGTTCATAGCGTTTGATCTCGTTGCCGAGCAACTGACCGTAGCGGAAGGCATCCTCGCGGCTTTCCCGTTCCAGTTGCCGGTAGCCGAACAGCCCGCCGAGCTGCCAGGCCAGCAGGCTGCTTAGCAGGATGCTCAGGGGTAGCCAGATGCGGTAGTTCATGGTTGTGTTGCCAAAGGGGTATGGACCTCAGAGTAGCGGTCCGGGAGGGTGGGAACAACCCGCCGACGCAGGGCCGGCGGGTGCTCGGGTTCAGGCCTGCGGTAATGGTGCCGGGCGGCTGAACTGGCGCTGCAGCACAAAGGCAGCAATGGCGGTGCCTATTCCCAGCAGATCGGTGACCAGTCCGCCGGCGATCATCAGGAAGGCGGCGCCGATCAGCAGCGCGCGCACCGGCCAGTTGGCCGCCTGACGCAGGAACCAGGCCTGGACGCCGGCCGACAGCAGGTAGACACCGATGCTGGCGGTGACCAGCGCCTGGGCAATCGCCAGATAGCTGGCGTTCATCAGCAGGGCGCCGTTGTAGAAGAACATGAACGGTACGATGAAGGCCGCCAGGCCAATCTTGAACGAAGCCATCGAGGTCTGCATCGGATTGGCTCCGGAAATCCCGGCGGCGGCGAACGATGCCAGAGCCACCGGCGGGGTAATGGCCGAGACCACCGCGAAGTAGAACACGAAGAAGTGCGCGGTCAGCGGGTCGATACCGAGCTGGATCAGCCCCGGCGCCACCACCGATGCAGCTACCGCATAGGCGGCAGTGGTTGGCATGCCCATGCCGAGAATGATTGAGATCAGCATGGCGAACACCAGCGCCAGCAACTGGCTGGCATCGGCCAGGCCCAGCAGCAGCGAGGAGAACCGCGCACCGACCCCGGTCAGGGCGATGACGCCGACGATCACCCCGGCACAGGCGCAGACCACGATGATCTGGATCGACATGATGCCGGCCAGCTCCAATGCTCGCAGAATGCCGCGCAGCCCCATCTTGTTCGGTGACAGCCAACTGACGACCGCCGCCGCGACCGTGGCCAGGGTACCGGCGCGGATCACCGAGTAGCCGAGAAACAGCGCCACGATCAGAATCAGGATCGGCACGAACAGATACACCTGGCGCAGCAGTTTGGACAGCACTGGCAACTCGTCCTTGCGCATGCCGCGCATGCCGGTCTTGGCTGCCTCCAGATCAACCATGAAGTACACCGAGGCGAAATACAGGATCGCCGGAATCACCGCCGCAATGGCGATCTCGGTATAGGGAATACCGGTGATCTCGGCCATGATGAAGGCCCCGGCACCCATGATCGGCGGCATGATCTGCCCCCCGGTGGAAGCTGCCGCTTCGACCGCGCCAGCGGTCTTTTTGTTGTAGCCAACCTTCTTCATCAGCGGGATGGTCAGCGAGCCGGTGGACACCACATTGCCGGCGCTGGTGCCGTTGATCATGCCCATCAGACCGGAGGCGAAGATCGAGACCTTGGCCGGCCCGCCGCGCGAACGTCCGGCGACCGCGAAGGCGAAGTTGACGAAGTAATCACCGACCTTGGAGGCCTGCAGGAAGGCGGCGAAGATGATGAACAGGATGATGTAGGTCGAGGAGACCGCTGTGGTCGGGCCAAGCACGCCGATGTCGGTATAGACCTGGCTGAAGAAGCGCTGCAGGCTCAGGCCCGGATAGCCAAGAAAGCTCGGCAGGTGTGGGCCGGCAAACACATAGCCAACGAACAGCAGGGCAATGATCACCAGGGCCAGGCCGGCGACCCGGCGGGTCAGTTCCATGATCAGCGCGGTGCCGGCCACGGCGGCGAAGGTCATGCCAACCGGAGCAAATGGCGTGCCGGTACTCATACGCATCGGCGAGTTGAACACCACCAGAAAATAGCCGGCGCTGGCCAGGGCGCAGACGATCAACACCAGATCCGGCAGGCTGAAGCGGCTGCGGCGCTGGCATTGCAGCCAGCCGAGCACGATGCCCACGGCGCTGGCGGCCAGCAGCGGCCAACCGTAATGCCAGACCTCGATCTCGACCGGCACCCGCATGGCGCCGTCCTGCAGCAGCAGGTACATGGCGAAACTTTGCCACAACGCGTACAGCGCCGGCAGCAGGGCCAGCAGTGCGGCGGCGTCCAGCCAGCGCTGGCGCCGCGCTGGGCTGTCACTGAAGCGGCTGCCGGAGAACAGCAGAAAGCCGAGGATCAGGGCACCGGCCACGTGGATGATACGGAAACTCCAGGTTTCCATCGGCGCGATATTCAGGACATAGAGATGGAACGCCGAATAGGCGATAGCCAGCAGCGCAACCGCGCGCAGCAGCCAGCCGTGAAACATCCGGCGATTGCCTTCGACCGGCTCGTCGTCGACGCCTTCAACCAGCACCGGGGCTGGCGGCCGTTCGCTCAGGCGTGGATCTTCAGGGGTATGGGCAGTGGTGGACTGGGTCATGGGACACCTGCAAGGGCTCGATCCACCCCGCGTTGGGCGGGGTGGCAGTGGGCAAGGAATGGGTCGCTTACTTGATCAGGGCCGGGTCGATGCTGTGGCCGTTCTCGGCGAACCAGCGCGCCGCACCTGGGTGCCAGGGCAGCACGCTGTTCTTGTCCAGGTTCTCAGGAATGCTGGTCATCGCGGCCTGATGGATCGAGACCATGCGGGCGTTGTTTTCCATGGTCAGACGGGTGACTTCATAGACGAAGCTTTCCGGCAGATCACAGTTGGCAACCGCGAAGTTCCACATGGCCACGGCGCGGGCATCTTGCTTGAGGGTGTTGTAGGTACCGGCCGGAATGATGAACTCGGAGACCGGGAAGTTGGCGGTCAGTTGTGCCACTTCCTCTTCGCTGAAGGAGATCACGTTGACCGAGGTCTGCACTTCCAGTTGGCTGATGGTCGGAATCGGCACCCCGGCGGCGAAGCCGACCATGCCCAGCAGGCCATCCTGCATCTGCCCACCCAGGTCGGCCCAGCTGCCGTTGCGCCGGCTGAAGTTAGCGCCCAGGGTTTCCAGCATGCGCGGGAAGTAGCTGTCGGCGGTCGAGCCGGCCGGGCCGAAGCCGATCCGGGTACCGCGCGGAATGTCACTGACACTGTTGATCCCGGAGTTGCCCAGCGCCGCCAGCGAGAACGGGGTTTCGAACATCGGGAAGATCGCACAGGCATTGTCCAGCGGCATGCCTGGAGCCAGCGGGCTCTTGCCCTCCAGCGCATCCTGGGCCGGACCCATGGTGGTGAAGCCGAAGGCCAGATCGCCGGTATGCACCAGCGCCATGTTCTGTACCGGACCACCGGTAACCTCGGCACCGGCCGATACTCCAAGTTGTTCGGCGATGAAATTGGCCCAGCCCGAGCCATAGGCGAAATAGGTACCGCCCTGGCTGGCGGTGCCGACCGTAAAGTTGGACGGCCAGCCGCTGCGATCCTGGGCCTGGGTGAGGGTGGTGGTAAGCAGGGCAGTGGCAGACAGACTGGCCAACGCCAGGGTGCGCAGTGTTTTCATGCTGGACTCCAGTTTTTGTGCTTGTTGTATCCGCGGGTCGGGTGTTGACTGCGGAGCTATCACAGGCACTGGAGCAAGGGCTGTGCCACAAGGCTGAAAGTGCTGATGCAGAGAGGTTGGTGGATTTTAGGCGGTTTTTTTCGGGTGGAATCATGCCACTGCTGGAAAGGCTGATGGGTGGAAATCCACCCATCAGGTGTCAGGCTCTGGTCGCGTCATTACACGGTCAGATACTGCTGGATCAGGCTGTCGTCAAGATCGGTCATCGGCCCGTTGGCGACCACCCGGCCACGCTCCATGATGAAGAAATCATCGGCGGCGCGGCGAGCGAACGGCAGTTTCTGTTCCACCAGCAGCACGGTCAGCCCCAGTTCGCTGTTGAGTTTGCGGATCACGTCGCTGATGTCGCGCACGATGTTGGGCTGGATGCCCTCGGTTGGCTCGTCGAGGATCAGCAGCTTGGGGTCGAGCACCAGCGCCCGGCCGATGGCCAGTTGCTGCTGCTGGCCGCCGGACAGGTCGCCGCCGCGCCGGTGTTTCATTTCCTTGAGTACCGGAAACAGCTCATAGATCTGCGCAGGGATCTGCCGGGCACGGTCCTTGCGCGCGCCGAGCGAAATCTTCAGGTTTTCTTCCACCGTCAGCAGCGGAAATATCTCGCGGCCCTGGGGGACGTAACCGATCCCTGCCCGGGCGCGGTTTTCCGTGCTCAGGCGGGTGATGTCCTGACCGTCGAGCAGGATCTGGCCATCGCGGATCGGCAGCAGCCCGGTCACGCACTTGAGCAGGGTAGTCTTGCCCACCCCGTTGCGTCCGAGCAGGCAGCCGCAGGTGCCTTCCTTGAGCTCAAGGTCGAGATCCCAAAGGATGTGGCTCTGGTTGTAGTACTGGTTGATACCCTGGATGCTCAGCACGCTTATTCCCCCAGATAGACTTCGATCACGCGCGGGTCGTTCTGCACCTGATCCATGGTTCCTTCGGCCAGCACGCTGCCCTGGTGCAGCACCGTGACCTTGCGCGCGATCGAGCGGACGAAGGCCATGTCATGCTCGACCACGATCACCGAGTGCTTGCCGGCCAGTGAGGTCAGCAGGTTGGCGGTGTGCTCGACTTCTTCGCCGGTCATCCCGGCCACCGGCTCATCGACCAGCAGCACCCGGGGGTTCTGCATCAGCAGCATGCCTATCTCCAGCCACTGCTTCTGGCCGTGGGACAGCTCGCCGGCGTTGCTGTGGCGCTTGTCGACCAGACCGATCTGGATCAGGACCTCATTGATCCGGTCGCGCTGCTCACCGTTCAACTGGCGGGTCAGGGTGTACCACACGCGCTTATCGGCGGCGGTGGCCAGCTCCAGATTTTCGTAGACGCTGAGCGCCTCGAAAATGGTCGGTTTCTGGAACTTGCGGCCGATTCCGCCACGGGCGATCTGATGCTCTGACAGCTTGAGCAGGTCAATGCGCTGGCCAAAATAGACGCTGCCGGTATCGGGCCGGGTCTTGCCGGTGATCACGTCCATCATGGTGGTCTTGCCGGCGCCGTTGGGACCGATGATGCAGCGCAGTTCGCCGTCGTCGATATACAGGTTGAGGTTGTTCAGCGCCTTGAAGCCGTCGAAGCTGACGCTGACGTCCTCGACGTAGAGAATCGGGCCGTGCCTGGTATCCACCGGTCGCTCGAACTCCGGGGTTGGTAGCATGAAATCGAACACCCGGTCGCGGCGCCAGGTTTCACGGAATTGCGCCAGTGTGGTCATGCCTTGTCTCCCTTGCGGCGTACCAGTTTGTCCAGCAGCCCGACGATGCCCTTGGGTAGCAACAGGGTGACCAGCACGAACAGCGCGCCCAGAATGAACAGCCAGGTTTCCGGCGAGAAGGTGGTGAAGAAGGTTTTGGCATAGTTGACCGAGAAGGCGCCGACAATCGCGCCGAACAGGGTGCCACGCCCACCGGTGGCGACCCAGACCACCATTTCGATCGAGTTCAGCGGCGAGAACTCGCCGGGGTTGATGATGCCGACCTGGGGCACGTAGAGCGCACCGGCCACCGCCGCCAGCATGGCCGAAAACACGAACAGCCAGAGCTTGTAGGACTCGACCTGATAGCCGCTGAAGCGGGTCCGGCTTTCGGCATCGCGGATCGCGATCAGCACCCGGCCCATGCGTGAGGTGACGATGTAACGGCAAGCCAGGTAGCCGAGAATCAGGGCAATGGCCGAGGCGACGAACAGCCCGGCCCGGGTGGTCTTGGCGGTGATGTCGAAGCCGAGGATTTCCTTGAAATCGTTCAGCCCGTTGTTGCCGCCAAAGCCCATTTCGTTGCGGAAGAAGGCCAGCATCAGGGCGAAGGTCAGGGCCTGGGTGATGATCGCAAAATACACCCCGGTGACCCGCGAGCGAAACGCCAGCCAGCCGAACACCAGGGCCAGCAGCCCGGGCACCAGCAGGATCATCAGTGCGGCGAACCAGAACATCTCGAAGCCCTGCCAGTACCAGGGCAGGGTTTCCCAGTTGAGGATCACCATGAAGTCCATCAGCTCCGGGTGACCGTAGACGCCACGGTCACCGATCTGGCGCATCAGGTACATGCCCATGCCGTAGCCACCGAGGCTGAAGAAGGCGCCATGGCCGAGCGAGAGAATGCCGGCATAACCCCAGATCAGGTCGACCGACAGCGCCAGCAGGGCAAAGCACAGAAACTTGCCGAGCAGGGCCACGGTGAAGTTGGAGATGTAGAACGGCGAGTTGGTGGGCAGCGCCAGGTTGCAGATCGGCACGATAATCGCCATCAGCAGCACCAGACCCAGCACCAGCATGCCGCCGCGATCACTGAGTAACAAACGTTGAGTCAGCATAAGTGTCTCTCGTAATGGGGCGTGCGGCTCAGTCAGCCGCCGCCCGGCCCTTCTGCGGGAACAGGCCCTTGGGTTTCTTCTGGATGAACAGGATCAGCATCACCAGTACCAGCACCTTGGCCAGCATGGCCCCGGCATAGGGTTCGAGGAAGTTGTTGATCAGCCCCAGGCTCATGGCGCTGACCAGGGTGCCCCAGAGATTGCCGACCCCGCCGAATACCACCACCATGAACGAGTCGATGATGTAGGCCTGGCCGAGGTTGGGGCCGACGTTGGTGATCTGCGACAGCGCCACCCCGGCGATACCGGCGATACCTGAACCCAGGCCAAAGGTCAGGGCATCGACCCAGCTGGAGCGGACCCCGACTGCCCGGGCCATGGCTCGGTTCTGCGAGACCGCGCGCACCTTGAGGCCGAGGCTGGTGCGCTTCATCACCAGCAGCAGGGCGAAGAACACCATCAGCCCGAACAGCAGGATGTACAGCCGGGTATAGGTGATCGACAGCACCGGGTTTAGGGTCAGGGTGCCGCTGATCCATTCCGGTGAGGTGACCGGGCGGTTGAGCGGGCTGAACAGGCTGCGTACCGCCTGTTGCAGGATCAGGCTGATACCGAAGGTGGCCAGCAGGGTTTCCAGCGGCCGGCCGTAGAGAAACCGGATTACCCCGCGCTCGATGGCGATGCCGACCAGCCCGGCGATGGTGAAGGCAGCCGGAATGGCGATCAGCAGGCTCCATTCGATCAGCCCGGGGAACAGGACCTGCACGCCCCAGGTGGTATAGGCACCGATCATGATCAACTCGCCATGGGCCATGTTGATCACGCCCATGACGCCGAAGGTAATGGCCAGGCCGATAGCGGCCAGCAGCAGGATCGAGCCCAGGCTGAGGCCGAAGAACAGGTTTTCGACGAAGCGATAGAACTGGATCTTGGTCTGGATCGAATCCAGTGCCGACCGGGCGGCGGCGCGCAGCTGCGGATCAGCATCCTGCTCGGCGATCCGGCTCAGAGCGTTGCGTGCCTCGCGTTCCAGCGAGCCGCTGAGGGTGTCGATCGCCTGCAGACGCAGGGTCTGATCGACGCCTTGCAGTTGGTACAGCGCCAAGGCGGTGTCGATGGCATCGCTGACCCGGCCACTATCTTCGATCTGCTGGCGCTCCAGCAGCAGGGCGATGGCGTCGCTGTCGATGCCGTCGCGGATAAACCGGCGTACCGCGTTGTAGCGGACCTCGGCACTGTCATGGCTCAGGTTGAGCTGGGCCAGCAGGCTGCGCAACTGGCTGCGCAGGCTGTTGTTGATCGGGATGCGGCGCAGGTCACTGAGGTCGTCCAGCAGCTCGCCACTGAGGGCATCGAATGTCCGGTTGCCGTCACGGATGACGACCAGCGGCGGGGTATCGCGGTTGGCCTGCAGATTGCCGTCCTGCAAGGCGGTCAGCACATCGATCAGTCGGTCGTGGTCAAGGCTGGCCATTTGCGTCACGGTAGCGGCGCGCTGCTGCAGGCTGCCCTGCGGGAGTTGCTGGACCAGGCTGGCAAAGTCCGGGTCGGCGGGCACGTGCTCGGCTAGCGGGTCGGCCTGTGCGGTCCAGCCCAGGCCCAGACCGGCCAGCAGGATCAGCCATAGTCCGGCAGCGCGCAGCCGTCGCCAGAATGAGTGTAAGGTCATAACCGCAGTCCTGAATCAGGTGCCCGGCAAGTGCCGGGCAGGGTGTCGTGGTTCTGTCTGTCAATGTGGGGCTAAGCTCCACAAGGCGCCCCGGGATGCCCGGGGCGCTCACCGGTCACTGGGTGCTGGTGCCCAGGCAGGTATTGGTTTTGGTGTTGTAGTTGCCGCAGTTGATCGGCGCAGTCCAGTCGGCGATCAGGTCCTTGCTGCCTTCCAGATACTTGGACCAGGCATCGCCTGGAACCAGGTCGTCGGTACGCGAGACTGTCAGGAACTGGCCGTCGTCCTGGATTTCGCCAATCAGTACCGGCTTGGTGATGTGGTGGTTGGCCAGCATAGTGCTGACGCCGCCGGTCAGGTTCGGCACCTGCACGCCGATCATGGCGTCGATGACCGCGTCGGTATCGGTGGTGCCGGCTTTCTCGACCGCCTTGACCCACATGTTGAAGCCGATGTAGTGGGCTTCCATCGGGTCATTGGTGACGCGTTCGGTGTTGCCGATGAACTCGTGCCAGGTCTTGATGAAGGCCTCGTTCTCCGGGGTCTCTTCGCTCATGAAGTAGTTCCAGGCGGCCATGTGGCCGACCAGCGGCGCGGTGTCGATCCCCGAAAGCTCTTCTTCGCCGACCGAGAAGGCCACGACCGGAATGTCTTCGGCCGATACGCCCTGGTTGCCCAGCTCACGGTAGAACGGCACGTTGGCGTCACCGTTGATGGTCGAGACTACCGCGGTCTTCTTGCCGGCGCTGCCGAAGCGCTTGATGTCGGCGACGATGTTCTGCCAGTCGGAGTGGCCGAACGGGGTGTAGTTGATCATGATGTCCGACTCGGCCACGCCATTGGCCTTGAGGTAGGCCTCGAGGATACGGTTGGTGGTGCGCGGGTAGACGTAGTCGGTACCGGCCAGTACCCAGCGTTCGATGCCCAGTTCATCCTTCAGATAATCCACTGCCGGAATCGCCTGTTGGTTCGGCGCCGCCCCGGTGTAGAAGATGTTGCGCGAGGATTCTTCACCTTCGTACTGCACCGGGTAGAACAGGATGCCGTTGAGCTCTTCGACCACCGGCAGTACCGATTTGCGCGAGACCGAGGTCCAGCAGCCGAAGATCGCATCGACCTTGTGCTGCTCCAGCAGTTCGCGGGTACGCTCGGCGAACAGCGGCCAATTCGAGGCCGGGTCGACCACTACCGGTTCCAGTTGCTTGCCGAGCAGGCCGCCTTTCTTGTTCTGCTCCTCGATCAGCATCAGCATGGTGTCTTTCAGGGTGGTTTCGGAAATCGCCATGGTGCCGGACAGCGAATGCAGAACTCCGACCTTGATGGTTTCCGCCTGCACCGCCAGGGCGGTCAGGGCCATGCTGCAGGCCACGCCCAGGGCGCCTGCCTGTTTCACCAGTTTCTTCAATGTCATTGTCGTTCTCCAGATGTGTGCGCGTGTTCAAATCAGGTTTATTGCTGGAACATCGGGTGTGTCTGGCAATGGACCTCCTTGTCGTCGTTGGGCCTGTTCTGCCTCAGGCCTTCTGTTGTTCGCCAGTGGCTTCGGGCCGCTGGCTGGTATTCAGTTTGTTCTGGTGCTGGCGGGCCTCGAAGATCATGTGCAGGGTGATCTTGCGGACCTCGGCCTTGCTTTCCTCGATATGACTTTTAAGCAGCAACTGGGCTTCGTCGGCCCGGCGTTCGAGTACGGTGCGCAGGATCTTGCCGTGCTCGATGTAGGTCGCCTCGATCCGTGGCCGCTGGGTGAAGTCGATCCGGCGGACGATGCGCAGGCGCTCGGTCAGGTCGTGGTGAATCCGGGCCATTTCGGCGTTGCCGGTGGCCTCCACCAGCTTCTGATGAAAGCGCTCGTCAAGCGCGCAGACCCGCGGGCCGTCGTCCAGCCGTTCAGCGGGGGCCACCAGCCAGACCTGTTTGAGTTCTTCCAGGTCTGGCCCCGGCTGCATTTCGCACAGGCGCTTGACCGCCGCCATCTCCAGCACGATGCGTACGTCGTAGAGCTGTTCGTACTGCTCGAAGTCGAACGGTCGAACCTGCCAGCCGCTACGGAACGAGACCGCGACAAAGCCCTCACGCTGCAAGCGGGTCAGGGCTTCGCGCACCGGGGTGCGGCTGGCCTGCATCTGCTCGGCGATTTCGTTCTCGCTGAAGCGGTCGCCCGGCAACAGTTCGAAGTCGAAGATGCTCTGCTTGAGCTGTTGGTAGATCCGCTCGGTCAGGTTCTGCCGGCGTTCGCCGGTGGCTCTTTCCAGTTTCAGCACGCTAATCGTCCGCCTCAGTCTTCAAGAACCAGCAACAGGTCGCCGGCGTTGACCGGCCGTCCCGGTTCACAGTGAATGGCCAGCACCTTGGCGCTGCGGTCGGCGTAGACCGAGAATTCCATCTTCATCGCCTCGACGATCAGCAGCGGCTGATCCGGTTCGACCTGCTGGCCAGGCTCGACCAGCAGTTTCCAGATGTTGCCGCTGATGTCGGCGGTGACGGCGTGGCCGTCGACCTCGATCGGGCCGTCCTGAGTGCGGACCTGCAGGGCCGCGTCAACCTGGGCCTGCTCATCGGCTTGCCACAAGGCCACCTCTTCGCTGAAGGCGGCCTGCTGACGCTGCTTGAAAGCGGTGATGCTGGCGGTGTTGGCGGCAATAAACTGCTCGTGTTCGGCCAGATCGAAATAGCTGTCTTCGATGTGGAGGTTCAGCCGGCCTTCACGGAATGCCTCGCGCTGCTCGGTCAGTTCATCTTCGCTGACCGGGTAGTAGCGCACCTGGTCGAAGAACTTCAGCAACCAGGGCTCGCCGTTGACGAACACCGGGCTCTTGAGGAACTTGTTCCAGATCGGCAGGGTGCGGCCGACCAACTGGTAACCACCGGGTGAGTCCATGCCGTAGATACACATGTACACGCCACCGATGCCGACGGTGCCTTCGGCGGTGTAGGTCCGCGCCGGGTTGTACTTGGAGGTCAGCAGGCGATGGCGTGGATCGACCGGCACCGCGCAGGGCGCACCCAGATACACGTCACCGAGGCCGAGCACCATGTAACTGGCGCTGAACAGGATGTCGCGGACCTGCTCGGCGCTGTCCAGCCCGTTGATCCGGCGCATGAACTCGGTGTTGCTCGGCAGCCAGGGCGCGGTGTCGCGCACCGACTGGCGATAGCGCGCCACGGCATCGAGGGTCGCCGAGTCCTCGTAGGCCATCGGCAGGTGAATGATCCGGCTCGGCACCCGCATGGCGCTGGCGTCCGGCAGCTGGGTTTCCAGCACCAGCAGGCGGTCGACCAGGTCGTGCTGGTGAATCAGCCGGCTGTCGTAATTGATCTGCAACGAGCGCACCCCAGGCGACAGCTCGATGATGCCTTCGATCGGCTGGGCCTTGAGCGCCTCCATCAGCGCATGAACACGCAGGCGCAGGCGCAGGTCGAGTACGTTGGGGCCGTATTCGAGCAGGATGTACTTGTCGCCGGCCTGACGGTAGGCGACTTCCGGGCGGCTGCCCTGCTCGGGCAGCGCGGCGAGGATGCAGGCCGAGAGATTGTGTTCGGGGCGAACCTCGGGCAGCGGCGTTACCGCAGGCTGTTCGGCCAGCTCCTCGATGGCCCGGTCCTGGGCCAGTTCCAGGGCCAGGGCGGTATCGAAGCTCAGGCGCTTGAAACGGATACGGTCACCCGGTTTGACCTGGCCGACTTTCCACAGCTCGGCCTTGACGATGGTCGCCGGGCAAACAAAGCCGCCGAGGCTGGGGCCGTCCTTGGTCAGGATCACCGGCATGTCGCCGGTGAAGTTGATCGAGCCGACCGCATATTCAGTGTCGTGAATGTTCGAGGGGTGCAGCCCGGCTTCGCCGCCGTCGCTGCGGGTCCAGGTCGGCTTGGGGCCGTTCAGGCGGATGCCCAGGCGGTTGGAGTTGTAGTGCACTTCCCAGGCGGTGGAGAAGAACATCTCGATGGCTTCATCGGTGAAGAAGTCCGGCGCGCCATGTGGGCCGTACAGTACACCGATTTCCCATTCCTGCGGATACTCGGGGATCAGCCCGGCCGGGGCCGGTGCCGGCTCGAACAGCGGTGCCGGGGTGGTGCAGGCGGCCAGTGCCGGATTGCTGATCGGCAGCATGTCGGCGGCACGCAGAGTGCGTCCGGCATGGCCGCCGAACTGGCCAAGGGCGAAGGTCGAGCGGCTGCCCAGATAAACCGGTACATCAATGCCGTTGCGCACGGCCAGATAGCTGCGGCAGCCGGTTTCGGCCTTGCCCATGTCCAGCACCTGCCCGGCCTTGACTGTGATCGGGGTCCAGAACGGCAGCGGCTGGCCGTCCAGATGGGCGGCCGAGGCGGCGCCGGTCAGGGCGATTACGGTATCGACATGAAAGCGCAGCTTAGGCCCGATCAGGGTGAACTCCAGCCCGGCAGCACTGTCGTGATTGCCGACGATGCGGTTGCCCAGGCGGAAGGCATAGTCATCCATCGGCCCGGAGGGCGGTACGCCAACGCTCCAGTAGCCGGCCCGGCCCGGATAATCCTGCACGCTGCTGTAGGTGCCCGGTTGCAGTACTTCGATCACCGGTGGCTGGTAGGCGAAGCTGGCCAGACGGTTGGTTGCCACCTCGCCTGCGGCGAAGAACTCGGCATCGATGATCTGGCGCAGATAGTCGAGGTTGCTGGCGATACCGGCGATGCGGGTGGCATTCAGCGCTTCGCGCATTTTGCCGATGGCATCGGCCCGGTCATGGCCGTGGACGATCAGCTTGGCGATCATCGGGTCGTAATAGGGCGAGACCTCGGTGCCGGTGGCGACCCAGGTGTCGATCCGGGCGTGCTCGGGGAACTGCACCTCGGTCAGTACACCGGGCGAGGGCTGGAAGTCGCGCACCGGGTCTTCGGCGTACAGGCGCACTTCGATAGCGGCCCCCTTGGGCTCGATCACCAGCTCATTGAGCGCCGGCGGCTGACCCGCCGCCGTCAGAATCATCCACTCGACCAGATCGACGCCGGTGCAGGCTTCGGTGATCGGGTGTTCGACCTGCAGACGGGTGTTCACTTCGAGAAAATAGAAGGCGTCGCGGGCGGCGTCATAGATGTATTCGACGGTACCGGCGCTACGGTAGTTGACGGCCTTGCCCAGACTGACCGAGGCCTCCAGCAGTTTTTCGCGGGTGGCGGCGGGCAGGTGCGGGGCCGGGGTTTCCTCGACCACTTTCTGGTTGCGCCGTTGCAGTGAACAGTCGCGCTCGCCCAGAGCAATCACGTTGCCCAGGCCATCACCGAAGATCTGGACTTCGACATGGCGGGCGTTGTCGACGAAACGCTCAAGGAACACGCCGCTGTCGCTGAAAAAGTTCTGACCCAGGCGCTTGACGCTCTCGAAGGCATCAATCAGCGCTGCTTCGTCATCACAGCGGGTCAGGCCAATGCCACCACCGCCGGCGGTGCTTTTGAGCATGACCGGATAGCCCAGTTCGCTGGCGGCGCTGCAGGCCTGTTCGACCGAGTCAAGCAGACCGGTGCCCGGCGTCAGCGGTACGCCAGCCTGTTCGGCGATTTCACGCGAGGTGTGCTTGAGACCGAACTGGCGGATCTGCTCGGCAGTCGGACCACAGAAAGCGATGCCGACTGCTTCGCATTGTTCGGAAAAACCCGCGTTCTCAGACAGAAAACCATAACCGGGGATGATCGCCTGGGCACCACACTCAAGGGCCGCGGCGAGAATGCGTTCGGCTTGCAGATAACTGTCGGCGGCACTGTGGCCACCCAGGGCGATGGCTTCGTCGCAGGCGCTGACGTGGGCGCTGTTGCGGTCGGCTTCGGAGTAAATGGCAACTGAGGTGATGCCCATGGCTTTGAGAGTGCGGGCGATGCGGACGGCAATCTCCCCACGGTTGGCGATCAATACTTTGCTGAGCATGGCGTGATCCATCAGGCGGCTATTGGCTGGAGGGAAAGGTCGGGCAGGCCGCATGGAGGGCGAACGCCGGTATGGGGTGTCGCGCCGTCCCTGGGATCGGGGGCAAACTCCTGGTGGTCGATCGAGTCATGCCGTTGTCCTGCTGTTGTGGAATACCGACTTGTATGCAAGCTGGTATTCAGCAGGGAGCGTGCCAGTTTTCGATAAATGGTCAGGAAATACGCTTGCGCCCTTTGGAATCAGGGGGTTGGCTTTTGTTAGTGGGAGATTTCAGAACTGCGCTGAGGGGTGTTATGCACATGGATGTGCACCGTGCGGGGGCGTTGGGGCTCAATGTGGTGCACTGGTATGTGCCCTTGGTCGGGCTTCTCCTGGATTGCTTCAGACCTTTGGTCTTCGCAATGACGTAGCGGCGTTGACTCGGTACAAGGTGTTCCAACCGCAGGTCATCGCGAGGGCCAACGGCCTGTGGCGATCCAGATCTGGCAAGGAAAAAAAAGCCGACCGCAAAGCCCGGTCGGCACAAACGCCAGGTTGGCGCAAGGAGCACTCAGAAGCGGAAGGTCACCCCGCCGACCACGGTGCGCGGGGCGCCGGGGCGGATGCCTTCCTGAATGTCGGCGATATACAGCTTGTCGCTCAGGTTGCGGCCTTGCAGCCACAGGGTGGTGTCCAGCCTGGTCGGCAGCTGGTAGCTGGCCCTGGCCGACCACAGAGTTCGGCCTGGGACCCGACCGGCGTCGTCCTCGCTGCCGGTTACATCCAGCGCCCGGGTATTCTCGATGTCGGTGTAGAAGGCACCGAAGTGGCTGGCGGTGACACTCAGCTGCCAGCCGGCAGCATGCTCGACCCCCAGGGTCAGGCTGCCGACCCGGGTCGGTACTTCCGGTACCTGGTTGCCCTTGAGTGGCCCGTTGCTGAAGCGCGCCTTGGTGAAGTTCAGAGCCAGCTCGGCGAACAGGTTGTAAGGTGAGTTGTAGAAGGCATCGGAGTCGATCCGCGCGCCCAGATCCAGACCATGGACATGCGAGTTGGCGGCGTTGATGAACAGCGCATCACCGAAGCTGTCGACGCTGTCACGGATCAGAGTGTCCTTGATCCGGTTATAGAAGAAGGCTGCGTCCAGGCTAACCCCGCGCAGGGCGTGGCTGCGTACACCGATCTGGCTATTGATGCCGGTTTCCGGCGTCAGCGGGAAGTCATCGGTCCGGGCTGAGGCCGGGGCGTAGCCACGATGGATGCCGGCGTAGATCTCGGTGGCGTTAAAGCCACTGTACAGCAGGCTGATGCCCGGCAGCCAAAGACTGTTGCTGTCCTTGTCACGACTGCCTTCGGCTGAGCTGCCGGGGCGGAAGTTGGTCTTCTTGTACTGGTTGTAGGTCTCGTAGCGCAGGCCTGGGGTAATGGCCCAGTCACCCCAGCTCAGGGTGTTCTGGATAAAACCGGATACCGCCTCGGCATCGTAGCTAACCAGCCGGCCATCGCGGGTGTAACCATCCACGCCGGCACGGGCATAGACATTGCCGCGGTTGCTTTCCTTCAGATATTCACCGGGGCGGCCGACTGGGCGGCGGTCGGCGAAGCGGTGCTTCTCATAGCGCAGCCCGGCCTGCAGCCGATGCTCCAGGCCCAGGGCATGGAGATTGCCGATATCGATGCGGCTGTCGGCACCGAGCGTGTGGTAACGGCGGTCACGGCCTTCCATGACGCCACCCTCACGCGGCGACGTGCCACGAGTCTGGAACCGGGGACGATCCAGCTCAGTGGCGAACACTTTGCTCGACAGCCGCACGTCATTGCTGAGCTGGAAGTTGTGGGTCAGATCCAGTTTGTAGTAGTCCACCGAGATGTTGTTGAACTCTCTGGCTTCATCGAGCTGGCGCTTGCTGCGTGGCTTGTTGCGGTACTCGGCCAGAGAGAGATTGCTCTCGTCATAGCCCTGGCTGCGTTCACGGAAGTAGGTGGCCGAGGTCGCCAGTTGGTGGCGTTCGTTAACCTGCCATTGCAACGCAGCGTAGAAATCGTCGAACTCGTGCTCCTCGACATCAAAGGTGCCGTCAGCCTCCTGGCCAGTGTAGGCGAACACCATGCCTACCGGACCTTCGGTGCGCCGATGCATGAGGTGAACCTGACGGGTGTCCTGGTTGCCAGCGCCCAGTTCGACCTTGGTCTGCGGGGTAGCCGTTGGTTTGAGATTGCGGAAGTTGATGATGCCATGGTTGTTCAGCGGCCCATGGACAATCTGGCCGGCCCCCTTGAGGACCTCAATCTGCTCCAGGCGCTGCATCGGCGGGGTGTAATGGGCGCCAGAGTCCAGATAGGCGCTGTTGTTGATTGACGTACCGTCTTCAAGCAACAGCACTTTGCGCGAACGCCGCGGTGGCGCGCCGCGGATACCGATACCCGAGCGCAGTCCGAGCACGTCATCGTCAATTGTCCTTACCCCAGGCACGAAGTCGAAGGCATCATGCAGGCTGTAGGGCTTGTAGGTATCCAGAGTTTCACGGCTTAGCAGATTGGCAGCCCCGGGCATACCCTGGACCTCGCTGGGAACCAGGCTGCGCACGTCCATCGACGGCAGTTGCAGGGGCTGTTCGCTGGTCTGTGCCAGGGTCAGGCCGGGCAAACAGAGCAGGGCGGTGAGCTTTACCGCCCGAGCGATCGGAGTCAGAGCAGGCATCGTGTGTTCCTTATTATGGATGGCAGATTAGTCACGCCTGCATGCTGACATCCCGGCTGGCCAGGGAATATTGCCCGGGTGTTGGGCTGACGGGCTGCTTTGGTCGCCCTACCTGTGGCGATTGGACTGGGAAAATTTCCCGTCGGCCAGTCTGTGCGATACCCGTCTGCGCAGCTATTTGACCGGCAGCTCTTGACCCCGTGGTCACTTGGTTTTATGGTTCGCCCCGAACGTTGAGGCTGGCACGATCCATACGGCTCAAGTACTGACGACGAGACAGCAAGACCGGGGTTTTCCGGACTTATTGCTTTCGGCGCACGCCTTGGGAAGTAGGCGAACCAAAGTGGGGATACTGATCAGACGTTCGCACCCCCGGGTTGTGTGTTGGCTTATGCGTTCAGAGCGCTTCCGTCGGAGAGCGTCTCCTTTCTGGTTCGTCCGGAGGGAGTGCGCTTGTCTGCCCTGCATCTGATCAGTTCATGTCCTCACGCGGCCCGATCCGAACTTTGCAACTTTGGAGCCGACGCCATGTCCATCAAGCTGGAAGACTATTTCGACCGCGACACTTTTGGTCGCATCAAGGCCTGTGCTGATCAGCACGAAACCCCGTTCCTGGTGGTTGACCTCAAGACCATCGACCGCGCCTACGACGAACTGGTCGATGGGTTTCCATTCGCCAAGGTTTACTATGCGGTCAAGGCCAATCCGGCCAATGAAGTGCTGAGCCTGCTGAAAAGCAAAGGTTCGAACTTCGACATCGCCTCTATTTATGAATTGGAGAAGGTCCTGGCTCTGGGCGTCAAGCCCGAGCAGATCAGCTTCGGCAACACCATCAAGAAGTCCAAGCACATCCGCGCCTTCTATGAGAAAGGTGTGCGCCTGTTCGCCACCGACTCGGAAGCCGACCTGCGCAACATCGCCAAGGCCGCTCCGGGCTCCAAGGTTTATGTACGCATTCTGACCGAAGGCTCGACCACTGCCGACTGGCCGCTGTCGCGCAAGTTCGGTTGCCAGACCGACATGGCCATGGATCTGCTGGTGCTGGCCAAGGAACTGGGCCTGGACCCCTACGGCATCTCCTTCCACGTCGGCTCTCAGCAGCGCGATATAGGTGCCTGGGACGCGGCGATTGCCAAGGTCAAGGTGATCTTCGAGCGCCTGAAAGAAGAAGACGGCATCACCCTGAAGATGATCAACATGGGTGGTGGCTTCCCGGCCAACTACATCACCAAGACCAACACTCTGCAGACCTACGCTGAGGAAATCACCCGCTTCCTGCACGAGGACTTTGGTGACGAGCTGCCGGAAATCATCCTCGAACCGGGCCGCTCGCTGATCGCCAACGCCGGCATCCTGGTCAGCGAGGTGGTGCTGGTCTCGCGCAAGTCGCACACCGCGCTGGAGCGTTGGGTGTACACCGACGTGGGCAAGTTCAGCGGCCTGATCGAAACCATGGACGAGTCGATCAAGTTCCCGATCTGGACCGACAAGAAGGGCGAGCTGGAAGAAGCGGTGATCGCCGGTCCGACCTGCGACAGCGCCGACATCATGTACGAGCACTACAAGTACGGTCTGCCGCTGAACCTGGCGATCGGCGACCGCCTGTACTGGCTGTCTACCGGCGCCTACACCACCAGCTACAGTGCGATCGAGTTCAACGGTTTCCCGCCGTTGGAGGCTTTCTATATCTAACGCGCGCCGCGCTGCGGTGTAGTGCACAAAACCCGCCCCGGAGACGAGGGCGGGTTTTTTGTGGTGAAGTTAGCTGCCGATTTTTTGCTGAGTCAGGGCGCAGCGCTGCTCGATCAGCGAGACAATCTGCTCGATCACCGCATTGCTGGCAAAGTCGTGCCTTGGATCGGACTGGAGTTGCCGGGCTGTGCCGGGTAGTGATTGTGCCAATGCCTGTATGCGCTTTCTGGTCTGTGCCGGGCTAAGCCCTGCCGCTTTGGCGAACTGATCCCAGTGGCGTGCCTGAAGCTCGGTAAAACGGTACCTGCTGCCAATTTTCATTGCCATGCGTGGCGTCAGGGTTGGGTACACAGCGGTCGACAGAGCGTCATAGAGCGGAGCCAGAACCACTGTGCCACCGGTGTACAGCAGTGAGAAGTTCTTTGCGTGTGCATCATGGTTGCCGATCAAGGCATTGAAGATTACGTAGTCGAGCAGGCGCAGGATCTGAGGCGCACTGGGACGTGTAACCCGGCGCAGCAGATCGAAGCATTGCGGCAGGTCAGGGCCGCCTTCGTTCTGGTATTTCAACTCTGGTACCACGCCCAATGCCTGGCAGAAATCCTCCTGATGCAGCCGTTGCCATTGCTCCTGCGCAGTGGCGATCCGGTCATAGCGCTCGACCAGCAGGAACTGTCGTCCCAGCACTCTATGTACTGACGTATGAGCTGCTTTTAGCTGCATGGCTGCTGCCAGTGCCAGACAGAAGCCTTCGTTGAGGACCGTCGCCTCAAGGCTCTGGATCGCGGGCTTGAGGATATGTGTGCTGGGCATCTCATTACGTGGCAAGCCGATACGGGTACCATCAAACACTACCGGCAATTTATCCTGCGCGCCCGCCAGCGATAACCGCAAACCTTCGTTACCCGCTAGCATCGGACGTTGTGGCAGTTCATCGAGGATGGCAGCCAGCTCCTGATCACCCAACCACTGCACATCACCAGTATCGGCGACATTCAGTGGCTGCCCGATTTCCAGCAAGCTGACTGCCCCGGCACATTCACCGCCGATACGCTCAAGCAAGGCAAAATCGTTCTGTCGGGATACCTGAAATTGCTGGGCAATCAGTCGGCGCAACTGTCCCTCGGGCAGCAGCCCGGCAAAAAAGGGGCGGGCTTGTCTATCGTCGAATACTTCGGTTTGCAGGGGCAATGCTGTGGATAGCGGCATGGCATCTGACCGGGACAGCCAGTTGGAGTTATAACGAAAGCTCAGTCTGCCATCGACTAGCCCGAGTATTCCTACCGGTTCCTCAAATAGCCACACTGCCAGTTCATGTGTCATGCTTGTTGCTCCTGACCTGCGGTAAACCTCCGAGCCGCAACTGACCACCCAGTGCATCTATCACACGAAGCACTTTTTCCAATTGCACGGTTGGCTTGCCCGCTTCAAGCTCGACGATAAAACGCACTCCAACCCCCGCCGCCAAGGCCAACTGCGGCTGAGTCAGCCCTAGCTGCTTGCGCGCGGCACGCAATTGATCACCTAGTTGTTCGGTGGTTTGAATGAACATCATGACGTTACCTATTTCCCGTTCAGGAAACTATCTGCCAGAAAAAGTGCAGGTGCAAGGTTTATTTCCCGATCGGGAATTTTCTATTAAAAATGGTCGGTTGCTCTAAAAATATTACCGCTCGGGAAATATTGGTTTTTGTTTTTTGGATTGGATATCTGGTTAAATCGCTTATCCCTTGATTGTTACCTTGTTGTCGGCAGGAGGCTGCTTGTGGGTATGACTAAGAACTGGTCTGCGTCCGAAGTGGAGGCCGCTGTACAGGACTATTTTCAGATGCTGCGCGCAGAGATGGAGGGGCAGCGTGTGAATAAAACCGCGCACAGAGAAGCATTGAGAGAACGGCTGGATGATCGCTCCAATGGTTCGGTTGAGTTTAAGCACCAGAACATTAGTGCTGTCTTAATGGAGCGCAACCTGCCTTACATCGCTGGCTACAAACCGGCGTTAAATTATCAGCGACTGCTCTTGCCCGAAGTAGTTGATGCGTATTTGGAAGCGCACCCGGATATCTGGGAATTGTTTGAGGCAGACACCCGGGCCGTTCCGAAACTGCCGTCTATTACTGACTTGTTGTCTAGGGTGGAGGATGCACCTGCACGGCGCGAGCGCCGTGTGTCGATTGGGGAGACGCGAGCAAGCTATGTAGCGACTGGTGTCGATTATCTCTCATTAGAGGCTAGTAACGCCCAGTTGGGTGAGCTGGGTGAGCAGTTTGTTATCAGTCTTGAAAAAGCGCGCCTGATCTCTTTAGGTAAAGAGTCTTTGGCAGACAAGGTTGAGCAGGTCTCCGACACCATTGGGCCGAGTGCGGGTTTCGATATTCTTTCCTTTGAAGCTGATGGTTCAGACCGCTATATCGAGGCCAAGACTACGAAATACGGTAAGCAGACTCCGTTCTATGTGACGCCGAATGAGCTGCGTTTCTCAGAGAGAAACGCAGCACGTTACCACCTCTATCGTGTTTTCGGGTTTTGAATCGCCCCGGGTTTCATG
>NZ_QJSA01000029.1:0-5774 GCF_003586265.1 Pseudomonas jilinensis | reverse complement strand
GTGCCCACGTTCAGGTGCGGTTTGCTACGTTCGAACTTCTCTTTAGCCATCGAGAGATCCCCTATTCGTGAGTGCAATGCGCGAGTCACGCGACCATTAAATAAAAGGCAGATATTCGCATATCTGCCTTTATCTGGAGCTCATGAGCGGATTTGAACCGCTGACCTCACCCTTACCAAGGGTGTGCTCTACCAACTGAGCTACATGAGCCTACAACTTTTGCAGCGCCGCGCTGGAGCGGGTAGCGGGAATCGAACCCGCACCATCAGCTTGGAAGGCTGAGGTTCTACCATTGAACTATACCCGCCAAGTGCCCGGCTATTGCGAATCTGGTGGAGGGGGAAGGATTCGAACCTTCGAAGGCTAAGCCGTCAGATTTACAGTCTGATCCCTTTGACCGCTCGGGAACCCCTCCGTAAAAGAGGCGCCATTTTCATCACTTGGCACCACTCTGTCAACACTTTTCTTAGCAAAAACCGCCACTTGAAGTTCAACAGAGGCCTCGGGGCGCAGCCATCAAGACCCGGCGACCGAAGCGGGCGCCATTCTAGGGGATGTTGCTGCCGTTAGCAATGGGTCTACAGGGATGAAACTGATGCTGCAAGCCGGGAAAATCATTACGCAGACGCGCCAACATTGCCTGGTCCACCAGACGCCTGGCCGCACTATCGACCTGAACGACATAGAGCCTCCCAAGCTTTTCCACCGACTCCACACGAACATCATAGCCCTGCGCCCGTAATTGCGACTGCCGCGCACGGGCATAGTCCTCACGGCTGAACACCCCTAGAGATAACTGACCCGCATGCACCCCCTGAGTCACAATAAAACTATCAACCCCCTGCTCCTGCAAACGCGCAAGGCGCTGCATCTGCGCCTCCCGACCACCAGGCACCGACATCAACAGCCAATAATCAACACTGTCCGGCACATCACGCCGAATCACGTCCGCCTGAATATTCAGAGCAAGCAACCGCTGACGCAACTGCCCCGCATCGGCCGACGACTCGAACTGACCGAGATTGACGCACAAGGTAGTACGCTCTTCGACCCGACCAGAGACTAGCGGAGCATCTACCGACGACTGCGCAGCATCGCGACCAGGCAGCCCACCCTCCAGCGCAGCGTCAGCTACCTGCCGCAAAACCTGACTTGCCCGCCCGTCCTGAAACTGCCACAAGCCATATAATATGTTGAGCAGTAGCAAGAACAGGAACAGCGAGCGCATCAGTCGGCCTCCATGGGACAGGCCAGAGCCAACCCTTCGAACACCAGATCATTGATGACATGACACTCACCCGGCAGCAGCTCAGCCATTCGCGCCGCATCCCCACCCGTCAGAATCACCACCATCGCATCACCCAGCAACTGACGACCAATGCGCAACTGCTCACGCACAAAACCAGCCAGCATCAACTCACAACCATACTCCACCGCCTCAGCAGTCGCCCGCCCCGGACTCGGCTCCAACAGATCCCCTTGCAAACTTCCTTCATAGCGGATCAGGCGCGTGTGGCGCTTGAGACTCGAGCGCAACAACTTGCTACCCGGCGCTATATAGCCGCCCAGGTGCTCGCCCTCAGCATTAACGAAGTCAACCGTCACCGCCGTCCCCAAATCAATGACCGTGCAGGCGCGCCGGCACAATTGATAACCAGCAACCAGGGCCAACCAGCGATCCATTCCCAGCTTGGCGTAATCCGCATAACCATTGCGCACCCCTGCCAGCATCTGACTACCCTTTGCCAGCACCGGGTGCAACTTCAACCAACTGGTCAACTGGTCCATCACCACCTGGGTTTCATCAGCCGAGCGCACGCTAACCAGGCGACAGCCACGAATTTCGCGCTCCTGCCCACCCAAAAGCCGCTGCAACTCCACCAGATCCGGCGCCATATCGCGATCACGCACCCGCCCCTCACGATCGAGCAGACGCCATTTGATCAAGGTGTTCCCGCAATCCAGCTCAAGTAGCATCATTCAACCTCAGGCTCACCTCGCCCCCACTCAGTTGCTGCTCACCATCTACTGTCAGCAACCTTAGCGCCCCTCGCTCAGTTACGCCCCGATTCAACCCTTCAACAACACTGGCGCCGGCCGTTACTTTGACCTCAAGCCCGTGCCACGCATCATACTCAGACCAGCGCTGAGCAAAGGGCGCAAAACCCTGAACCCGAAACAACTCCATAGCCGCATCCAACCGAGCAACGAAGTCGGCCACCATGGTATTGCGATCCAGACTGCCCCCCTGGCCAGACAAGCGCAGCGAAGTCCAGGCCTGATCAATCTCCGAAGCCGGAGCCGTCATCAACACATTCACCCCAACACCAATGACAGCTGCACATTCGGCAGTGAGATCGCCAGCCACCTCAACCAGGATGCCGGCCAGCTTGGCACCTTCAAGCAATACATCATTGGGCCATTTCAAACGACAGCCTTTATAACCTGCAGCCTCAAGCGTATCGACCAACACCATCCCGACCATCAGACTCAGACCTTCGAGCCGCTGCGCCCCACTATCAAATGGCACGACCACCGTCATATAGATGTTTTGCCCATAAGGACTCTGCCAAACTCGACCACGCCGCCCACGCCCAGCTGTCTGCCGCTCCGCCAGACACACCAAGGGACGCATACCACCGACACTCAACAGTCGCTGAGCCTCAGCATTAGTTGAGTCTAACTCCTGATGCAGATACCACTCCCAGCCTTCCGCCCGTGTTGCCGGCAGCAGCCCAATAATTTGCGACTGATCGAGCAGACTTGCCCCTCGCGGCAAGCGATAGCCTTTGCCACGCACACTTTGCAAAGGAAAACCCTGCTCTTCCAAACGCTTCAAGGCCTTCCAGACAGCCGCACGGCTAACGCCCAGCCGCTCGCCCAACGCCTCACCGGAATGAAAGCGCCCATCAGCCAGAAGTTTTAAAAGCTGTTGCAGCATGATTAAAAAACCGCCACCCAAACAGACCCAGCATCATACCGCTCAGCGCGCCCGGAATGAATTGGAAATACTTATTTATGGCCACCACCCAGGACAAAGAATCACAACGACATCCAATCACTATGACCATTTATCGCATCAGGCCAGCCCTTTACCACCTCCAGAACACTCTTTGACGCAAAAACTGAGCGCACTGGCTTTGAGTCCTGTAGAATGTCCGCCTATTTTCAAACCAAACCGGCTATCAGAGAACGTCATGACTGATCTATCCCTTTATCGCAATATTGGTATCTTCGCCCACGTTGATGCCGGCAAAACCACTACTACCGAACGCATCCTCAAGCTCACCGGTCGCATTCACAAGCTGGGGGAAACCCACGAAGGCGAATCCACCACAGACTTCATGGAGCAGGAAGCCGAGCGCGGCATTACCATCCAGTCCGCCGCCGTTAGCTGCTTCTGGAAGGGCCACCGTTTCAACGTCATCNTGGAAGGGCCACCGTTTCAACGTCATCGACACCCCCGGCCACGTTGACTTCACCGTAGAAGTCTATCGCTCACTGAAAGTGCTCGACGGCGGCATTGGCGTATTCTGCGGCTCCGGCGGCGTCGAGCCGCAGTCCGAAACCAACTGGCGCTACGCGAATGACTCCAAGGTTTCGCGCCTGATCTTCGTCAACAAGCTGGATCGTATTGGCGCTGACTTTATCCGCGTCACCGAGCAGGTTAAAAACGTACTGGGCGCCAAGCCGCTGATCATGACCTTGCCGATCGGCCGCGAAGACACGTTCTGCGGCGTGGTCGACCTGCTGAGCCGCCAGGCCTTCGTCTGGGACGAAACCGGCGTGCCGGAAAACTACAGCATCCAGGAAATTCCAGCCGACATGGCCGATGATGTTGAAGCCTACCGCGAGCAGCTGATTGAAAGCGCCGTGGAAATGGACGACGAGCTGATGATGGCTTACATGGAAGGCGAAGAGCCGTCCATCGACGACGTCAAGCGCTGCATCCGCAAGGGCACCCTGGAGCTGGCCTTCTTCCCGACCTACTGCGGCTCGGCGTTCAAGAACAAGGGCATGCAACTGCTGCTCGACGCCGTTGTCGACTACCTGCCGTCTCCGACCGAAGTCAACCCGCAGCCGCTGACCGACGAAGAAGGCAACCCGACCGGCAAGTTCGCAATCGTTTCCCCCGACGAGCCTTTCCGCGCCCTGGCATTCAAGATCATGGATGACCGCTTTGGCGCCCTGACCTTCTGCCGCATCTACTCAGGCAAGTTGGCCAAGGGTGACACCATCCTGAACTCCTTCACCGGCAAGACCGAGCGTGTCGGTCGCATGGTTGAAATGCATGCCAACGAGCGCAACGAACTGACCAGTGCCCAGGCCGGCGACATCATTGCTATCGTTGGCATGAAGAACGTTCAGACCGGTCACACCCTGTGCGACCCGAACAACGAGTGCACCCTGGAAGCTATGGTCTTCCCCGAGCCGGTAATCTCCATCTCCGTTGAGCCGAAAGACAAAGGCTCCACTGAGAAAATGGGTATCGCCATCGGCAAGATGGTCGCAGAAGATCCCACCTTCCGCGTTGAAACCGATCCGGATTCCGGCGAAACCATCCTCAAAGGCATGGGCGAGCTGCATCTGGATATCAAGGTCGACATTCTCAAGCGTACTTACGGCGTTGAGCTGGTGGTCGGCCAGCCACAGGTTGCCTACCGCGAAACCATTACCCGTGAAGTCAGCGACAGTTACACCCACAAGAAGCAGTCGGGCGGTTCCGGTCAATACGGCAAGATTGACTATGTCATTCGCCCTGGCGAGCCGAACTCCGGTTTCACCTTCAAGTCCAGCGTTGTTGGCGGTAACGTTCCGAAGGAATTCTTCCCGGCCATCGAAAAGGGCTTTGCCTCGCTGATGGACACCGGTCCACTGGCTGGCTTCCCGGTACTCGACGTTTCCTTTGAACTGACCGACGGTGGCTACCACGCCGTTGACTCCTCGGCTATCGCGTTTGAAATCGCGGCCAAGGGTGCTTTCCGCCAGTCCATGCCCAAAGCCGGCCCGCAACTGCTGGAACCGATCATGAAGGTCGACGTCTTCACCCCCGAAGACCACGTTGGTGACGTGATCGGCGACCTGAACCGTCGTCGCGGCATGATTGGCGGCCAGGAAGCTGGCGTAACCGGCGTACGCATCAAGGCCGATGTACCGCTGGCAGAAATGTTCGGCTACATCAGCACCCTGCGTACCATGACCTCCGGTCGCGGTCAGTTCTCGATGGAGTTCTCTCACTACTCGGCCTGCCCAGCCAACGTAGCCGAGGCCGTAATAGCCAAGGAAAAAGAGAAGAAAGCCGCCAAGAAATAAGGCTCACGCCAACTCTTGGACAGAAGACGCCTGATGCTTTGCATCAGGCGTTTTTTTATGCCTGGCAGTTATCCCCCGGACAACTCGGCACACCCCTAGCCGGACACAGCACACCTCACTCTCCCCTAAGCCACAACCCAGGCAACCTCACGCCAGCCGATACTCGATCACCCAGCGCAGCTCAGCCAATCAGCAACATTATGGCAACCTTCAAAGCTGGCAGCAGCACACGACAAGGAAGGATACCGCCAGCAAGAGCTGACGATCCTACGCAGGCAAGCAGCAGGTAGCGAGGGTCTTGTGCTGAAGCGATGTATGCCGTCAGCCAGCTATCGTTTGATAGCCCAGCAGGCAGAGGAGAACCTTGCAGACAGAATACAGGACATACAGCGTGCCTTGTCCTGAGCCTGACTGGCGGATGGCGCAGGTTTTTTCAGTGCCCAAAGAAGAAACCCCGATCT
>NZ_QJSA01000028.1:0-5850 GCF_003586265.1 Pseudomonas jilinensis | reverse complement strand
GCGATGGCCGCTTCCAGCTCAGCTGAGCGCCGGGCCCATTGCTCCTGGGGCAGCGGCTGGGACCAGGCGATGGATTCGGGGCTGGTGAGGTCGGGGATGTGGGTGAATTTCTTGCGCATCAAATAATCGTAAGCAAACAGGTTGAATACGAATGAAGCCAGCCCATCCCACAGGACCGTGCGCAACCAACCATGGGTCTTCACACCATCGCGCATATCCTGGACAAAACTCTGCCAAACACTTAATTCGTGATTGTGCATAACCGTAGAGTCGGGCACAGCTTCAGGGCCAATCTCCATAAAACTGCGAATACACTCCCACTGACGCATAGCCGCAGCACCCGGGCCGGGGCTGACCATGATGATCCAGCCCGGCTTTTTATCATGGTAAGGCTCGTCGATTTCATCCTTGAAGGGGAACCACAACAGCAATCCCCCCAGCTTGGCGGCACCAAACTGGCCGACCATGGTGGCACTCGGGGCAATGGCGTGTACCCGCTCCCAGGGCACGGTCCACTCCTCACCATCATCCGCCACAATGCGCACTTCTCGGCGTTGGCGGTGGAACCGTAGAGGTGGCATCAGCGGGCGGCGGTAGACGCGGATATAGCCAATCCAGAGGAAGGCCATCACACTGCCCATGCCGAGGAATATCATAAAAAAGAGTAGATAATCGCTCCTAACAAGCGCATAAATTAAAGCCCAACCAAGTAACAAAGAACCGATATGTAGCGTTACCCACCCCCCCACCAGAGACAGGCTACCGATATCCAGATACACCTCGTTTTTGCGCCAGATCATGCCCAGAATATCCGACGCTGGCTGGCCAGTCGGGATCGGTAGCGGCGACAGGTGCTCCTGTTTCCACAGTAAGCCTTGCTTGGTGTCACCTGCTTGTTGGGTCATGACTCGGTCCTGAGTTGCAAATTGGCGTCGAATGACAGTGCCTGGCATTATCCATAGCCTCTGGATCCCCCTGAGCAGACTCAACGATCCAGCGCAGTATTTGCTTGATGACTTCCTAAGGCTGTTGTTGCTCCAGATCTACCAGTCGCGAGGCAGGACCATTCAGATCCAGGCGCTCTCGGATTAACACCGGCCAGTGATTGCGTGAGCGGCGTTTGGCGATGGCGTAGGTGAGGTTCTGTGTTGCATTGTAGGGGGCCAAAAACATGCCCCCGAGCAACAAAATCAAATCACTGCCGCTGAGGAAATTTCGTCCGTTGCTGGCTTTGTATTGATCCTTGATGTCACGCCACTGTAGACGAGCCCAATGCCCCCGGCGCTTGCGCACCGCGAGCAAGCTCTGGTTAAAGTCAGGCGACTCACTGGGATTGCCTTGCTCATCAAACCAGGGACCATTGTCCATGTAGGCTCGCAGGTACTCCCAGAAACCCAATTGCATCTCCAGACTCTTGCCCAATGGCGAGCCCAGATTGATCAGTACCTGCTCGTCAGGATGACCATAGCGGTGCAGCAGCACTTCCAGTGCGGCATGCCGCATACCGCCGGTATAAGGGCCTACGGTGTCAAAGCTGTAAGCTGCAGCAGCAATACCATCCCAGGGGCTGTGATATAGCTGACCATCCTGCTCGAAATACAGCTCGCGGGTGCGGCGATTAAACACGATAGGCAGCGGCATGGGGCGCAGGACTTCCCAGAGGAACGGCAGAACAGTACAGGTAATTGCGATTGCTAATGCATGCAATGTTCCTTCAGTGTTCCCGTGGTAATAACTGAGCATTGCCATTACCACCCAAAACGCCCCCAGCAGGCCCCCCAGCCCCCCAGTCAACATCCCCCTGTCGGCACCGGCGCCATGCTCGATGGCCAGATATTGCTCGGTTTGTTCTTCCACTTCGGGCATGCACATCAGCGACGCACCAGTGGGCTGATCAGCTTGCAGTGGGTAGCCGTCCAGTGCCTGGGCCAGGCGCTGGGAAAGCAGATCAGTGGAGGCGTGGTTCGTCATATTCAGCTCACATCAATATCGATGGGCGGCAGATACAGCCCATTGATAGGTTGGTAGGTCAGACGTCCACGAACAGCAACCAAGCTACTCCTCCCGTCATCATGATAGGCACGGCGCAGGCGGATACCGTTACGCTCAGGCGTTATACGACTACCGACATCTGGATAAAAGGGAATAGGATCATCCTTCCCCCAGATCAACGGGACGCACCGCGCCTCTGAGCTGAACAGCCCGGTTTTGTACTGCCACTCCTCCTCGCCTTCAAAGCTGACCATGCCCTGACGGTACTCCTGTTGACCAGGCAGGCGAAGTACCAGCCGGAGCTCACGCATCACCTGTCCAGTGCGCGGATTTATATCTTGCCAGCGCTCCAGGCTGAGACTGACTGGCAGTACGATCTGGTACAACGCTCGCAGAGTACCAGCAAAGCTACCTGACCAATCAGCAGGGCGATTACCAAAGCGGGTTTGCTTGAGCCACTGCTCCAGCGGTTTATCCTCAGTGAAGAACAGAGTAACCAGCCCCGCGATGATTGTAACCGCCAGTCCTGCCAGGCTCAGGCGTAGTGGCAACGACAACACCCGTAGTCCTGTGGTCAGCGCCTGAGCCTCACCCGCCAGCACAGCCGTGCGGGCTAGACGCATTGTACGCATGGCCTCTGCCGACAGTCTGGCATAAGCCAGGCTGGCTCCAGACAGACCGACATTGACGCCGGCAGTGTCCAAGTCACCGGCACGATAGGCATCCAGTGCACGCCAGCCAAAATAGAAAACATCAATGCCTGCGGCTAGAGCTTGGAAAAACATCGCCGCAGACCCCAGCCCCAACGCCCGCGCCAAATACTCTTGAGCTGCCGGATTGATATTACCTGCTTGTGCTACATACTGCTCCCATCTGATATCGGCCAGGTGCTGCAGCACTGCGGTAGCTGCTGCTGCAGTTACCAAGGCTGCACTGCTAACAGATACTGAGCTCTTTATTGACTGCTCTTCGCTCCAAGCCCTCTCTGCCTGGCCCAAATTCCACACCGACACCATCGCAATCAGTGTTTTCAGTGGCGCGTCATTGAGCAGATCCTTGATATTGCGAGGCAGCTCCAGCCCGGCTGCCTCGCCGCTGAGCGGCGGCAACACAGGAGGTGGGGCTGGCCTGGGATTAGGGGTTGCACTGCCATAACCGGGTCGATAGCTCCCAGCTTCCGCAGGAGGCGTACTGGGGACGACCCGTAGGTGTGGAATGGCAGAAGACACTCCGGAGGCCAGTGAGCTACGGGCCGGCCTAGCATCTGCCGCTGTCATGCGCGCAGCCCGACCTTCCTGGCGCCGATGTTGGTTTAGGCGCCGCTCCAGGCTGCGTCTCTTGCCTTTGTTATGCGCCTCATCAATCTGGGAGCTCATCCAGCGCAAGGCATCTGCAGGAGCTAGGCTGCCGGCTTCAAGACGCTGCCGACTGCGAGCCAGCATAGCGATCATTAGCTGATATGTAAGATGGTGAATTTGCTCGGACAATTCAGAAACTCGCCCGCCAAGCACCGTCGAAAAAACAGCGAACAAAGGCTCCCCGCCTCTAGCCAGTGGCAGTTTTTCAAGATTGGCTGCGCCCGCATTGAGCGTTAGAGCCAATGTCGATGCCCGTGCCATTTTTGCTGTGCTTGCGCCCAAGTCTTCCGCGACCGTCGGCAGGCCTTCGGGCATTTGCAGCAGGCGTTGCAAATGCCCTGCATCTAGACGCTGTGTCACCCCAAGAAGCGCCCACAACAACCAGGGCTGGCCTTTGACCTGTGTCAGATCAAGGGCATTCTCGATAGCTTTGACACCGGGCGAAGTTGCCGCCGGCCCCAGGCAGGCAGCCGCAAAGCTGTTTTCCAGCATTTCACGCGCATCGGGTTGACTGATATCGAAATGTTCACAAGCGCTCTCCAGGCTAGAAGGCGTACCTTCGCCCAGCGTGGAGAACCAGGCAGCCCAAACTTTGGCCATACGTATACAGTCAGCCTCGAGTGCCTGGGTTTCACGCTCCTGCTCTTCCTTTACTTGCTGCAACCGAGCCAAGTCAATGATTGAGCCAAGCCGCCCACGAACCTTCTCATCACCGCTCCCCATCGACTCTACAATGGCTGCGATAGACCATTCATCGACACGATGCTTGTTGAGCTTACCGAATGCCTGAGTACGTTCACGCATGAGTCCGGCAAAATCAAAAAGCACCCCCCAAGGGTCATCAACCAGTGCAAAATGCTGTTGCTCACAGCGCTGCATGCGTTTCAGCGCTGGATCTTCCAACAACCAATATCTTGGTCTCGGCGCACAACTCCAGCGGAAGTTTTCAGGTCTGATATCCCCTATCTGAGAGTGCAAGGTTTTTACCTGTCCGCTGAAAGGGGAAACACCAGGTATGATTTCACGCATTAGTCGCTGACGCAGATCTGGCTGCTGTTCGACCATGGCAAAGATGCTTTCAGACCAGAGGCAAGGTGACCATGCCAGGCGCACTGGAGCACCAGCCTCCAACAGCAGATAGGGGCGTAACGCTTGATCCTGTAGCCCTCCCCCCCGCCCACTCAGCGTCAGCATTGAAGCTTGCACCCTATATTCGTTCAGCTCCTGCAGAGCTTCATCCCAGAGATACAGCCACCCATCCCGCAACATACGAGGCACATACCCTAGAGGGCGATCCTGGTAATACGGGTTATCAGGCCCCAAACCTGGGAATGTCTCGTCAAGTTCCGGCAACCCTAGAGCCGCCGCATCAAGACTTGAGCCATGGCGCGGGTCTATCGGTCCAATGGCGTAACGAACGGGTAATACCGCCGCAAGCAACGGGCAAGCAGCAGGACGTAGATCTATTGGTGTTGCAACGGGTTGATTCATAGCGCCGCCTCCTGCGATGACTCATTCTCCTGCGCCAAGGCCTCCAATAACGGCCACTCCAGCGTAATCTGTGCGTTAATGTCCTCGGCCGAGCAAGTACAATCATGTTCTGGCGTTTGGTTCTCCCAAGCCTTGAAAGCCCTCCCGTGACGTTGTAACCAAACCTCACTCACACCGTGCCAAAACCCCTCTGGCCATTGCACCTTAGCTTCCGATGCACGCAGCAAGGGGCGTGAATCGGCCAACCTCAACCAGAACTCTCGACCATCAGGCGAGTAAACACGCAACCGCCGGCGCAGACTGGTGTAAAGCTCAGGCAGGCCCTTCTCTGTCTTAAGCCAAACCGCATATTGCAAATCCGGGGAGCCTTGGAACCAAGCCTTTTGCAGCAGGCTGCCTTCATCTGCGTCCAGCAAAATGGGGCCTACATCCCCCAACGCCTCAAACTGAGTGTCATATAACAGCGGACTCAAGCTGTGTTCGGGATAAGTTTTGCTCAACCAAACAAGAGCCCTTTTACGTGAAGCCCCGTCAAACAGAAGTACACCCGTACTGGCCATTATTATTCCTCTCTATCCTTGGCTAGCTCGCATACTTCGCAGAGTCCGCTGGTCGCCTGCAGAAAAACACGTCGTTGTTTGATCAGAGCCTCCGGCTCTACGGGCTGTAGTAGTTGTCCAGCAGCATCAGTCTTCGCCGATGTAGAGGTCAGTGGCCGTAGTATCTGAATACCAGACCCTCTTCCGGGACTACCACCAGCATTGAGCTTGATGCCGGGGCCGCTGAGGCTGATGCCGGCGGGGCTGATGTGGATGAAGCTGCCGCCGGCGCTTAGGGTCAGTTCGCTGCCGGCTTCGATGACCATCTTCTGCCCGGCCTTGAGGTGGATTTCACGGCCGGCCTTGGTCAGTTGGGCGGTGCCCAGCTTGACATGCTGACTGCTGGCTACGGTCAGATGATCGTCGGCCTTGATCTCGGTTTTTCTATCGGCGTGGGTGGTGTGGTGTTC
>NZ_QJSA01000027.1:0-10266 GCF_003586265.1 Pseudomonas jilinensis | reverse complement strand
CTACTCTCCGTGGGTAACTCGGGCACTTACTCTTCCTCCCTCAGATCGTACACGCCGATTGCCTTTATACGTGAACATTCTTCTGGCCAAGATTCTCTGTCGCTAGGATTTTCAGAGTGCAAGAGGGCTTGGACATACGGTGGCAATTCCTCGGAGTCCCGAACGACGCCATCTAACTCTGTGTCAAAGTAGTGGCTGAAATATTTACCGCTGCGCGTCAACGGACAGCAGAAAATACAATGAAACGGATTGGATTTATTGAGTATGGTTTGTAACCCAAGCCGCTTGCCAAATTTAGTGTCACCGAAAGCCTTTGCATCTGAGGCCGGCAACATAAAAACGCCAGCATTACGTTGTAATCGCCGACCGCCGCACAATGCTTTGGCTCCTCCGGCATTGGTGCTATAAATTGCGTAAAACGGCAGCAACGAACGTGAGGCTGCATAATTCTGAAGAGTGGCAAGTTGGCTTTGGCTGTTGCTTGGATAATTAAACTTGCGTACGTAGGAGTCGAAGGATTTAATGAATTTCTTTGCCTGAAACAATAACGGAATAGCTTTCTTCCGCCCTACCAGCCAAAGCTCCAATTCGAAATCGGCTCCAGTTAAGTGGTGTTCTTGATGCTTCGTAAAAGTCTTGGCGGACAAGTACTTAAAGCGGCTGTCCAACTGGCGCCAACGCCAAATCAGAAAATCCGTAACGGACTCTTCATTAACATCTGGTACATTGACCATAAAGTCATGCACTTCCTGACCCAGTGCAATGTTGGCTTTGCAGATATCCATATGTTTCATAGGTGCCTAACAGTGAAGTGGATCGACAGCTTTATGACCACAGATCATTGGCTTCTCTATGATTGCGGCACTTCCCAACACACACGGGCAAAAAACTCTCATACATTCAATTCCTTAGCCAACTCACCAAACACTCCAACGTAATCGCTTGGCTTCTCTGTTTCATGCGCACAATCATGCCCTGGCGCACACTGGGCGCAGGGTTTTGCATGGGATTCAAGGGTGCATGGCAGGGCAAGGGCTGTTCTGCTGCGGATTGCGTGTCCGTGCTGGGTCATGCTGACCTCCTGTCGATAATGGTTTGAAGATAAACCGTTATCGCGTGGAGGCCAAGGGCCATTTTTTGTGGCTGAGCGCCCAAACCTGGGCTACAGAAACGCAAAACCCCGGCCAGGTAGCCCGGCCGGGGTTTTGTTGAGGCACTGCGCGGGGCTTAGTAGCCCAGAGCGAAGTCTTCCTCGGCCATGTCCATCAGGTTGTCAGCACCGGACAGGATGGCTTCAACATGCGCGCGGGTACGCGGCAGGATGCGCTGGTAGTAGAAGCGCGCAGTCTGCAGCTTGGCCTTGTAGAAGGCCGCGTCGTCAGTACCGGCAGCCAGCTTCTCAGCGGCCACGCGGGCCATGTCAGCCCAGAAGTAGGCCAGGCAGACATAACCGGAGTACATCAGGTAGTCCACCGAAGCGGCACCGACCATCTCGCGGTCTTTCATGGCAGCCATGCCGATCTTCATGGTCAGGTCGGCCCATTCCTTGTTCAGCTGAGCCAGCGGCGCAACGAACTCTTTGACCGAGTCGTTGGCTTCCTGAGCCTGGCAGAACTTGTGGACGATCTTGGTGAAGCCCTTGAGTGCTTCGCCCTGGGTCATCAGTACCTTGCGGCCGAGCAGGTCAAGGGCCTGGATGCCGGTGGTGCCTTCATACAGCATGGAGATACGGGCATCGCGCACGTTCTGTTCCATGCCCCACTCGGCGATGAAACCGTGACCGCCGTAGATCTGCACACCGTGGTTGGCGGCTTCGAAGCCGACTTCGGTCATGAACGCCTTGGCGATCGGGGTGAGGAAGGCCAGCAGCGCATCAGCGGCTTTCTTCTGCTCCGGGTCCTGGCTGTTCTTGACAATATCCACCTGCTTGGCGGTGAAGTAGACCATTGCCCGGTTGCCTTCGGCAAAGGCTTTCATGGTCAGCAACATGCGGCGCACATCGGGGTGAACGATGATCGGGTCAGCGGCTTTCTCGGGTGCCTTGGCACCGGTCAGAGCACGCATTTGCAGACGCTCGCGGGCATACTTGATGCCGCCCTGGAAGCCGATTTCGGCATGGGCCAGACCCTGCAGAGCGGTACCCAAACGGGCGGTGTTCATGAAGGTGAACATGGCGTTCAGGCCCTTGTTCGGCTCGCCGATCAGGAAGCCGGTGGCGCCGTCGAAGTTCATGACGCAGGTAGCGTTGCCATGGATACCCATTTTGTGTTCCAGCGAGCCGCAGGATACGCCATTGCGCTCGCCCTTCTCGCCATTGGCGTCGGGCAGGAACTTGGGAACGATAAACAGGGAGATACCCTTGGTGCCGGCCGGGGCGTCGGGCAGGCGGGCCAGAACGATATGGACGATGTTCTCGGCCATGTCGTGCTCACCGGAAGAAATGAAGATCTTGGTGCCGGAAACCTTGTAGCTGCCATCGGCCTGCGGCTCAGCCTTGGTGCGCAGCATGCCCAGGTCGGTACCGCAGTGCGGCTCGGTCAGACACATGGTGCCGGTCCACTGACCGGAAACCAGCTTGGTCAGGTAGACGTGCTTCTGCTCGTCGCTGCCGTGGGTGTCGATGGTGTTCATGGCGCCGTGCGACAGGCCCGGGTACATACCCCAGGACCAGTTGGCCTGGCCAACCATTTCGCTGATCGCCAGACCCAGCGACTCGGGCAGGCCCTGACCACCGTGCTCAACGTCATGCGCCAGGCTCGGCCAGCCGCCTTCGACGAACTGCTGGTAGGCTTCCTTGAAGCCAGTCGGGGTCTTGACGCCTTCCGGACTCCAGGTGCAGCCTTCGGTGTCGCCAACGCGGTTCAACGGAGCAATCACCTGCTCACAGAACTTGGCGCCCTCTTCCAGAATCGCATTGACCATATCCGGAGTGGCGTCTTCGCAACCCGGCAGACTCTGATAATGTTCTTCGTAACCCAGAAGTTCATCACGCACGAAACGGATGTCACGCAGGGGAGCCTTGTAATCTGGCATGGCACTTGACCTCGACGGTTGTTACGGGATGCGACAGCCTGTGGCTGCAATTATGTTACGGGGCCTTTGAAAGTCATCTGCACAAGCAGCTTTCAAACGCGTGTTTGAAACATACGTTTACGCCAGCACACTGTCAACCCCTCGTGAATGTCCGACCATAAATAATTTGTAAATGGTGCGCGCCTGCCCCAGGACTCAGCGTCAGGCCAATGGAGCAGATCAGAGAAAAGCAGAAGGAAAACGAGAACTGCTGCGCGAAGGTATCAGCGCAGCAGCAGGGAATTCAGAAGGGTAAAAAAATCAGGCAGTTACATCCAGCAAGGTGCCCAGCACCTCATCGGCGGTATCGATCACAGAGGCGCCAGCTTCCACTTCACGCTGAGCCAGTTGCAGTTCAACCAGGCTGTCGACCAGATTGACCGGGCGGCTGGTTTCCACTGCAGTGGTGGCCACGGGTTGAGGGTTGGCCGGTTGTGCCGGTACCGCCTGGGCTGCGGCCGGATCGTCGGGCAGGGCCAGGCGGGCGATATCGTTCGCTGCTCCGGTCATCCGTTGCTGGCCCTGACGCACACTGTTCAGGCCAGAGGACATCACATCAAGCATGGCCATAGGCTGGTCCTCGGGTAAATTGATGTTGTCATTCAAGCACAATCGGCCAGCCATGGGTAGTTTTGCCTCACAGCAGTGGTGTCAGATCCAGGCATTCGGCGACCCAGCGGCTATCAACCTGTTCCAGCCAGGGCACTTCTCCCAGGCACGGCGCCGGCAGCAGCTTGCGCAGGGTTTCCAGGTTTTCCCGCGGGCGGCTCATGTTCGGATCGACCTGATTGGCCACCCAGCCGACCAGCCGTAGCCCGCTGGCGGCGATTGATTCGGCGGTCAGCAGGGCGTGGTTGATACAACCCAGACGCAGCCCCACTACCATGATCACCGGCAGTTTCAGATCAACGGCCAGTTCGGCCAGAGTCTGTTCCTCATTGAGCGGCACCTTCCAGCCGCCGGCGCCTTCAACCAGCGTCAGATCGGCATTGCGGTCGAATACTTGCAAACAGGCGCCAGCCAGCAGCTCGACGCTGAGCCCGACATTTTCCTCACGGGCGGCGATATGCGGGGCAATGGCCGACTCCAGGGTAATCGGGTTGACCAACTCGTAGGCCAACGGCGGATGACATTCAGCCTGCAGCGCCAGCGCGTCATCATTGCGCAGGCCTTCGGCGGTGCGTTCACAGCCAGCCGCGACCGGCTTGACCGCTGCGGTGGTCAGGCCCGCCTGGCGGGCGGCATGCAGCAGGCCGGCGGCGATGGTGGTTTTGCCGATCTCGGTATCGGTTCCGGTTACGAAATAGCGTTTGGACATTTCAACCCTCCTTATAAAGCTGAACCTGGGCGACGTGGTAAGTGGCGGGCAGGCCTTGAGGCTGGCGATAGCTTTCATAAGCCTCGGTCAGGGCTCGCAAGCGCGCCCTGCCAGTCAGGCCGCCGGGCCGCCCGGGGTTGATATTGTGAGCACCCAACGCCTTGAGTTCATGGGTCAGGCCACTGAGTTGGGGGTAATGCAGCACATGGGTTTCGATGTCGCAGCTCAGGCCAGCAAAACCGGCACTGGCCAGACAATCCCGCAGATGGGCTTCAGGCATGAAGCGATTGACGTGCACGAAGCCATCCACTGCCTGCCAGGCGGCGCGCAATTCACTCAGTGATCCTTCTACCAGTGTAGTCAACGCCAGCCGCCCACCCGGTCGCAGGGCCCGCCGCGCCTCGGCCAGGGCCTTGCCCAAGTCCGGGCACCACTGCAGCGCCAGGCTGGAAAAGATCAGATCCTGGGATTCATCCCGCAGCGGCAGTGCCTCGGCATCGGCGGCGATCCAGCCATGTCCGGTCTCGCCCTGCTCACGGGCAAAACGCAACATGCCTTCGGCCAGATCAAGCCCGGCAACCGGCACCGCATAACGCCGGGCCAGCGCCCGGGTGAAGTAGCCGGTGCCACAACCCAGGTCGACGACGTACTCCGGCTGCCAGGCCGCTGGCAAGCGCTCAAGCAGGTTGTGCCCGACCTGACGCTGAAAGGCCGCTGCCTGATCATAGGTGGCGGCCGCCCGCCCGAACGAACTGGCGACCTGCTGTTTGTCGATCACGGCCTCAGGCATCACGAGCCTCGAGAAACTCGCCGATCCGGGCCGCCAGCCAGACTGGCTGCTCCAGTGGCAGGGCATGACTGGCCTGACCATGCACAACCAGCCGCACACCCGGCGCCAGGGTCCGCAAATGATCAGCCAGCGCCACCGGCACCAGGGCATCACGCGCAGCCAGGCAATGCAGGCTGGCTGTCGGGTTGTTTTTCAGGGCACTGCGGTGGTCAAGCACACCAAGCAGAGCCAGGGCATGCAGGCGCTGCTCTTCGTCGGCCTGATCCCAGCTCAGCATGCGGCTGAGGCTGCGGGCCTGATCACTGCCCTGGGTCACCAGCAAGGCAAAGCGCTTGAGGGTCTTGTCCGGTTGCAGGCGAAAGTCATTGAGAAAGGCCTTGAAGGTGGCAGTGGCCATCGCCTCGGGCCAGTCTTCGCGGGCAACGAAGCAGGCATTGCTGGCGATAGTCACCACCTGCCGATAACGCTCAGGGAAACGCCGTTGCAACTGCATGGCCAGCATCCCGCCCAGCGACCAGCCAACCAGCACACCGGGCGGCAGGCGCTCGGCCAGCTCACTCAGATCGGTCTCCAGGCTGGACATCTGCACCGCGGGCAACTCATGGGCAGCAACCTGCCAGCCCGGCAGTTCTTCGCCCAGCGCTGCCGTCAGCGGTTGCATGCTGGCAGCGGCCTGGGCCCAGCCCGGTAACAGACTGAGGTTGTTCATTCGCCCTCCGGCAGTTCACGTAATGCCTGTTGCAGCGCTTCAAGCAATTGGTTGACATCATCTTCGCTGTGCAGCGCCGACAGCGTTACCCGCAGCCGGGCGGTGCCACGCGGTACGGTGGGCGGTCGAATCGCGGTAACCAGAATGCCGCGCCGCCGCAGGGCCGCCGACAGTCCCAGCGCGCGTTCGCTGCTGCCAACCAGAATCGGCTGGATCGGGGTCGGGCTGTCCATCAGATTCAGCCCCAGCGCGCTGACGCCCAGGCGGAACTGGGCGATCAACTGGGCCAGGCGCTCGCGCCGCCAGTGCTCACCCTGCAGCAACTGCAGGCTACGCAGCGTGGCGCAGGCGACTGCCGGCGGCTGGCTGGTGGTATAGATGTACGGGCGGGCAAACTGGATCAGGCTTTCGATCAGTTCCTCACTGCCGGCAACGAAGGCTCCAGCGGTGCCGAACGCCTTGCCCAGGGTGCCAATCAGCACCGGCACCTGATCAACGCTCAGGCCAAAATGCTCGACGATCCCGCCACCATTGCGGCCCAGGCAGCCAAAGCCGTGGGCATCGTCAACCATCACCCAGGCGCCGTGCTCGCGGGCCTTGGCGCACAGCGCCGGCAGCTCGGCCAGGTCGCCGTCCATGCTGAACACGCCGTCGGTTACCACCAGCGTGTTGCCTTCGGCCTTGGCCAGACGGCTGCCAAGGCTTTCGATATCGTTGTGCAGATAGCGTGAGAAGCGCGCGCCGCTGAGCAGCCCGGCATCCAGCAACGAGGCATGATTGAGGCGATCTTCCAGCACCGTATCGCCCTGACCAACCAACGCCGTGACCGTGCCCAGATTGGCCATGTAGCCGCTGGACAGCAGCAGCGCCCGTGGGCGACCGGTGAATTCGGCCAAGGCCTCTTCCAGAGCATGGTGCGGGCTGCTGTGGCCTACCACCAGATGCGATGCACCGCCGCCGACACCCCACTGCCGGGCACCTTCGGCGAAGGCTTCGATCACCGCCGGATGACTGGCCAGCCCCAGATAGTCGTTGTTGCAGAACGCCAGCAGCGGCTGGCCATCAACCACCACCCGCACCCCTTGCGGCGACTCCAGCAGCGGGCGCTGACGGTAGAGGTGGGTGGCGCGGCGTTCAGCCAGGCGCGAAGACAGATCAAAGGGCATAGTGGCTCTTCAGAAAGTGCAGGCCGTTTCAGCAGCCGTGCAAGGAAAACACTGATCAAGTTGGACCTTGCGCCTGTCGCATTGTCCTACCCCTGGGCCAGGCACGCTGTGAACCCATCCCTGGGCGCTCGACGATGCCCGTCCAGGGCATCGACGGCCTGTCCCAGGGGTAGGACAACACGACACTGGATGCATTGCAGTTGATCAGCGTTTCCCAGCCTGACCAGTGGCCGAGGCTAAACAGCCTCACACCGCCGCATTGACGAACAGCGCACTGTCACGCTGCTCCACCAGAGCCTGCTCGATGGCGGCCTGATGAACTTCATCGTCATGTTCTTCGCGCTCTTCCGGCTTGATGCCCAGGCGCTCGAACAGGCGCATGTCTTTCTCAGCCTGCGGGTTGGAGGTGGTCAGCAGACGGTCACCGTAGAAGATCGAGTTGGCGCCGGCGAAGAACGCCAGCGACTGGGTCTGCTCGTTCATCTGCTCGCGCCCGGCAGACAGCCGCACATGCGATTTCGGCATCATGATCCGGGCTACCGCCAGGGTGCGGATGAAGTCGAACGGATCGACATCTTCCTCGCTTTCCAGCGGAGTGCCCTTGACCTTGACCAGCATGTTGATCGGCACGCTTTCCGGGTGCTCCGGCAGGTTGGCCAGCTGAATCAGCAGGCCGGCGCGGTCTTCCAGGCTTTCACCCATGCCAAGAATACCGCCGGAGCAGATTTTCATGCCGGCATCACGGACGTACGACAGGGTTTGCAAACGCTCGCCAAAAGTCCGGGTGGTGATGATGTTGCCGTAGAACTCCGGCGAGGTATCCAGGTTGTGGTTGTAGTAGTCCAGCCCAGCCTCGGCCAGCGCCGCGGTCTGCTCCTTGGTCAGCTTGCCCAGGGTCATGCAGGTTTCCAGCCCCAGCGCACGCACGCCACGGACCATCTGCAGAACGTAGGGCATGTCTTTGTCAGACGGATGTTTCCAGGCCGCGCCCATGCAGAAGCGGGTGGCGCCGATGGCCTTGGCCTTGGCGGCCTCGTCCAGCACCTTCTGCACTTCCATCAGCTTTTCCTTGTCCAGGCCGGTGTTGTAGTGGCCGGATTGCGGACAATACTTGCAGTCTTCCGGGCAGGCGCCGGTCTTGATCGACAGCAACGTGGAGACCTGAACCCGGTTGGCATCGAAATGCTGGCGGTGCACAGTCTGCGCCTGGAACAGCAGGTCATTGAAAGGCTGACGGAACAGCGCGAGAACCTCGGCCTGGGTCCAGTCGTGACGAAGTGCGGATTGGGTCATGGAATACATCCTTGGCGATTGCACGGTGCCCCCGAAGGGGTAACTCTTATGACTCGCATCATAGCGACGGCAAGGAGGCTGTCAACCCATGATCAAGCACAAGGTTTACCAGTGGTTATTATTTAACCAATCGCATTGCCTGTTATGCCTGGGCAGTCAACCCAATGCTGCCGGGCTATGCGAGAGCTGTCTGGCCGAGCTGCCCTGGCAAGGCCCACAGTGCCGTCAATGTGCTCTGCCGCTGAGCAGCGCCGAGCAGTTGTGCGGCAAATGCCAGCAGTCACCCCCGGCCTTTGCTCAGGTTGTTGCGCCGCTGCTCTATCAGTTCCCACTCGACAGCCTGATCCCGGCGTTCAAGCATCACGGCCAGTTAGCATACGGTCGTCTGCTGGCCCGGCTGCTGAGTGACGCTGTTCAGCATCATTATCAGGAACGGCAACTGGCCTGGCCGGATCTGCTGCTACCCATGCCCCTGCACCCCAAGCGTCAGGCCCGACGGGGTTTCAATCAGGCCTTCGAGCTGGCCAGGCCAATAGCCCGCAGCCTGAAGCTGAAGCTCGACAGCAATAATCTGATCCGCCAACGGCCAACACCGGCCCAGCAAGGGCTCAATGCCGACGAGCGCCGACGCAATCTGGCCGGCGCCTTTCACTGCCGCCACCCCGAGCGGCTGGCGGGCCTGCATCTGGCGCTGATCGATGATGTGCTGACTACCGGCAGCAGCGCCCAGGAAGCCAGCCGCACCTTGCTGGCCGCCGGAGCGGCCAGTGTCAGTGTCTGGTGCGTGGCGCGCACGCCTTAGCCAGCCCGACATGGATTGTCACAGGTCTAACGGCCTTCGCAATGACGGTTAGACTTGACCTTGTCTGCGGCAACCATCAGCCTTCACCCCTGCCCCTCAGATACGGAGCTGTCCGATGTCCACCCACCCGTTCGCCACCCTCACCCCGGATACCGTGCTCGATGCGGTGGAAAGCCTGGGGCTGGTCAGTGACGCCCGTATTCTGACATTGAACAGTTACGAGAACCGGGTATTTCAGGTTGGCATCGAGGGTCAGCAACCATTGATCGCCAAGTTCTACCGCCCGGACCGCTGGTCCGATGAGGCCATCCTTGAGGAGCACGCCTTCTCCCAGGAACTGGCCGAACGCGATATTCCGGTGATTGCGCCCACCGCCTACGCTGGCCGCACCCTGTTCGAGCATGCCGGCTTTCGTTTCAGTCTGTTCCGCCGCTTCGGTGGCCGGGCACCGGAGTTCGATGATCCTGACCAGTTGCTGATGCTGGGGCGCCTGCTCGGACGCTTGCATGCGGTTGGCGCGATGCGCCCGTTCGAGCACCGGCCGGCGCTGACCGTCGACAATTTCGGGCATGAGAGCCTGAACTTTCTGCGTGAGCACGACTGTGTCCCGGACAGCCTGCGCCCGGCCTACTTCTCGGTGGCCGACGACCTGCTGAAACGGATTGAAGCGCAGATGGCCGAGCATCCGTACCAGTCGATCCGCCTGCACGGCGATCTGCACGTCGGCAATCTGCTGTGGCGCGATGACCTGCTGTATATGGTTGATATGGATGACTGCCGCATGGGCCCGGCGGTTCAGGATCTGTGGATGATGCTCTCGGGCGAACGTGACCAGCGCCAGGCGCAACTGGCCGAGCTGGTCGATGGCTACAATGAATTCCACGATTTCGACCCGCGCCAGCTCAACCTGATCGAGTCGCTGCGCAGCCTGCGGCTGATTCACTACAGCGCCTGGCTGGCCCGACGCTGGGATGACCCGGCATTTCCCAAGCACTTCCCCTGGTTCGCCAGTGAGCGCTACTGGGCCGAACAGGTTCTGACCCTGCGCGAGCAACGCGCGGCACTGGATGAACTGCCGCTGCGGCTGTTCTGACTGGATTGCCACGCCGCTACGCG
>NZ_QJSA01000026.1:0-13403 GCF_003586265.1 Pseudomonas jilinensis | reverse complement strand
ATATTGGCGCCAACCGCCGAGCCAAGCTCCAGATCACCAATGGCGAAGCTGATGGTCTCCCCTTCCCGGTAGCTGAACTGTCCTTGCTCATCGGTCTGGCCGGCGTCAGTCTGACTGCCCTGATAATCCAGCCCGGCAACGGGGCTATCGACAAAGGTACCGGTATGCACCTGCGGCGCTGACCGGGATGATGACGAACTGCTCAAACAGCCGGATAGTGACAGCAGAGGCACCAGAGAAAAAACCAGAATTGCCGAGCGCGCCCCTGATTTCGAGGGTATGGCATATGACATGCGGGTCTCCGTTTATTCTTGTAGTGGAGTTCCTTTCAGGCTCCTGAATAGCTGCCAACCCCAAGACAACCGCCCGGACCTGACACAGGTAACCTACTGACGTCAGGCTTGGGCGTCGAACATATTGCGAAAACAACCCAAACCTGACTCTTGACCTTAGATGTCACTCTCGTGAGACACAAACCAAATCAGAAACGGTTATGAACGTTCATTCACATGAGAATGATTATAAATAGATATCAACCGGCCCCCATGAACGACCGCTTCGTCATGTTTTCTGTCGCGTCTAGTCAGAGGAAATGGCGGAAGGACATGGGAGTCGAACCCACCAGACGCGCGTTGCGCATCTCACCGGAGTTGAAGTCCGGGCGCCCCACCGGGGACGATGTCCTTCCCTGTATGGCGGCTGGTCAGCCGGCCACGAGAAAACGTTGTTCACGCACAAAGCGGGTGATGCCGGCGCGATCGAGGTATTCCAGCACCTGAATCGTCAGGTTACGGCCGATGCCGGAGGCATCGCGGTATTCGGCGGCATTGAAGCTGCCGCTGGGTGAGTCCGCCACCAGTTGCCGGGCCACAGCCGCCAGCCCCTCAACCTGCTCCGGCAGGTAATAGCGGTTGGGCGCGACCGCAATCAGTTCACCGGCACGCTGCATACGCCGCAAAAAGGCCTTGAGGGTTTCCAGCTCGATGCCCAGCGCCTGGCTCAGCTCGCCGACAATTGGCGGGCGCAGGCCGCCCGGCAACAACTGCGCACTGACCCGCTCCAGCAGTGCCCGATCCTCAACCAGCAATTGCGGTTGGTGCTCGGGTAGATGCCAGGCCCAGGCCTGGCGTCGTAGCCGGCCGTCACCATGCCAGCGTTGCAACAGCGCCCGGGCCAGGACCAAAGGCAGTTGCAGCGTGCTGACCAGCGCCAGCTCGCCCTCGCCAGGGCCGAGCCGTTCCGGGTGCGCAGCATGCCAGTCCTGCAACCGCTGGTGCAAGCGCGCCCAGGCGCGGTCGATCTGCCCGGCCAGCATCAGCCAATGTTGGCGAGCCGCGTCCAGCAATTCGATACCGGCCGCGCTGTGCCGCAGTTCATCCAGCAGTTGCTGCTGCTCACCCGGCGTCAAATTGAAGCGCACGGCAAAGCCGTCCAGTGCCACCGGTGCCTGTTGCAGAGCTGCCAGCAGCGCAGCACGCGGGCCATCGGCCTTCTGCCAGTGACGCAGCAGTGCCAGACGCTCGGGCTTGCTGCGCCCGCGTCGCAGCCCTTGCGGGTCGAGCACCCGGCCACCGCCCAAGGTCTGGTTGGCAGCCGGGTCGCGGATGATAAAGCGATCCCCCCAGAGTGCCTGCACCGGCTGTTCCAGCAGCAGTTGCGCCAGCACCGGCTCACCTTCCTGCAAGATCACCGCACGCAGCGGATAGACTCCGGTACCCAGATGCAGTTGCAGCACGCCGCGATGCCAGCGGCTGCCTGGCAGTTGGGTCAGCGCTACATCCAACCGGCTGCTGGTGGCCACTGGCACCTCGCTCAGCCAGTCGCCGCGTTGGGGCTGCGCAGCATCCACATCGCCCGCCAGATTCAGCGCGCAGCGCTGCCCGGCCAGCACCTGATTCACCTCATGGCCGGCCATCTGCAGGCTGCGCACCCGCAGACTCTGGCCGTTGCAGTGCAGGCTCTGACCACTGTGCAACTGGCCACTGACCAGCGTACCGGTGACCACGCAACCGGCACCAGCGAGGCTGAAGCGGCGATCGATCATCAGCCGCGCATGCCCGCTCGGCGGGCGTTGCCGGTGTTGCTGTGCCCGGCTGAGCAGATCCGCATGCAGAGCCTCAAGACCCTCACCGGTCAGACTCGATACCGCAAAGGGCACGGCCTGCGGCCAGCCCCGCTGTTTCAGCAGTTGCACCAGCTCGGCGCTGGCCGCCTGTTGGCGCTCGGGCGTGACCCGGTCACAGCAGCTCAATACCGGTACGAGTTGTTCAACCCCGAGCAGGTGCAAAATCGCCAGATGCTCCAGCGTCTGCGGCATCGCCCCGTCATCGGCGGCCACCACCAGCAGCGCCAGATCCACCGCCGCCACGCCGGCCAGCATAGTGCTGATAAAGCGCTCATGCCCCGGCACATCGACAAAGCCCAGCGGCGGGCCACCCTCAACCGCCAGCCAGGCAAAGCCCAGCTCAATGCTCAGGCCGCGGCGTTTTTCCTCGGCCAGGCGGTCGGTATCGACCCCGGTCAGCGCCTTGATCAGGCTAGTCTTGCCGTGATCGACATGCCCGGCGGTAGCGATGATCACGCCCCGGCCTCCCACTGCTGACGCAGCGGTTCCGGGTCTTCCACGCAGCGGCAATCGAGCAGCAGGCTGTCGTCAGCGATCCGCCCGATTACCGGCGTTGGCAACTGGCGCAGACGCTCGGCCAATTCCCGCAATTCACGGCTGCGCGTGCGTTTGTTGCTGCTGATGCTGCTCAGACGCAGCGCGGCGCTGGGCAGAGTTTCCAGCGGCAGCGAGCCGGAGCCGATCTGGCTGTATACATCACATACATCCGCCTCGAATCCCGCCCCGGCCCAGCCGCGCAGTGACGGCAACAATGCCTCGGCGGTCTGCCGGATGGCCGCCGATTCACGGGTCAACAGCCGCAGAGTCGGCACCCGCTGCACCAGGGTGTCCGGGTCGGCGTACAGCCGCAGCACCGCTTCCAGCGCCGCCAGGGTCAGCTTGTCGCAGCGCAGTGCCCGCTTGAGCGGACTTTTGCGGATTTTGCTGATCAGCTCGGCACGCCCGGCGATGATCCCGGCCTGCGGGCCACCGAGCAGTTTATCGCCGCTGAAGGTCACCACATCCACACCCTGAGCCAGAATCCGCCCAACCACCGGCTCGGCCGGCAAGCCCAGCGCCTGCATGTCGATCAGCGAGCCGCTGCCCAGATCGACCACCAGCGGTACGCCCTGGGCGCGGGCAATCCCGGCCAGTTGCGCCTCATCAAGCGAGGTAGTGAAACCCTGCACCTGATAGTTGCTGGTGTGCGCCTTGAGCAGCAAAGCGGTGCGCGCAGTGACTGCCTCGGCATAGTCGCGGGCATGGGTGCGGTTGGTGGTGCCAACCTCGCGCAGCTTACAGCCGGCGCGGGCCATGATATCCGGCAGCCGGAACGAGCCGCCGATTTCGATCAGCTCACCGCGTGACACCACCACCTCACGGCGCGACGCCAGTGCATTGAGCACCAGCAGCACAGCGGCAGCGTTGTTGTTGACCACGGTAGCGGCTTCGGCGCCGGTCAGGCGGCAGATCCAGTCCTCGACGTGGGCATCGCGGTCACCACGTTGGCCGCTGGCCAGATCGTATTCCAGATTGCTCGCCCCGGCGGCCACCGCAGTCATGGCGGCAAGCGCTTCGGGGGGTAATGGGGCACGGCCCAGATTGGTGTGCAGTACCGTGCCGGTGAGGTTGAGCACCGGGCGCATCGACGGCGCCAGGGTGCGCTCGATGCGTTGCTGGACAGTGGCTACCAGGGTTGGTTGATCGCTGATCTCACCGCTGCGCCAGAGTTCCAGCGCGGCGCGCAGGGAGTCCAGTACCAGCGCCCGGCCGTGGCTGGCGATCAGGGTCTGCATACCGGGCCAGGCCAGGGCCTTGTCTACTGCCGGGGGGCGTTGCTGCATGTTCATCGCCAGCCTCCCCGGGGCCGCCGTTGGCGGCCTTGGTTCGAGCAGATGCTCGAACGCTCCCAGGAGAACCCAGCCCTGCCCCCGTGAGCTACACGCGTCCCCTGGGAGCTGTGAGCATCTGCTCGCAGCGGGGATGCACCAGCGCAATCACTCGCCCGCGCCCTCCTCGGCGCGCAACAGGCGCAGGATGTCAGGCAACGCGCCATCGGCCAGGGCACGCATTTCCTCATCGGTGCGGTCCTGGATCGGGTGCGGCACGAAGACCATGGCCGGGTCAAAGCCCAGCGCCTTGGACTGCAACGCGGCAGCATCAACAAACTCACTGGAGGCGACCCCTACTCCCGGGATCTGACGTGACTCCAGGTCGGCGATGTCATGCATACAGCACGACGTACACGACCCTCAGTCAGCCAGACCTTCGACCAGTAGATCCACCTCAGCAGCCATCTGCTGCTTGAGTTCGGTTGGCGCGATGCGGGTAAAGGTCGGCTTGGCGTAGCGCTTGACCTCAATCCCCATGGCCGCCAGTTGTTCCTCGATACGGTCGAGAAACACATTGCCGCGCGGCTTGGAAATATCCAGCAGGCCAACCACCTTACCCTCCAGACTGGCCGGACGCGCCAGCCGTGCCCGCTGCGCAGGCGCACGCTCGGCCGTGGGGTCGAGCAACAGGGTTTCGTTCATACAGTTACCTCACGTGTTACCGGAGACGAACCAACCGGGCCAGAAGCAGCCCAGCCGGCAATAATGGCGGAAAACAGGCCGGCGGTGCCGCCAGCCCGGACGATCAGCAGGCCGCCGGGGCGAAACTTGGGCACCTGCAGATCCTTGAAACGTTCGGGAATGCCCTCGGCAATGCCGCCAGCCCCCGCGACCAGCTCGGCACCCGGCGCCAGCAGCAGGCGTTCCAGCTCTTCGCGCAGGCGCTGCTTGGACCAGCCAGCGTCGATAAACACCCGCGCATGTTCGGGCGACACCACCAGCACCGCATCACCGGCCATCGCCAGCTTGGCGTGATCAACCGCGCGCAGCGACAGGGCAAAGGAGCGTGCCAGCGATTCAGGATCGCGTGACTTCTGATCGACAATACCCTGCACCCCTTCACCGGGGAACAGCGTCACCGCCGACCGTCCTGCCTCGATGCCACGTTCCTGGGCCAGCGGCAGCCAATCGCTGTCTTCTGCCTCGGCAAAGCAGAAACTGTACTTGCCGGGATTGCCCAGGGTCGCGCGGTCGATCTCGCCGGGGCGGCCACCACCAACATTGCGGATGATCAGTTGCAGCGCCCGGCCGATAGTGGCGTTGGCGCGATTGCCCTGGCCCAGTGCATTGACCCCGAAATTCATACCGATGGCCCGTGCCGCCGGGCCGTTGACCACGATCATCGGGCTACCGAACATGGTGGTGCAGATCAGCCCGTGCAGGCCAAACTCATCGGTCAGCGCAGCTTCCAGCGCCGCCAGCAGCACCGGCATGTACTCAGGTTTGCAACCGGCCATAACCGCATTGATGGCAACCTTCTCCACCGTGCAGGGCACCAGATCAGGTGGCATCAGCCCGACCACTTCATCCGGCGCACGGGTGGTGCCCTTGAGCATCCTCAGCACCCGTACCGGAGTCGGCGGCACCACCGGCAAGCCATCACTCCAGCCGCGCTCGTAGCAGGCTTCGATGGCATCGTCGGCAGAAGAAATATCGATTTCACGCGACTGCAGGCGAATATCGCCAAAGGCCAGTTCCAGCTCCTCGGCAATGCCCGGCTCCAGGGTCTTGGAACCGCAGCCGGGGCGCATCACCGGCAACTCCTCACCCAGGGTCGGCACCCCACTCAGGGCACGCCAGTCTTCCTTGTGCCAGCCATAGGTGCGCTCGACCTCCTGGCCGTTCTCGACCCGGATCAGGGTCGGCACGAACTCAATGCCAAGGCGGTAGGAATGTTCCAGGGTCTGGTCATACAGAGTACCGGGTAGCGCGGCGGCGTATTCGGCCGAGTCCTGCACATACACGGTCAGCGCTCCGGCACCAGCCAGCTCCGCCAGCAGCGGTTCAACCAGCCGGCAAGTCGGGCAATCGGCCTTGGCCACCACAATCAGGCCATTGGGAAGTGCTGTAGTCATCGGAAGCCCTTCTGCGGGTCTTGTGTCTCGTAATGATTCAGCATAGCGGATGCCAACCGCCGGGCGAGGATCATGGGTGGGATGATTGGTGGGGTATCAGCGCTGGCAAGACCGGCCCTTGGAGCAACGTCGGCTCAGCTGTAACGCTAGATGGATTGCCGCATGGATTGCCACGTCGCTGCGCGACTCGCAATGACAGTTGAGTGCATAAAGGCATACACCACCATCGACACACACGCCGTCATCGCGAGGCCGCAGGCCGTGGCGATCCATCGGCCTGCAGCAGCACTATGAGCCTTAGCCCATCCGGTACAGGGCACAGATCTTGTTGCCTGCCGGATCACGCAGGTAAGCCAGGTACAGCTTGACGCCATTACCCTCACGCACACCCGGCGGGTCTTCGCAGGTCACGCCACCGTTAGCCAGGCCGGCAGCGTGCCAGGCGTCAGCCTGCTCCGGGCTGTCCACGGCAAAACCAATGGTGCTGCCGTTGCCGCAGGAAGCCGGCTCACCATTGATCGGCTTGCTCAGGGCAAAGGTGCCGGTTTTGGTGAAGTAGAAGCAGCGGCCCTTGGGGTCAATGACGCCCGGCTTGGCACCGATAACGCCGAGCACCGCATCATAAAAGGCCTTGGACGCCTCGATATCATTAGCGCCGAGCATGACGTGACTGAACATGATGAATTCCTTGCTGATGGTTGTTGTTGGGTCCAGCCCAACAAGACTTCAGGGAATCGGTGTCGGCGTCAAGCACGATCTGCGGACTGAATAGTTACCCGCTCAAATGCCAACAGCTCTGGCCTATGGTCTAAACGGATATCGCAGAAAGATCGTTTGATATATCGGTTCGACGACAAGTCCATTTATATCTTCGCTATTGGTGGTCACTACGATCAGCCCTAATTGTTGTTTATCAACACAACAATTAGCGGCTTAGCCGTGCAAAATCCGCTGGGGCATTACCGTTCGGCATACCAACGTTGTGGTCAGGTCGAGCGCTGCTACGCTTGATGAACACGCCTAGGTATATCAACCCAGGCGTGAAGGCAAGGACCAAATTATCAGGGAGACGCTCATGTCCTTTTTCAACAAAATCCTCAGCAAACTCGGCATCGGCAGCGCGGAAGCAGCACCCGCAGAGCCTGGCGCGGCAGCACTGGCAGAAACCCCAGCCGCCACAGCAGCGGAGGCATCCCCCAGTGCCATCCCTGTCGTAGACGTGGTTGCCCAGCTCGAACAAAAAGCCGCAGCCAATCCGCAGCAACTGAACTGGAAGACTTCAATTGTCGACCTGCTCAAACTGCTTGATCTGGACAGCAGCCTCGGCGCACGTAAAGAGCTCGCCACCGAATTGGGTTGCCCGGCTGAGCTGATGTCTGATTCAGCGCAGATGAACATGTGGCTGCACAAGCAGGTGCTTGCTCGCATCGCCGCAAACGGCGGCAATATCCCTGCCGAATTGACCAACTAACCCAAACCGATACGCCGTGCGGCGCTCGATTACCGACATTCCATTTGCACTCAGTCGCCAAGCTGCTGTCGGGTGCTGTTGATGCCATAGTTCAGCCAGCCGGACTCGTTGAGATTGGAGGACTGCCGGCGCAGTTGGACGAGAATCTGCAGTTTCAGGTTCAGTGCTTCACGGTCGTCAGGGGCTGCTGACAGAGCGGCATCGAGCAAGCGCAGCGCTTTGACCTTGTCATTCTGCTCTAAGGCGACCCGCGCTTGGCCGATGACAGCCTGGCTACCGCCGGCCAGGGCGACCAGATCGGGATAGATGCCTTCGGGTGGCAGGTCATACATATTGACCGGGTTGCCGTCGAACCAGCCCATGTACCCCTCGTAGATCCCGCGTACCGACCAGGCAATCCGCCCATAGGCTTCGCTCATCTGCAGCGACTCAGGCAGCTTGATCTCGCGCATCAGGGTATAGACGTCCTTGCCCTGGTTCATGCCAATCACGGTCTGATCGTGTACGTACTGGATAGCGTCTCGATAGTGGGTCAGCGCACTACGAATGGCCTCTTTGCCGCGAATCGGCGCGCCATGACCGGGCAACAGGATTTCCGGTTCCAGCGCCAGCACCCGGTCAATCGAGGCGACGTAGTCCAGCGCCCAGCGCGGTTTGGTGCCGCGCAGGGTGTAGATGTTCGGGAAGGCGGCATAGTACAGGTCACCGACAAAGGCCGTTTTGTATTGTGGCAACCAAACGGTCAGGGCGTCGTCGGTTTCGCTGGGAGTGTGGATCAGCTCGAATTCGACGTCGCCCAGAGTGAAAGCCATGTGGTCGTCGAACAGGGTATCGGGCAGCATGGGTGCGGCAAAGTTCTGCACTGTGGCGGCCTGGCTCTGACCGGCGTCCAGGGCGAAGCCGAACTGGGCCCGATTGCGCTGATTGAAAATACCTTCCAGACGCTGCTGATAATGCAGGAATTCGACCATGTTGCGCTGCCCGATCACCCGGGTGTCAGGCTGTTTCCAAAGGTCGACTCCACCGGTATGGTCGCCATGACCGTGGGTCAGGATGATGCTGTGGATCGGTCCGTCATCCACCGAGCCGAGCAACTGCCTGTGGTGCCGGGCCATGCTCCGGAGCGAGGTGTCGATGACCACATTGCCTGCGCCAGTGACCACCATGAAGCTGTTGCCGAAGCCAGTGGCCATGTAGCTGACCTCGTTGATCCTTTGCGCTTCGGTCTGAGTGCTGCCCTGCTGCAGGTGCAGGCTCGGATCGGCACGACCACTGCTCAGGGCCTCGGGGGTGTAGGTATCGGCGCTGGCCAGGCCGGTGACCAGTACCAGCACTGCCGCCAGATGACAGGTGTTGTGTTTCAGCATTGATGGACTCCACGTATTCTTGTTTATCTATGGTTCAGCAAGGGCGCTATCCGGTGATGCGTGCATTTGCCCGGATAGCCTCGGATGAGCATGATAGGCAGCAGACAATCGCAGGCCGTGTCACATTTGTTACATCGCACAGGCTTTATTTAGGGGCTGACGCTTGGCTGAGTTTTATCGGAAGGGCAACTGGTTCGCTGAACTGCCGGTGCAGGTGCAGGCGGCGATCCGTGAGCGCATGCGGATTCGCCACCTGAACAAGGGCGAGCACCTCTACCGTCAGGGCGCCGGGGCCGTCGGGCTGTACCAGGTGCTGAGCGGTTTTGTGCAATTGCGGGCAATCGGCAGCAACGGCAATGAAATACTGATAACCATCTACGGGCCGGGTTGCGTGCTGGGTGAGATCCCCTTGATGTCGAGCATCAAGCGCGCCTTCGATGCTCTGGCGCTAGGCCCGGTGCAAATAGCCGAACTGCCTCGCCAGGACTTCGACGAGTTGTCCCGGCGCTATCCGGAAATCTACCAGCGCCTGACCGAGAAGCTCTGCCAAACGATTGTCGGCCTGCTCGCCCACATCGAAGACACCTCGCTCCTGAGCCTGAACCAGCGGCTGGCCAAACTGCTGCTCTCGGCCGCGCGCGCCTACGGCCGAGAGGAACAGGCCGGCCAGTTGATCGATCTGCCTTTGACTCAAGCCGATATGGGCAAGATGCTGGGCGTCAGTCGGCAAAGCGTCCACCGCGAACTGACCCGCTTGAAAAGCGCCGGTCTGGTGAGCAAACGGCAGGGTTGCTGGTTCATCAGCGACCTGCCAAAGCTGCAGGAAAGCCTGTCGCCCCCACACAGATCCCAGGCCGATTCTGACTGACCTGGCAAAAACTGTCCGGCCTGTACACATTGGCCATGGTCACTCGATCAGCTTCAGCGCCTGACGTACACGCTGAGCCAGATGCTTGGGGTAAACCTCTGCCAAACTCACCCTGTCACATTCCTGAAACTGACAGAATGTTTTGAGGGCAGCTAAAAATGCAGCCAGCAGCAGTTCTTCATCAAAGTTGAGCTTCTCAAAATACAGTGACTTGATCTCTAACAACCTGAGCCTGCGGTGGGCTTTGCAGTCCATCCGCCCGACAAACTCATCACGGTAAAGAAGCGGCAGGCAAAAGTAGCCGTATTGACGCTTGGCTGCGGGCACATAGCATTCTATTTGGTAATCATATTGGAAAAGCGCTTTCAGCCGTTCGCGCTGAATCACGCTATTGTCGAATGGAGACAATATGACCATGCGATTGCTCAGCCGTGGAAGCGGGCCATCAAGCGCGCCTGCTTCCACTATGAACGTTTCGCCGCTGCGGAGCTTTATCTGCTCCAGAACACCCTGGGCCAGTCTATCGTCAACCAGATTTTTAACCGCCTTGCGGAGTTCAGCATTGCGGCGTTGGTATGTAATCCCCTTGAGCGCAACAACCCCATGGCAGCGTAATTGCTGATCGACGATATGCGTGGAAAACTCTTCCATGCTGGGATTCTTGGTATTGACGCGGGATGGCAGTACCCGCTCGGTCAGGTCATAGGTTTTCTGGAAACCGGTGCGATCACTGATCATCAGGTCGCCTTGCATGTACAACTGCTCAAGCGCCTTTTTAGCTGGCTTCCAATCCCACCAGCCTGCACGTTTCGTCGTACTGGTTTCTATATCACGCGAACGCATCGGGCCATCGGAGCGTATACGCTCCAACAGCTCTCCCATCAGTTTCTTATCGGGATTTCTATACCAATGCGTCTGGCCGCTCTTAATCGCATGCTTGTAGGGCAAGGAGAACCGGAAGTCGGCAATTGGTAGAAACGCAGCCGCATGCGCCCAATACTCGAAAATCTCGCCATCAGCCAGCATCTTGTTCGTCATGGCCGGGTTGAACTGCGGAACTCTAGAGTGCAAGACATGGTGATGCGCTCGCTCGACAACCGATATGGTGTCGATCTGTACATAACCGATGTGATTAATCGCCTCCCGCGCCCCCGCCAAACCACGCCCAAAGGGCTGAGCCTGTAGCAAGCCTTGAGCGCTCAGGGCTAGACGACGTAAACGGGTCAGATCGTGTGAGCGCTCAATTTCAATCATGAGCTGGGAGTATTCACTTTAGTGGGGGGAGTTCACGGTCCGCTTGAACACATAGCTAGCCATCGGCATCAGAATCCTCGGTCGCCGTCTTTGGCCCCGCTCTCATATCAACAAGCCTGTCAGGAAACAATATACCGATCCTACCGGTCTTCGCGTTGAGCCCGAGATCACGCTTGGCCATGACGATCTCGATATGTTCACGAACGGAAGGTTGAAGCAATGAGAGCAGATACTCTATGAAAGACTCGATCGTCCTTAGCTCGTCGTCAATTCGATCAAAGCCAACTGCCGCGAGCTCTACGCCGAACGAACGATCCCAGAAAGTCGGGTACTCAATGAAGACTGGGACTTTATTGTTGAAATGCACGGTTCCGAAACTGAGCTTTTCGATCGCAAAGTTACCATGCAACAGATCGTTTCGCTCGTTGACGATGCTGTGATATTTGGAACAAGGCTGCGAGGTATAATCAACCGGAGAAGCAAAGCCCTGGCAGTTGATATGCAGGGATCTAATGCGAACATCGATTGGTTGGCGAACAACGCTTTCGAGCAGTCGCTTGTCGCCCTTGATATCCGGCCGGACAAGGACAAACAAAAGAAGGTTGACAAATGCTTCTGCCATCACCGGAAGCATTGAGCGAATGCCAAAGCATAGACCAACCGCCGACGAGTACTTTCCGGCTGTTTCATTCCAAGCCTCCTGACCACCTTCGAGCGAAGCGAAGTCGAATATTGACATCTGCTTCACACTGTCGGGGCTCAAAGACAGCGCATCGAGCTCGCCTTTAAGACGCCCAACAGCCAGTTTGATTCTCGCAAAGGGGTTGATGAACTGCGTCCATTTCTCCAGCCCTTCAGCTCGCAGTCGCGACATCCTCTTCCCATGCGCGGCAAAATCAGCTTTGAACTGCTGGAAGACGGCCTCGCGTGAATACTCGGCTTCCTTGAAGTCACCAGTGCAGTGAAGTTCGCTTCTGAAGTTGTGACCCTGAATGTGGATGAGACCTCTATCACAGGCTAAGGACCACTCCCAGTGAATGAGATTGTCCGAGCTATCATTCCGCCAGAAGTTCTGTAGACCGTTGGGAGGCCCAAAGCGGGCGTAGAGGTAGCAGTACAGATCGACTGGTTTGATTTCGTTCGTGAACGGCCAAATGAACCCGCCCTTCGGAAGCTTCTTTTCTTGGATGATTTTGATGAGGCAGGCCGGATGAACCGGCTCCAGTTCCTCAAGCGGAAAAACCGCCATAGACTGTTCTCCGATAGCTAACGCCCGCTTTCAACCGCGGCACTGACGACACGGAGCGACGGCAGGGACGTCGGCTAGAAGGCATTATTCGGTCTCACTTTACACTCAACCGACTGTGTTAACTGCGACGCACAAATACTTTACTTTGAGCGAGCGAGCCCTGCTCATCAGTATGGCATTCAATTTGCGCTCGCCTACCAATAGCGCTCGAACGTTGACCTTGTTCGGTGCGTGCTCAGCTTCCTTGACAGCTCGGTACTTGACGCACTGATAGATGCCACGCCGAAGGTCGTCGTCGTTGGAGCGGCATGACTTAACTTCCACTACAACATGGTCATTGCCATCTGAGAACAGCACATCAATGGTATCCCCCGAGAGGAGAGGTGCTTCTACCGTTCCTTTTCCGAATGACTTCGCAAGCCCCACCTTTAAAGGGTTGGAAGCAACCCATTCCTTGAGCTTCTTATGTTCGTCGCTTTCTGCAGGCCCGCCATGACTCATTCCATTTATTGAACGCCCATCAACTTCACTACCCTTTATGATGCGAAGCTTTGACTCAGCATTGTGACCAAACAGCTTCTGGTTGATCTCGCCCCATTTTGGATACTTGAAGACTTTTTGTCGCTCCCGGGCAACCACTTCCAGTTTTTCTTTGGTCGAAACGTTTTCCCAGTTGCGGTAACGACGCTCCCCGTATCTATCAGCAAGGTACCCTCCGGCCCCAGCCCCCGGAACCCCATCTGGCCTTGTGATCAGTACATTGATCAATGGTGCGGCCGGCTCGATTTCTAGAATTCGGTCCATCAGCGACCCTGCTACATGACCGATCTGAGTTGGAAATATTTTCCCGACTTTCAACTGGTATTGGAGTTCGTCTCCGATCGCGCCATACGTGACAAAGGGCTCTCCAGCGCTGAGACACCGCAAAAGCATGGCCATTGCGTACTGCGGGCCGTCTCTAATGAGCTGCTCGACTGTATAGGTCGCCATCGAAGAATCCTCCAAGCTTGCAAATGTGAATGGTCAGTCGATTGAGACCGAAAGCCTAACTCAATAGCACGCGTCACTAATACACGACATAACACCCACTAACCAGGCAGGTTGAATCGCCCCGGGTTTCATG
>NZ_QJSA01000025.1:0-14153 GCF_003586265.1 Pseudomonas jilinensis | reverse complement strand
CCGATTTTACGGGGAGGTGACACTGTGGTCACGCGAGCTTCGGCGGATTGTCGGCACCCTGCGCGAGCCGGGTCGGCACTCGCTGGATGACCAGGATGGTGGATCTGCGCCCGAGCTGCCGCCACTGCTGGCTTTCGGGGATGACAAACCGCCCAAAGATCAGCAGTTGGTTCGTCTGCCGCTTGTGCAATGCCGCGAATGCCACGGCACGGCCTGGTTGACCCGCATGGAGCTGAGCCATGTAACCGACCAGATGCTGGAAACCGAGTTGCAGAGCATCTACAGCGCTTTTTTCAGCAACCAGCCGGAAACCTCATTGCTGCTGCCATGGCAGCAGGGCGCCGCGATCTCGCCTGCCGGTATGCGGCTGGATAATTTCCGCGTTTGTCGTGAATGCGGGCACACCGCAGCGGTGGATTTCGGCGGATCATGCAAGGGCTGTCAGGCCGGTAATGAAGCCCTGATTCGCGTGAGCAAGCCGCATCAGCTTAAGGATGTCAGCTGGGACAATGTCAATCGCGTGGTGCACGAGCCGGATTGCCCCTATTGTTCTGCACGCTCGGCACTGGTGGTGTTTGGTGCGCGGGCTGCCAGCCTGAGTGCGGTTGCCATTCACCAGATGTTCAGCAGCCGTGATAACGATGATCGCAAGTTGCTGACCTTCAGCGACTCGGTTCAGGATGCCACTCACCGCGCTGGTTTTTTTGCGGCGCGTACCTGGCATAACAACGTACGCATGGCCCTGACCCAGTTGTTGGAAAGCCAGCCAGCAGCGGTCCCGCTGGTTGATCTGCCAGCACGTTTTGAGGCTTTCTGGTTGCAGCATGGCGAGCACCAGGGCCGTCTTGCGCTGCCGAAATACCTGCGTGAGTTCATGCCGCCGGATAAACGATTCAGTGCCGATTTTGAGCACTTTGAGACCACCGGTGAGGTACGCAATGCACCACGCCTGCTCAGACTGATCCGTGACCGGATGCTGTGGCAGGCGTTGGAGGATCTGGGCTGGCGGGCGCAGGTCGGGCGCTCGCTGAACCGCTTGGGCGTGGCGGCACTGGATTGGCCGACAACGCCGGTGGAGCAGGCCGCTGCAGCCTGGCGCAGCCAGGTGGACAACACCTTGGGTTACCGGATAGACGGGGAAGCAGCCGAGGGGCTGATGCTCGGATTGATGCAGCACATGCTGTATCTGGGGGCGTTCGGCCTGAAGGATCTGGCCCACTATCGGGAAAAGTCCGGCAAGGCCTACTTGCTCAGCTTTCTGGATTACGCACCAGCTCTGGGCCCGGCGTCGCCAAGGCCGCGTTATCCGGCTACCGCCAAGGCGGAAGGCTATGAACCGCTCAGCCACACCAATGCCGCCCGATCCTGGTACGAAAACTGGCTGAGCTGTTTGAATCCCGGTGCTCTGGTGGACCGCAAACAGCAGGAGCAGGTGCTGGTAGCGGCGCTGGATGCGCTGACGGCTGAGGGGCTGCTGCAGGCTGAAAGCAACGAGAAAGGTGTCAGACTGTGGGCGCTGAATCCCGAGGTGCTGTCCATTGTGACCGATGTGCAGGCGCTGGAGTGCAGTGGTTATCGCCCGCTGCATGTGCCGGCAGCACAGGCCCGGCGCTGGTTGGGGCTGCCAATGGTGAGTGCTGCTGGGCCTGAACTGTTGTATGAAAACGTGGTGCCGGTACGTCATTCGCTCTATCGCAATCTGTACCGTCACGGCGAGATTCACCGGGTAATTGCCCATGAGCATACCGGACTGCTGGCAGCCAGTGAGCGGGCGCGGGTCGAGCATAGCTTTATCAAGGGGGGCAAGCCTTGGGAATACAACCTGCTGTCGGCGACGCCAACCCTTGAGATGGGTATTGATATTGGCGACCTGTCCAGTGTGCTGCTTTGCTCGGTGCCACCGGCACAGGCCAATTATCTGCAGCGGGTCGGCCGGGGTGGCCGCCGGGACGGCAACTCATTCGTGCTTACCGTGGCCAATGGTCGCCCGCATGATCTGGTGTTCTATGCCGACCCGGCACGCATGCTGGATACCCCGGTCGAGCCACCGGCCGTATTCCTCAAAGCGCGGCATGTGCTGCGCCGGCAGTTGCTGGCCTACAGCATGGATTGCTGGACCCGCTGGGCGAAGGGTGACAATCAGGTGCCGCATACCATGCAGCCGGTGCTGGATGCGGTGGAAAAGGCTCAGGAAGATCGTTTCCCCTATACCCTGCTGAACTTTCTCAAGCACAACATGCAGGCCATCTGGGATGGCTTCAGCAGTCATGTGGCAACCGAGCTGGCGGGCGAGGACCTGGAACTGCTGCGTCAATATCTGTTCGGCGGGCCGCAGTTCGATGAAGAACGCCTTGAGCTCTATCTGCTCGGACGACTCAAGTTGGTGGCAGATGAACGCAACCGTATGGCTGAGACCATCAAGACGTTGGACAAGCAACTGGACAAGCTGCGTAAGCAACCGCTGGATGAGCATACCCAGGCTGAGATTCGAGAACTGGAGCGTGAGGCGGCGGGCTATCGTAGTTTGCGCATTCGGCTGAACCAGCGCGAGACGCTGAACTTCTTTACCGATGAGGGGCTGCTGCCCAACTACGCCTTCCCTGAGGAGGGCGCTACCCTGCACTCGGTGATTTTTCGCTCAGACAAGGCCGTGGGCGTCGATGGTGCTGAGCAGGAGTTCATCAAGCGCGAATATGAATACCAGCGCCCGGCCCAGGCGGCATTGACCGAGTTGGCACCGGAGTCGGTGTTCTACGCGGGCAACCGCAAGGTCAAGATCAGCCGGGTGGAAACTGCCAAGGGGCGCAATATTCAGGATTGGCGCTTTTGTCCGCGCTGCCATTATTCTGCGCCTGCCGATGACCCGACGGCGGGCTTCAATGACAAGACTTGCCCACGCTGTCATACCAATCAGTGGGGAGATGCCAGCGCTCGCAGCAAAATGTTGAAGATGACCCAGGTCTATGCTTTCACCAATGCTAAGGATGCGTTGCTGGATGACCGCTCGGACGACCGTGAGCCGGTGTTCTTCAACAAGCAGATGCTGATCGATTTCAAACCATCGGATGTGCACATCACCTGGGTGCTGGATGACAAGGACAAGCCCTTTGGCTTTGAATTCATTCGTGCTGCACGTTTCCTGGAGGTGAACTTCGGCCGTCGCGATGGCGACGACATGTTCTTCGATGTCGCCGGCGAGCATATCCAGCGGGCCGGTTTCCCGATCTGTCGTGAGTGTGGCTCGGTTCAGGAGAAGGCTGCCGTCAACGGTAAGAAAGAGCCTGCCCACCTGAAGTCCTGCAGTTATATCCGTGGTCCGAAAAAGCTGGCGAACGGGCATGAGGATAACGGCCTGGAGAACTGTCTGTATCTGTACCGGCAATTTTCATCCGAGGCGCTGCGTATTCTGTTGCCCAGATTGTCTACTGGCGGTACTGCAGAGCAGGTGAACTCCTTTGTGGCGGCGTTGCAGTTAGGTCTCAAGCGGCGCTTCGGCGGCAAGGTGGATCACCTGCGGGTTGCCTATCAAAGCGAGCCGGTGGGCGAAACAGATGAGCGCCGGCACTTTATCGTGCTGTATGACTCGGTGCCGGGTGGTACCGGTTACCTGCATGAATTGCTCAGTCGGGCGGAAAACATGCAGTCGGTTTTCCGCATGGCCTATGACGTCATGGCGGCCTGTGACTGCTATGGCAACAGCATGGATGGCTGTTATCGATGCCTGCTGGAGTATCGCAATGCCTATGGCATGGACAGCACCAGCAAGGCCTTGGCGCTGGAAATGCTCAAGGACATTGTCGAGGGCGATCAGCAGTGGGTGCAGGGTTCACAAAACCTCAGCGCGCTGGGGGGGAATCCGTGGATCGAGAGTGAACTTGAGGCGCGCTTCCCTGAGGCGCTGGCCCGCTGCTCCGGGACCGAGTGCGTAGGTCAGCGCAAGGTGCGAGTGGGCAAGGACATCATCCGGGGCAAGAGCGGTTTCCGCCTGACCATTGGTGATCTGGCCTATGAGATAGAGCCTCAGGTCAATCTGGGCAAGGCTGATGGTGTGCAGTTCGCCAGCAAGCCTGATTTTGTGCTCTGGCCTGTGCAGCGTAGCGTGATGCCGGTGGCGATTTTCCTCGATGGCTACCGCTTCCATGCGGACAAGGCCAGCGAGGACCTGCTCAAACGTCAGGCGTTGATGCGCGCCGGGTTTGTGGTCTGGACACTGAGCTGGTACGACATCAATAAAATTCTTGGTGACAAGGCCACCGACGTGCCGCTGCCGCTCGGCATGCTGTCGTCAGAGCAGCATCATCAGGCGATCGCCGCACTGGCCAGACAGGCCGGCGTGGCCAATACCGCAAGCCACCTGAATAAAAGCAGTTTCGAACTGCTGATGCATTGTCTGGCGGAGCAGGATATCGCCACGTTGCGTGAGCAAGCGTTGTTTTATCTGCTGCAATGCCTGCCGGCCCGAGCACTGGCGGACCCGGCGGTCAAGGCAACAGCCCTGGAGAGCCTGAATGGCTTGCCCGCCAGCTTTACCGACCAGTTGCCGACCCCTGTGGTGCTGGCTGGATCGGTTGTTCTGACTGACGAGCAGGCGGCAGCGTCGATAAGCCTGAGTTTGCTGGCCGGCGAAGCACTGCTGAAAACCTTTGACCTGAACCAGGCGCTGGTGTCAGCAAGCTACCACTTGCAAAAGGGCAGTGAAGAGCAGGCACGCTATCAGTGGCAGCGCTTCTGGTCGGCGGTGAATTTCCTGCAGTTCCTGCCGCTGTTCTATGCCTGGACACCGGAGTCGAAACTCAGCGGGATTGCCGCCGGTCTGATCTGGCCTGCCAGCAGCTCTGCTGATCCAAGCGAACATGCGCAGGCGTTGCCGGGTTCGCAACCGACCTGGTTTGACCAATTGGATGAGAGCCTGCGTGCTGCTCTGGCTGCGCAGGAAGTTAACTGGCCGACGCAGGTGCAGGTGGCTGAAGAAATAACCGCCGGTGAACTGGATGAGGTGGTTGGCGAGGCGGAATTACTGTTTGTTGACGCCCGTATTGCCCTGTTGCTGGATGACGTTGCAGATCAGGTTGCCGCCAGGCCCTGGTTGGAAGCGCAGGGTTGGCGCATTTGCTCCAGCGTTGAGGCGTTGGTGACCGCGTTGAACGAATCGGAATCAGGAGCCTGAGATGGCCAGTGTAGCGTTCTCTGAAAAGTATTTTGAAAGCCTGTTGAAGTTGACCCCGAACGAGCAGAGTCAGGCCAACAAGGCGGTCATGTTGTTCCAGCAGGACCCGCAGCATGGTGGGCTGCATTACGAGAAGCTGACGGCGTTCAGGGACAGTAAATTGCGCTCGATTCGCGCCAATCAAGATGTACGAATCATTCTGGCGGCGGCCGAGAAGCAGGATCTGTATCTGATGCTGTATGTCGATCACCATGAGGCAGCCTATAAATGGGCGGAAAAGCGCAAGATTGAGATCAACCCGAATACCGGTAGCCTGCAAGTCTTTACTGTCGAGGAAAGCACCGCGTCGCAAGAGTCGCAGACGCCGGCCATGGCAGCACAACCGGGCCTGTTTGATAGCCTGCGCGACCGGCAATTGCTGCAGTTGGGGGTACCCGAGGCAGCCTTGCCGCTGGTGCGCAGCATGAAGACTGAGGCGGATCTGGATGCGGCTTTGAGCAATGAGCAGATTCCCCGGGATGTGCATGACGGCTTGTTCATGCTGATGGCCGGCGCCAGCTTCGAGGAGGCCTGGAGCGAGGTGCTGCCGAGCGTGCCGGAGTCAGTCGACACCGATGACTTCACGGCTGCCTTGACCCGTCCGGAGTCCCGTGCGCTGTTCACTGTGGCGGAGAACGAACAGGAATTGCAGGAGGTGCTTAACCAGTCGATTGAAAAGTGGCGGGTGTTCCTGCACCCCGCCCAGCGCCGGCTGGCCGAGGGCCACAAGAATGGGGCGGTCAGGGTGTTGGGTGGTGCGGGCACGGGGAAAACCGTGGTGGCCATGCACCGGGCAAAGTGGCTGGCCAATCACCTCGCGGCGGATGCCGGCCGGATTCTGTTCACCACCTTTACCAAGAACCTGGCGGCAGATATTCAGCAGAACCTAAACAAGATCTGCAGCCAGGAGGCATTGGGCCGCATTGAGGTGCAGAATCTGGATGCTTGGGTAATGAATTTCCTCAAGCAGCAGGGCTATGACTATGGCCTGTTGCTGGATAGTGGCGTTGAGAAAAAGCTCTGGGAGCAGGCCTATTCGGAGAAGCCCGCTGATATCGATCTGGGCATGGCGTTTTTTCAGGAGGAATGGTCCAGGGTTGTTCAGCCGCAGTCGGTACGCTCGGTGGAGGACTACAAAAAAGCATCTCGTCTTGGCCGCGGTACCCGGTTGAACCGCGAACAACGGGTGGCAATCTGGCCAGTCTTCGAGCGTTATCGTCATCTGTTGGCGAGCAATTACCTGAAGGAAACCGATGACGCTTACCGTGATGCGCGGCAGTTGATTGAGCACAGACCGGAGTTGCGCCCTGATCTGGCTGCGGTGATTGTCGATGAGGCGCAGGACATGGGCACTCAGGCGTTCATGCTGATTCGCGCACTGGTGCCGCCGGGCGCCGATGACCTGTTCATTGTCGGTGATGGGCATCAGCGGATTTATGGCAAGAACAAGGTGGTATTGGGGCATTGTGGCATCGATATCCGTGGCCGCAGTGCGCGTCTGAAAATCAATTATCGCACCACCGATGAAACACGAAAGATGGCGGTCAGCATCCTGGAAGGGGTTCTGGTGGATGACTTGGATGGCGGGGAAGACAGCCAGCAGTTCTACCATTCCCTGATGCACGGCCCGGCGCCGGAAGTGCGCTGCTTTGATTCCATGGACCAGCAGGCACAGGCAATTCTTCAGTCTATTGCTGATCAAGGGTTTGCCCCTGAGGCCTGCTGTGTTATCGCGCGTACTCGTCGTGAGGTCGGTGAACTCAAGGCCGCACTGGAAGCCCGGCAGCAGTCGTGTCACCTGCTGGATGGGCGTAGTGCCAGCACGCCAGCGGGCACCCTGAATCTGGCGACCATGCACCGGGTCAAGGGGCTGGAGTTCGATGCCGTGTTCCTTGCTTCGGCCAACCAGGGGCTGGTGCCGCTGGACTTCTTGCTGGACTCCGCTGCAGATGCGGTCACGCGCCGTCAACGCGAGAACGAGGAGCGTGCGCTGGTATATGTCAGTCTGACGCGGGCCCGCAAGCACGCCTATGTGTTTGCTTCAGGAGTGATGAGTCACTGGTTTGAGCCGGGGCCTTGAGTCAGTAGTTGCTCGGGCTGCCCCCTGGCCAAGGCCGGGGGGCAGTCATTGCGGTCAAAACGGCATTTTCTTTTTCATTTCACTTTTGATCAGTTCAATGTCCAGTTCGGCACCGGGATTATCTTCAATAAACGCCGTGAGAACCTTGATGTAGGTGTTTCCCAGCGTCTTGGTCAGCCCTACCGCCGTTGTGGCGGCAATGGTGCCACCAACCGCCGAGCCGGCGCCGGGAAACAGCTTCAACACCCCGGTAACCAGCGCCCGGCCAATCAGAGTCGCGGCACTGGCGCCCAGCGTGGACGTCACCAGCGTGGTCAGGGTGGCTGATTTCAGCTCCATGCCGAAGGTAACGCCGATCTTGGCCAGCATGCTGACCTGAATGGGTACAAGGGCCACAGCGTCGGCAAAGGGAATAGGCGTTGCGGCAACGGCTCCTGCGGCCGCCGCTGCGATATTGACCTCACGGTTGGCCTGATCGATTTTGAGTTTTGTGGCGGCTGCGTGCCTTGAGTTCAGGGCGTTGGCGTAGGCCCGCTGTTTGGCCTCGGGCAAAAGCTTTGCGGTATTGATGATCAGGTCATCAATGCCGCGGGGTTTGAGAATGATCTGATCGCCATCCTCATCCAGTAGCTCTTCCATCGCACGTACGGAAACCACGGCACTGGCCATGGACAGAATCTGTCCTACCTCACTGCGAAAACCGTTGTCTGCCCTGGATTTGGTAATGGCAACAATCACCGGAATCTGTTTTTCGGCGAACATCCGACAGAGCTCGATTTCAGCCTGTTCGACACGCCGGCCGTCCTCATGAATACAGAGCCAGGCAACGTGAATGTGCTTGTCGGCGTCATGGTGGTGCGTGCGCTCATCAATGATGCTGGCAAGCTGGTCGATGATTTCCTGATAATCCTTCAGTTCAAGGCCTTTGGTATCCAGGATGCATACAGGATGCCCGTCCTTGCTGATCTCTTCGGTTTTTTGCGTAACCGGCTTTCCGGAGCCGGTTCTGGCCAGTTCGCCACGGAAGATACTGTTGATCAGGGTGCTTTTACCGACGCCGGTTTTGCCGGCAACGATGATGTTGATTTTTCCCGCATCCTGGATTGCGTCATGGACGCTTTGCCAGGCGGTGTTGTTGTCAGTGACCATGTTCGTCATGATGTTACTCCCGATCTATAAGGCTCAACGGAAACGCGGCATAAGCTTTGCCAGTGTTGCCTCTAAGGTTGTTGCAGGCCTTGCCGTAAGCGGTTTCTGACAGCGGGGACACTCAACAAAGATGTCTTTGCCAAAGGTCAGACAGTCGCTGCGAGGAACTACGGTGCGCTTCCAGTTACAGGCCGAGCATTGGTATGTCATGGGGGCTGGTGGTATTGGCATTGGATTTCCTTGCCTTGGATGACTCTGACACTATGGCATAGGGTGCGACAAATTTTGTCGTAGCGTGTGGGGCTGAAGCAAACCAAGTACACATGGATGGGCTATCAAAGCTGGCGAACACAAGACCGTGGCAGCAAAGGTGGGAGTTATCGGTTGGTCTGTTTGTGTATGTAATGCCCTTCTGTTCTCATACTAGAGAGACCGGCTGCCTTATGCGTTGTCACTGACTGTGCCAAGCGTTTTAGCTGGGTAGTGGTGCTGACGTGTACTCAAGTGTCGCAAATTTGCGTCCACGTAAAAATTATCTATGTCGCTTTCCAGCGTCAGTCGGTCAGGCTGATTGGCATCAATCTCCAGGCGCAGGTTGCTGGCGTCATCCTGCAGCAGATGCAGAGGTATTTTTTCCTGCAGATGCTCTGCCCAATAGCCATCAGTGCACAGGTGTAAGCTGGCCCCCTGCGGAAGATCAAACTGGCAGACTCCAGGTTTTGAAAAGCGGCGTGCATTGAGGCTACGAGTCAGCCGGTGGCGTTCAGCTTGATCTATTACCCAGCCTTGGCCTGGCAAGGTATGCGGTTTAACAAGCCAGCGCATATGGTCATGCAGTGCAACGGCTGCAATGCAGTCGCCGGTATGCAGTAAGACCCCGGTTCGCTGCTGTGCATTGAGCATGACCAGGCAGTAGCTGCCAATCTCAAGCAGATATTGGTCGCGCAACTGGCGCTGTGCTTCCCTGAGGATTGCGCAGGCCTGCTGTGGTTGAACCGGGCCAGCTGTAACGCTCAGGAACTGGATCACTTGCTGTGCCCAGTGATTGGCGAACTCTCCTGGTCGTGTTCCATGGTGCTCGGCCGCATCTACAATGATGGCGCATACCTGATAGTCCTTCAGCGCTAGCGCGCCGGCATCACAATTGCCCTGACGTTGCCGGCCTTTACGGCTCAACCAGTGCGCCTGCATCAGTTGAGTCCGGTGATCTGAGTGATGATTTTATGCAAGCGACGCTCTCTGGCGGGGTCACCTCCGGCAGCAGCTTGAAGTGCATGGCTGTAGAACGCGTTTTATGCACCTTGGTCAGCTCTTCAGCTATATAGTGGCGTTCATCATCGCCAGCCTGGCGTATTTCATCAAACAGCTCGGCGCGCCCATCAATAAGATTGAGGATGTCTTCCATGTCACGGCTGCCAAGAGCGTCACCTTTGCCGCGGCCTTTCCAGGCTTCCAGTTTCGTGGTCATGAAACACACAGGTGTTACTAGTCGAATGCTGAGCTGCTCTGTCAGTGCGTAAGATTGCGCAGTCTCCACCGCACGTTTATACCAACGGTTGCTGAAGCCTAGAATCCTTTCGTCGTCAGGCATGAAGTCTACGCGCAGGCCCCGCAGCTCCATGGCGCAAATTGGCATCTCCTCCTGGTCTTCCAAGTCAGTGCAATCCTTGAATCCCTGGCCTCGTAGCTGTTCCTGAAGCTGATGGAAGCCGGCGTACCCCATCACGCTGACAATCAGATACATCGTCGGTACTGCGCACTTGTTCTCTGGTGAACTCGTCGGTAAGCAATAATCCAGTGGTGCAGCCCCCGACAAAAGTAACCTGTTGCACTAGCTCAGGGCCCAGAGCTTTTACAACCTCAATCAACATATGCTTTTGCAGGGTGATGGTGTTCACAGCGCGAGTTCCTTCCGAAGCAGTTCAGCAGCTAGCTTGCTTTCCCGTGGCCTACCAATCCGAACCGCGTCAGTCAGCGCCAGTAGTGCGTACATCTGGGGATGGTTACGTGCGGCGAGAGTGGCTGTAGCAAACAATGGCGAGATGCTCTGACCCATGGCATTGCCCCACGCATCCGGCCAAACCAAAAGGGTATCTCCTGCGCTAAGCAGTTTGCCTTGCAATACCGGCGCGCCAAAGCTTGTGGAGATGCCGCGGGTTAGTGCTCCAGGTTGAGCAGGGAAAACATACCGTAGTCCGTGAACAATGAATTCGTATAGGGCTTTTTTGTTGACCAGTGGTATCTCGGTTTCAGGGTCCTTGCTGGCCAGGTTAACCGCATAGCAGCGCTTGAGTGCAAGACTGATCTGACTCTTGCTGATACCGGTTTGCTGCTCCAGGGCCCGTGCCGTGAAGCGTGAAAGGTGCTGCTCTTTATCGATGACGCCACCAATCATACTGTTATTGGGTTGGTCACTCCAACCCTTCCAGTCCCCTGGCCAGGGAGAGTCTCGCGGGTCATGGTTGTCATTGAGTTGCTGATGCAGGCAATGAAGGTACAGCAGTAGGCCGATGTCTTGACTTTTCATTTTTTGCGCGATCCGCATGTCCCGCGTCCTAGGACGAAGGACAAGGATTTCAGAGATCTGAGGCTTTTTCAATATCAAGGCAGTGTGCGTCGTCCTGATTACCGCGGAATTCGTGATCGTTCGTCGGATTAGCATGCTAATTGGCTAGGGGGATCGATAGATCTCGGCGGGGAGGGCTTTACGCGGGTTGTAGCAGATCTGAAAGAAGCAGTGCCGTCTGTCGCCTGACAGCAATACAGATCCATCAAAAATGGCTCGGGGTGAGCTACCTTCGGCTGGGATGTATGGGGAGCAGATATCCTCCTACAAAACAGCCGGAAGGCTTGCCAAATAAGGGAGGGCAGCAGCTTGCGTGACCTCTTTCCCACATTTATCCCCACACATAGATTTTTGGCCGCAGAGTGAGGATTAATCGAGGTTTTGCTTATACACGGAGGTCGTATGCAATGACACGAATCTCAAGGTGCACAACCTAGCTATCTGCTTCTGTTTTGCACAGGACTATGGAAGAACAGCAAGAAAAATATTCTTTGAGGGGCACGACAAGCCGATAGAGCGCTTTAGGCGTCTGAATGGGCGGCGCCTCCACGGGATCGGGCACACCTCCATTCCTGCGAAAAAACTGTCGCTAGCCGTTGGCTCCGCTGCTTGATTGGAAATCAGCTCCAGCGGTGTGGTCTAGTGAGAAGTTTGGAAAGCTTTTCATCTCTGGACGGGTCCGGCGAGTTCAGTGACTGCTCGAAGGCATCGAAGTCAGTCTCAGACAGTGTGAATATTCGTCGGTCCAAGAGTGTATCTGTGGCCTTCTCAATGGCTACCGCAAGAATAAATTCTTCACGGCTCAAACCCAGCAGCCTTGCTGCATGCTCAATAGCAGCAAGAGTCTTGGCCTCCACGTCCATCTCCAAGGTAACCAAATGCTCGGATTTTGAGTTGTTGGGGATCATTATTCATGCTCCTCGGTAAACATTGGATGTATTGCCAGGCTGCAGACAGGAATGCGTAGATTATAGCTGCGAAAATAGGATTGGCTTTAGAGTGGTCTGGCAGATAGTAAAATGTCCAGCCTAAGCTACAGGGCTTCCTCTTGGAAGAGGGTTGCTTGGGCAACCCCTATATAGATCAATGAGTTACAGATTCCTCGCAACTGGTATTTGCTGTAAGGACTTTGATTGTCCAGAGCTAATGAAGGCAGGGCTTAAAGGGGGGGGAGGGGGTTGCCCGAGCAACCCTATATAAATCAATTGGTTACGATTGTCTGGCCAGCAGCTGCAAGCTCATACAGCAGCAAACAGCCGTTGGTGCCAGAGGGCTACATCGCTACTCTGAACCAGGCCGAAATCCTCCATGAGAGCAAATACCTCCAAGGCGAACTCTGAGGCCTCTATGTCCGAGGTAAAAACCTCAGATATCACCACCAAACTCCTCACGGTAAATATGCCAGCGCCTCTGAACGCGAGGGTCGCCCGAGCTCCAGGCGGCGATACAGGAGTGATCTCAAGCGGAGAGAGACGTGATATTCCCTTGGCGAATCGAAGCCTNGCAGCAATAGGGGGGGGGGCGGACTCTCCATAGGCCGGTCTCCGACAGAAAAGATATTCTTGAATGTGGCGGTCGTCTGCAAATCCCAAGTGGCCAAGCAGTCACTGTCGGCGGTAGCGGCGTCTTGATATCATTCCGACCGACCAAATGATTTTCAACCTTTGCACCGAGGGATATGCCGGTACTAGCCAACTGTAAAACCTACAGGCCTTCGCCAGAGCCTGTTTGCTGGGTTTTCGAGGTGATGGCAATGCCTGGGGTGGGCTGGGGCGCTAATGCGCCGTGTAGAGGCTCTCAGGCGGCCTGTGCGGATGCCTCATCCTGGCCAAATAACAACCATTCAGCGTTAAGGCAGAATATAGAAACTTTGTCGATGGTTATCCACAATTCAACACACAGCCTCTATGGAATACTCTGCGCAATGAGTTGAAACTACCCGAAGCTAAATCTCGGCCTGGGTTTGAGTATTGTCGTGCTTCAGATACAGCGCTGGCCATAGGCAGCGAAATAATACCAACTACATGCAAACAACAAACCCTGAAATACCAAGTAAGCGCCAGGAATCACGCGGAAGTTTTCTCTCACAAGATCGACGAGGCATCATAACAGCACTTCAGATCGAAGTTTTACGCACATTCTGTCGAAGGCTGACCACATCCCGATTGACAACTCACTTCAATTCGCTCCACAGGTGAGCAGTGTGATAGGAGTGGGGCACGAAACAAGATTAGCCTTTTGGCATGCATGGCGGGCTTACAAAAGGCACAATGAATGGATCGTCGAGCGGCGCAGCAGCAAAATCAACTCACGCATGCGCGACCGGTGATACTCCGTGGCATTAAAAAGCGTCGTGCTCACTCTCTATAATTTGGAGCTGAAAGGTTATGCGCTTTATCGACGAGTAAGCAACCGGGTAGCCATGGCAATACGATGCTAACTCATCAGACCAGTCTTCACTGGTATACCATTTCGCTCTGTTCAAACACGAAATTCCTATTACGGTACTTATTGCAGTGCAGGATCACATGCAAGTCATCCATCGACACATCCTCGATTTCTCCCCTGTCGAGAAAAACGCCGACTAATTAAAAACCTTTATCTCGATTGTCAATTGGGTGTAGGAGTTTTCCAAGGGTAACGCCGCTCACACGGCTATGAACTTCACCATTCGGTATGATTGGAGGGAAATAATCTCTGTTACTTTTTCTTGAGATTCATCCGCATCTTCTAGCTTGTCCTAAAATTGGTCATCCCGTTTAGCTTTAAGCTCGCTGGTCTTCGCTAGGGAAAAATTAATGTTCCGTACTGTAAGGAGCGTTTCGTTGAGTCGCTCGAAAATGGATAGCGCCAGCACGTATATCGCCACAGAGATAATTGCAGCGGCCAGCGGGTATGCATAAAGCTCAATGTAGGGGGGCAGGAACTTTATCCTTCCGAGTGTCTCGCAATGCCGGAGGCTCAACCCAAAGCCAACACATTTTCTGCGAGCCAAGGGAGCACGGTTTGCCCACGTTGCCGTCCAGGTTCGAGTAATGGCGCCTACGCGACCCAGAATGAGGGGGCGGGAGAAGGAGTTACCTCTGAATACCTTACTATATCAGAGGCGGGGGTGGCTCTGAATAGCAAGTTGAATCGCCCCGGGTTTCATG
>NZ_QJSA01000024.1:0-15365 GCF_003586265.1 Pseudomonas jilinensis | reverse complement strand
TGGTTGCCAAGATCATCGAGTAAAAAGTCGTTGATCTTGAATGGTTGGGCCGGTATTATTGCCGGCTCAACTGCGATTACAGGCCAGTAGCTCAATTGGCAGAGCGGCGGTCTCCAAAACCGCAGGTTGGGGGTTCGATTCCCTCCTGGCCTGCCAGATTTTCAATCTGGCTACCAAAACAGGACTTGATGATTCATGAGTACCAAGGCAGAGCTGAACGATAACCGCTTCGATGTAGTTAAGTGGGTTGTTGTCGCCATTGTCGTGTTCGTCGGTGTTTACGGAAATCATCATTTTGCCGCCGAGCCTGTTTTGTATCGTGCTGTGGCGCTTGTGGCTCTGGGTCTGGTGGCTGGCTTTGTCGCCCTGCAGACCGTTAAGGGCAAAGCGTTCTGGGCGCTGATGAAAGAGGCGCGCATCGAGATTCGCAAGGTCGTCTGGCCGACTCGTCCGGAAACCACTCAGACCACACTCATTGTGGTTGCCGTAGTGCTGGTCATGGCTCTGATTTTGTGGGGTCTGGACAGCCTGCTGGGCTGGATTATTTCTAAGTTCATTGGTTAAAGGTGCGCCGTGTCTAAGCGTTGGTACGTTGTGCATGCCTATTCGGGATTCGAAAAGCATGTCATGCGCTCTCTGAAAGAGCGGGTCAAGCTGGCCGGAATGGAAGACCAATTCGGCGAAATCCTGGTGCCCACTGAAGAAGTGGTAGAGATGCGTAACGGGCAGAAGCGCAAGAGTGAGCGCAAGTTCTTCCCGGGTTATGTCCTGGTTCAGATGGAAATGAATGAAGGCACCTGGCACTTGGTGAAGGATACCAGTCGGGTTCTTGGTTTTATTGGTGGTACCGCCGACAAACCAGCGCCGATCACTGATAAAGAGGCTGAGGCTATTCTGCGTCGGGTTGCCGATGGCAGCGACAAGCCCAAGCCTAAGACCCTGTTTGAACCGGGTGAGGTTGTTCGTGTTACTGATGGCCCGTTTGCTGATTTCAACGGTGTTGTCGAAGAAGTGAATTATGAGAAGAGTCGTGTTCAGGTGGCTGTTCTTATTTTTGGTCGCCCCACGCCAGTGGAGCTGGAATTCAGCCAGGTAGAGAAAGGCTGATTCCGATAATCCCCTGAACCCTGCAGTGCCTTGGGCAGTGCGGGGTTTTGTTGTCGCTGGGGGAATATTGCTAATTGGGGAGCCGTAAGGCGCTACTACCCTTTGGAGAAAACAAATGGCAAAGAAGATTCAGGCTTATATCAAGCTGCAAGTCAAGGCCGGTCAGGCTAACCCGAGTCCGCCGGTAGGTCCGGCTCTGGGTCAGCACGGTGTCAACATCATGGAGTTCTGCAAGGCGTTCAACGCCAAGACTCAGGGCGCTGAGCCCGGTCTGCCGACTCCAGTGATTATCACTGTTTACAGTGACCGTAGCTTTACTTTCGAAACCAAGAGCACTCCTGCTGCCGTGCTGCTGAAGAAAGCGGCTGGTATCAGCAGCGGTTCTGCGCGCCCGAACAGCCAAAAGGTCGGCACCGTAACTCGTGCCCAGCTGGAAGAGATCGTTAAGGCCAAGCAGGCCGATCTGACCGCTGCTGATCTGGAAGCCGGTATCCGTACCATCGCGGGCTCTGCCCGTAGCATGGGTCTGAATGTGGAGGGTGTGTAAATGGCCAAGCTGACCAAACGCCAAAAGGCTATCAACGAGAAGGTTCAGCCGAACAAGGCCTACAGCTTTGAAGACGCTGCCGCTTTGCTGGCCGAAGTATCCAACGTCAAGTTCACTGAATCCTTTGACGTCGCCATCAACCTGGGTGTTGATCCGCGCAAATCTGACCAGGTCGTTCGTGGCGCCACTCTGCTGCCGCACGGCACTGGTAAGACCGTGCGTGTAGCTGTCTTCACCCAGGGTGCCAATGCCGAGGCCGCGCTGGCCGCCGGTGCCGACAAGGTTGGGATGGACGATCTGGCTGCTGAAATGAAAGCCGGCGACCTGAACTACGACGTGGTTATCGCCTCGCCCGACGCCATGCGCGTTGTTGGTCAGTTGGGTCAGGTGCTGGGTCCTCGTGGTCTGATGCCGAACCCGAAGGTAGGCACTGTTGCTGCTGACGTCGGTACTGCTGTGAAGAATGCCAAGGCTGGTCAGGTTCGTTACCGCACCGACAAGAACGGCATCATTCACTGCTCGGTCGGCAAGGTCGGTTTCGAAGCCGTCAAGCTGAAAGAGAACGTTGAGGCCCTGCTGGCTGACCTGAAAAAGGCCAAGCCGTCGACCTCCAAGGGTGTGTATCTGAAGCGCGTTTCCCTGAGCACCACCATGGGTCCGGGCGTCCAGATCGATCAGGCTTCCCTGAACATCTGATAAGCATTATCGGCGCACCCGCTGGGTGCGCCACCTATTGGGGTCCCTGCCATGCGGGGGTCGTCCAAGACCGTAGGCGGCGCAAGCCTCAAACCCGGAGCTTCGGCTCTTGAGCCTACGCAGATGGTGCTCCCGATTCAGTGCAGGCTGGATCAGACACCAAAACATGCCGTCCGAAAGGATGGTTAATGGTAAATCCAGGAGTGAAACCCGTGGCAATTAAGCTCGAAGACAAAAAGGCCATCGTCGCTGAAGTCAACGAAGCTGCCAAAGGTGCGCTGTCTGCCGTAGTGGCTGATGCCCGCGGTGTGACCGTAGCTGCCATGACCGGGCTGCGCAAAGAAGCGCGTGAAGCTGGTGTATACGTTCGTGTCGTTCGTAATACCCTGCTGCGTCGCGCCGTTGAAGGCACTGAGTATGAGTGTCTGAACGAAGTCTTTGTCGGTCCTACCCTGATTGCCTTCTCCACTGAACACCCGGGCGCTGCTGCTCGTCTGTTCAAGGAGTTCGCCAAGGGTCAGGACAAGTTCGAGATCAAGGCTGCTGCGTTCGAAGGCAACTTCCTTGCAGCTAATCAGGTCGACGTACTGGCTTCTCTGCCGACTTACGACGAGGCAATCGCCCAGCTGATGAGCGTGATGCAAGGCGCTACCAGCAAGTTCGTTCGTACTTTGGCCGCTGTCCGCGATCAGAAGGAAGCCGAAGCCGCTTAATCAGCTGTGCTGAGTGCTTGCTTGTTTGCATTTAATGTCGACGGCCAGGGTGCCGTCCCCAATACAGGAATATAGAGTCATGGCTCTGACCAACGAAGATATCATCAACGCCGTTTCCGAAATGTCCGTGATGCAGGTTGTAGAACTGATCAAGGCTATGGAAGAGAAGTTCGGTGTAACTGCCGCTGCCGCTGTTGCTGCTGGCCCGGCTGCTGGTGCCGCTGCTGCTGCTGAAGAACAGACCGAGTTCAACATCGTTCTGGCCGAAGCTGGTGACAAGAAAGTGAACGTGATCAAGGCCGTTCGCGAAATCACCGGTCTGGGTCTGAAGGAAGCCAAGGCTGTTGTTGACGGCGCTCCGAGCACCGTGAAGGAAGGCGTTTCCAAGGAAGAAGCCGAAGCTGCCAAGAAGGCGCTGGAAGAAGCTGGTGCCAAGGTCGAGCTCAAGTAAGCTGGCAAGACCTTGCATCGACAATCTGATTGAATCGGTCAGATTGATGGCTGGTGGCCAAAGTGCCACCGGCCTTTTTCCGTTCTAGCCTGCTTTTGTCGTTCAGGCTGCGGATGCACTCTTCGCGAGTGAGCAAGACTTAGGGCTTGCACGCATTTTAAGGCTTTGCCAGCGGGCAGGGCCTATCAAGCAGGTGACCAAGCTGGGGAACGCTGATGGCTTACTCATACACTGAGAAAAAACGTATCCGCAAGGACTTTGGCAAACTGCCGCATGTGATGGATGTGCCCTATCTGCTGGCGATTCAGCTGGATTCCTATCGGGAATTCCTGCAGAGCGACCTGCCGAAGGAGCAGATTCGCGATGTCGGTCTGCACGCGGCCTTCAAATCTGTTTTCCCCATTATCAGCTATTCCGGTAATGCGGCACTCGAGTATGTCGGTTACCGGTTGGGTGAGCCGGCTTTCGACGTCAAGGAATGTATCCTGCGCGGCGTTACCTTCGCCGTTCCGCTGCGGGTCAAAGTCCGCCTGATCATTTTTGATCGTGAGTCTTCGAACAAGGCGATCAAGGACATCAAGGAGCAGGAAGTCTACATGGGGGAGATCCCCCTGATGACCGAAAACGGTACCTTCATCATCAACGGTACCGAGCGGGTTATTGTCTCCCAGCTGCACCGCAGTCCGGGTGTGTTCTTCGATCACGACCGTGGTAAGACCCACAGCTCTGGCAAGCTGCTGTACTCCGCTCGCGTGATTCCTTACCGCGGCTCCTGGCTGGACTTCGAATTCGATCCCAAGGACTGTGTCTTTGTCCGTATCGACCGTCGCCGCAAGCTGCCGGCCAGCGTGCTGCTGCGTGCTCTGGGGTATCAGACCGAAGAAATTCTCGACATCTTCTACGACACCAACGTGTTTGAAGTGAAGGGTGACAGCCTGCAGTTGGAGCTGGTGCCCCAGCGTCTGCGTGGTGAGATCGCCACCTTCGATATCAAGGACGAAAAGGGCAAGGTAATTGTCGAGAAAGGCCGCCGTATCACTGCGCGCCACATCAATCAGTTGGAAAAAGCCGGCATCAACAGTCTGGAAGTGCCGTTTGAGTACCTGATTGGTCGTACCATTGCCAAGCCGGTTGTACACCCGGCTACCGGCGAGATCCTGGTCGAGTGCAACACCGAAGCCACAGTTGATATCGTTACCAAGCTGGCCAAGGCCGGTGTTGAGCGTCTGGAGACGCTGTATACCAACGAAATCGACTGCGGTTCGTTCATCTCCGACACCCTGCGTATCGACAATACCGGCAGCCAGCTCGAAGCGTTGGTTGAGATTTACCGGATGATGCGCCCGGGCGAGCCGCCGACCAAGGACGCGGCCGAGACCCTGTTCGCCAATCTGTTCTTCAGCAGCGAGCGCTATGACCTGTCGGCTGTTGGCCGGATGAAGTTCAACCGCCGCATCGGTCGTGAGGAAATTGAAGGCCCTGGCGTTCTGAGCAAAGAAGACATCATTGAAGTGCTCAAGACTCTGGTCGACATCCGTAACGGCAAGGGCGTAGTTGACGATATCGACCACCTCGGTAACCGTCGGGTACGTTCGGTCGGCGAGATGGCCGAAAACCAGTTCCGTGTTGGCCTTGTGCGTGTTGAGCGTGCGGTCAAGGAGCGTCTGTCGATGGCTGAAAGTGAAGGCCTGATGCCTCAGGACCTGATCAACGCCAAGCCGGTCGCTGCCGCGGTCAAGGAATTCTTTGGTTCCAGCCAGCTGTCGCAGTTCATGGACCAGAACAACCCGCTGTCGGAGATTACCCACAAGCGCCGTGTATCTGCCCTTGGTCCGGGTGGTCTGACCCGTGAGCGCGCCGGCTTCGAAGTGCGCGACGTACACCCGACCCATTATGGCCGCGTATGTCCGATCGAAACCCCGGAAGGTCCGAACATCGGTCTGATTAACTCCCTGGCGACTTACGCTCGTACCAACCAGTACGGCTTCCTTGAAAGCCCGTACCGCCTGGTCAAAGACGCCGTTGTAACCGACGAGATCGTGTTCTTGTCGGCGATTGAAGAGGCTGATCACGTTATCGCCCAGGCCAGCGCCAAGGTGGAAAACAGCCGTCTGGTTGATGATCTGGTAGCCGTGCGGCATATGAACGAATTCACCGTCAAGGCGCCGGAAGATGTGACCCTGATGGACGTGTCGCCGCGTCAGGTTGTCTCGGTCGCCGCCTCGCTGATTCCGTTCCTTGAGCACGACGACGCCAACCGCGCCTTGATGGGTTCGAACATGCAGCGTCAGGCCGTGCCGACCCTGCGTGCCGAGAAGCCGCTGGTAGGTACCGGCATGGAGCGCAATGTGGCCCGCGACTCCGGTGTGTGCGTAATTGCCCGCCGTGGCGGGGTGATCGACTCAGTCGACGCCAGCCGCATCGTTGTTCGTGTCGCGGATGACCAGGTTGAAGCGGGTGAGGCTGGTGTTGATATCTACAGCCTGACCAAGTACACCCGTTCCAACCAGAACACCTGCATCAACCAGCGTCCGCTGGTCAAGAAGGGTGATGTGGTGCAGCGCAACGACATCCTGGCCGACGGCTCTTCTGTCGACATGGGTGAGCTGGCCTTGGGTCAGAACATGCGCGTGGCCTTCATGCCCTGGAACGGCTACAACTTCGAAGACTCGATTCTGGTCTCCGAGCGTGTGGTTCAGGAAGACCGTTTCACCACCATCCACATTCAGGAACTGACCTGCGTATCGCGTGACACCAAGCTGGGGCCGGAGGAAATTACCTCGGATATCCCCAATGTTGGCGAAGCCGCGCTGGGCAAACTGGATGAGGCCGGTATCGTCTATGTTGGCGCCGAAGTTGGCCCGGGCGACATCCTGGTCGGTAAGGTCACGCCCAAGGGTGAAACCCAGCTGACCCCGGAAGAAAAGCTGCTGCGTGCGATCTTCGGTGAGAAGGCGTCCGATGTTAAAGACACCTCTCTGCGTGTGCCGACTGGCACCAAGGGTACCGTGATCGACGTGCAGGTCTTCACCCGTGATGGCGTTGAGCGCGACTCGCGTGCGCTGTCGATCGAGAAGCAGCAGCTCGACGAAATCCGCAAGAACCTGCAGGAAGAGTTCCGGATTGTCGAAGTGGCTACTTTCGAGCGTCTGCGCGCCGCGCTGGTTGGTCAGACCGCTGAAGGTGGCGCGGGCCTGAAGAAAGGCACTGTGCTGACTGACGAGATTCTCGACGGTATCGAGCATGGTCAGTGGTTCAAGCTGCGCTTGAGCGAAGACAGCTTCAACGAACAGCTGGAAATGGCCCAGGCCTATCTGTCCGATCGCCGTAAGCTGCTCGACGAGAAGTTCGAAGACAAGAAGCGCAAGCTGCAGCAGGGCGACGATCTGGCGCCGGGCGTACTGAAAATCGTCAAGGTCTATCTGGCGATCAAGCGCCGCATCCAGCCAGGTGACAAGATGGCCGGTCGCCACGGTAACAAGGGTGTTATCTCGGTGATCATGCCGATCGAAGACATGCCGCACGATGAGAACGGCACGCCGGTCGATATCGTCCTCAACCCGCTGGGCGTACCGTCGCGGATGAACGTTGGGCAGATCCTCGAAACTCACCTGGGCCTGGCGGCCAAGGGCTTGGGCGAGAAGATCAATCGCATGCTTGAGGAGCAGCGCAAGCTGGCCGAGCTGCGTGAGTTCCTCGATGAGGTCTACAACAAAGTGGGTGGTCGTCAGGAAGATCTGGCTGCGCTCAGTGATGCCGAGATCATCGAGTTGGCGAACAACCTGCGCGGTGGTGTGCCGATGGCGACTGCGGTGTTTGATGGCGCTCATGAGCAGGAAATCAAACACATGCTGCGTCTGGCTGATCTGCCTGATAGTGGCCAGATGAGGCTGTATGACGGCCGTACCGGTAACGCCTTCGACCGTCCGGTAACCGTGGGTTACATGTACATGCTCAAGCTCAACCACCTGGTGGATGACAAGATGCATGCGCGTTCCACCGGTTCCTACAGTCTGGTTACCCAGCAGCCGCTGGGTGGTAAGGCGCAGTTTGGTGGTCAGCGTTTCGGGGAGATGGAGGTCTGGGCTCTGGAAGCCTATGGCGCCGCCTACACCCTGCAGGAGATGCTGACTGTGAAATCGGACGACGTGAACGGCCGGACCAAGATGTACAAGAACATCGTGGACGGCGACCATCGGATGGAGGCCGGTATGCCCGAGTCCTTCAACGTACTGGTCAAGGAAATCCGTTCGCTCGGTATCGATATCGAACTGGAATCCGAATAAACACCAACTGCCCACGTCTCGGGCGGCAAGAGCTGCCGCCCTTGAGACACTGCGAGGAGTATAGGCCTTGAAAGACTTATTGAACCTGCTCAAGTCCCAGGGACAGATTGAAGAGTTCGATTCCATTCGAATCGGCCTGGCTTCACCGGAAATGATCCGGTCCTGGTCCTATGGCGAAGTTAAAAAGCCGGAAACCATCAACTACCGTACCTTCAAGCCGGAGCGTGACGGCCTGTTCTGCGCCAAGATCTTTGGTCCGGTCAAGGATTACGAGTGCCTGTGCGGCAAGTACAAGCGCCTCAAGCACCGTGGCGTGATCTGTGAGAAGTGCGGCGTTGAAGTGGCGCTGGCCAAGGTCCGTCGTGAGCGCATGGGTCACATTGAGCTGGCCTCACCGGTTGCTCACATCTGGTTCCTCAAGTCGCTGCCGTCGCGGATCGGTCTGCTGCTGGACATGACCCTGCGTGATATCGAGCGGGTACTCTATTTCGAGAGCTACGTGGTAATCGAGCCGGGCATGACTACCCTGGAGAAGGGGCAGTTGCTGAACGACGAGCAGTACTTCGAAGCGCTGGAAGAGTTCGGCGACGACTTCGATGCCCGTATGGGTGCCGAGGCGGTATTCGAGCTGCTCAGCGCCATGGACCTGGAACACGAGATCAGCAAGCTGCGTGAAGAGATTCCGCAGACCACCTCGGAAACCAAGATCAAGAAGCTGGCCAAGCGGCTGAAGCTGATGGAAGCCTTCCAGGGTTCCGGCAACAAGCCGGAGTGGATGGTCATGACCGTGCTGCCGGTGTTGCCGCCGGATCTGCGTCCGCTGGTACCGCTGGATGGTGGCCGTTTCGCGACTTCGGATCTGAATGATCTGTACCGCCGGGTGATCAACCGTAACAACCGCCTCAAGCGCCTGCTCGACCTGTCGGCGCCGGATATCATCGTGCGCAACGAAAAGCGCATGCTGCAGGAATCGGTTGATGCGCTGCTGGACAACGGTCGCCGTGGCCGTGCCATCACCGGCACCAACAAGCGCCCGCTGAAGTCACTGGCTGACATGATCAAGGGTAAGCAGGGTCGCTTCCGTCAGAACCTGCTTGGCAAGCGCGTCGACTACTCCGGTCGTTCAGTGATCGTGGTTGGTCCGACCCTGCGTCTGCATCAGTGCGGTCTTCCCAAGAAGATGGCGCTGGAGCTGTTCAAGCCGTTCATCTTCGGCAAGCTGGAGCATCGTGGCCTGGCGACTACCATCAAGGCCGCCAAGAAGATGGTTGAGCGCGAGCTGCCGGAAGTCTGGGATATCCTGGCTGAAGTCATCCGCGAACACCCGGTTCTGCTGAACCGTGCACCGACACTGCACCGTCTGGGTATCCAGGCGTTCGAGCCGGTTCTGATCGAAGGCAAGGCAATCCAGCTGCACCCGCTGGTTTGCGCGGCCTACAACGCCGACTTCGACGGTGACCAGATGGCGGTGCACGTACCTTTGACGCTGGAAGCCCAGCTCGAAGCGCGTGCGCTGATGATGTCGACCAACAACATTCTATCGCCGGCCTCTGGCGAGCCGATCATTGTGCCGTCCCAGGACGTGGTGCTGGGTCTGTACTACATGACCCGTTCGCGGATCAACGCCAAGGGCGAAGGCATGCGCTTTGCCAACGTGCAGGAAGTCGAAATGGCTTACCGCAGCGGTCAGGCCGAGCTGCACGCAATGGTCAAGGTGCGGATCACTGAAACCGTCAAGCACAAGGACGAGAGCTGGACCACCGAGACTCGGGTAGTCGATACCACAGTGGGTCGGGCGCTGTTGTTCCAGATTCTGCCCAAGGGGCTGCCGTTCGAGCTGGCTGACCAGCCGCTGAAGAAAAAGGCGATTTCCAAGCTGATCAACCACTGCTACCGGGTAGTGGGGCTGAAGGAAACCGTCATCTTCGCCGACCAGTTGATGTATACCGGCTTTGCCTATTCGACCATCTCTGGTGCCTCGATCGGGGTCAACGACTTCGTGATTCCGGACGAGAAGGCCCGGATCATTGAAGAAGCCACCGATGAGGTCAAGGAAATCGAAGACCAGTACGCTTCCGGTCTGGTGACCCAGGGTGAGAAGTACAACAAGGTCATCGACTTGTGGTCCAAGGCCAACGATGAAATTTCCAAGGCCATGATGGACAACCTGAAAACCACCAGAGTCATCGATCGTGATGGCAATGAGGTGGATCAGGAGTCGTTCAACTCGATGTACATGATGGCTGACTCCGGTGCCCGGGGTTCGGCTGCCCAGATCCGTCAGTTGGCCGGGATGCGGGGCCTGATGGCCAAGCCGGATGGCTCGATTATCGAGACGCCGATTACCGCCAACTTCCGCGAAGGTCTGAACGTACTGCAGTACTTCATCTCGACCCACGGTGCGCGTAAAGGTCTGGCCGATACTGCCTTGAAGACTGCCAACTCAGGTTACCTGACCCGTCGTCTGGTTGACGTGGCTCAGGATCTGGTCATCACTGAAGTTGACTGCGGTACCGACAACGGCCTGTTAATGTCGCCGCACATTGAAGGTGGCGATATTGTTGAGCCGCTGGGCGAGCGCGTACTTGGTCGCGTGGTGGCGCGTGATGTGTTCAAGCCCGGAACCGAAGATGTGATTGTACCGGCTGGAACGCTGATCGACGAAAAGTGGGTCGAGTTCCTGGAAATGAACAGTGTCGACGAAGTGCTGGTGCGCTCGCCGATCACCTGTGAAACCCGTTATGGTGTGTGCTCGACCTGTTACGGTCGTGATCTTGCGCGCGGCCATCAGATCAACATCGGTGAGGCGGTAGGTGTTATTGCTGCCCAGTCGATTGGGGAGCCTGGTACCCAGCTGACCATGCGTACCTTCCACATCGGGGGGGCGGCCAGCCGGACTTCAGCGGCCGACAGTGTGCAGGTCAAGAACGGCGGCGCCATTCGTCTGCACAACCTCAAGCACGTCGAGCGTGCTGATGGGGCGCTGGTCGCCGTGTCGCGTTCCGGCGAGCTGGCGGTGGCCGACGAGTTCGGCCGTGAGCGTGAGCGCTACAAGCTGCCCTACGGTGCAGTGATCTCGGTCAAGGAAGGCGAGAAGGTTGAGGCCGGCGCCATCGTTGCCAAGTGGGACCCGCACACTCACCCGATTGTCAGCGAAATCTCCGGTACTGTGGCCTTCGTTGGCATGGATGAAGGGATCACCATCAAGCGTACCGCTGATGAGCTGACCGGTCTGACCAACATCGAGGTCATGGATCCGAAGGATCGCCCGGCTGCCGGTAAGGATATTCGTCCGGCGGTTAAGCTGGTCGATGCCAATGGCAAGGAATTGATGATGCCGGGTACCGATGTGCCGGCGCAGTACTTCCTGCCGGCCAACGCACTGGTCAATATGACTGACGGCGCCAAGGTTAGCGTGGGTGACGTGATTGCACGTATCCCGCAGGAAACCTCGAAGACTCGTGACATTACCGGTGGTCTGCCGCGCGTTGCTGACCTGTTCGAAGCCCGGCGGCCGAAAGAGCCGGCGATTTTGGCAGAGATCAGCGGGGCGATTTCGTTCGGTAAGGAAACCAAGGGCAAGCGTCGTCTGGTCATTACCCCGACCGACGGCGGCGAACCTTACGAGGAGCTGATTCCGAAGTGGCGTCACCTGAACGTGTTTGAAGGTGAGCAGGTCACCAAAGGTGAAGTTATCTCCGACGGTCCGAGCAACCCGCACGATATCCTGCGGCTGCTGGGTGTCAGTGCGCTGGCCAAGTACATCGTCAACGAGATTCAGGACGTTTACCGTCTGCAGGGCGTGAAGATCAACGACAAGCACATCGAAGTGACCATCCGTCAGATGCTGCGCAAGGTCGAGATCAGCGAAGCTGGTGACTCCAGCTTGATCAAGGGTGATCAGGTTGAACTGACCCAGGTACTGGAAGAGAACGAGCGCCTGGCAGCCCAGGACAAGTTCCCGGCCAAGTACGAGCGGATTCTGCTGGGTATCACCAAGGCCTCGCTGTCGACCGAGTCGTTCATTTCCGCAGCCTCCTTCCAGGAGACCACGCGGGTACTGACTGAAGCTGCGGTTACCGGCAAGCGCGACAACCTGCGCGGTCTGAAGGAAAACGTGGTGGTGGGCCGTTTGATTCCGGCCGGTACCGGTCTGGCCTATCACGCCGAGCGCAAGCGTCAGCGGATGGCCGACAAGCCGGTCAAGGTCAGCGCCAGTGAAGTCGAGCAGGCACTGTCCGACGCGCTCAACTCAAGCGGAAACTGACAGGGTGGCCCGGCGCCCAGGGGTGCCGGGTACCTTGACGTTCGGGGGCGGGCTCTATAGAATTCCGTACCCCTAAAATTGGCGGGGCACTTCGTCCTGCCATTTTTTATTTAATATGTCCCAGTGACATCAGTGGAGTTTTGCTAGATGGCAACAATCAACCAGCTGGTACGCAAGCCGCGTAAGCGCGTTGCTGAAAAGAGCGACGTGCCGGCGCTGCAGAACTGCCCGCAGCGTCGTGGCGTATGCACCCGTGTGTATACCACTACGCCGAAGAAGCCGAACTCGGCTCTGCGTAAAGTCTGCCGTGTGCGTCTGACCAACGGCTACGAAGTTTCATCCTATATCGGTGGTGAAGGTCACAACCTGCAAGAGCACAGCGTCGTTCTGATTCGCGGCGGCCGTGTAAAAGACTTGCCGGGTGTGCGTTACCACACTGTTCGCGGCTCGCTGGACACCTCGGGTGTCAAAGACCGTAAGCAAGGTCGTTCGAAGTACGGCGCCAAGCGTCCTAAGTAAGTTTAAAAATCATTTACCTGAGTCGATAAGAGTAAGGTCAGGTGTAACGCAAGCGTTACAGTCCTGGGCTAACCTGAAGACCGTTTGAGGGCTTATCATGCCAAGACGTCGTGTAGCGGCAAAACGTGAGATCCTGCCAGAGCCGAAATACGGCAGCCAGATTCTTGCCAAGTTCATGAACCATGTAATGGAAAGCGGCAAGAAGTCGGTCGCCGAGCGCATCGTTTACGGTGCTCTGGACAAAGTTAAAGAGCGTACCAAGGCCGAGGATCCGGTCGAGCTGTTCGAGAAAGCTCTCGACGCCATTGCTCCGCTCGTAGAAGTTAAATCCCGTCGTGTTGGCGGTGCCACCTATCAGGTTCCGGTTGAAGTGCGTCCCGCTCGTCGCAACGCTCTGGCGATGCGCTGGCTGGTAGATGCTGCCCGTAAGCGTGGTGAGAAGTCGATGGACCTGCGCCTGGCCGGTGAGCTGCTTGATGCGGCTGAAGGTAAGGGTGCTGCGGTTAAGAAGCGTGAAGACGTGCACCGCATGGCTGAAGCCAACAAGGCCTTCTCGCACTACCGCTTCTAAGAGCCTCAGGAGACTACCATGGCTCGTTCTACCCCGATCAATCTGTACCGCAATATCGGTATCTGTGCGCATGTGGATGCTGGGAAAACCACCACCACTGAGCGGGTGCTGTTTTATACCGGTATCAATCACAAGCTGGGTGAGGTGCATGACGGCGCTGCCACTACTGACTGGATGGTGCAGGAGCAGGAGCGTGGTATCACCATTACCTCTGCTGCTGTAACGACCTTCTGGCAGGGTGCGCGTGGTCAGTTTCCGAACAAGTACCGTGTCAATATCATCGACACTCCCGGCCACGTTGACTTCACTATTGAAGTAGAGCGTTCGTTGCGTGTACTGGACGGTGCTGTGGTGGTGTTTTGTGGTACTTCCGGCGTTGAGCCGCAGTCCGAGACCGTATGGCGTCAGGCCAACAAATACGGCGTGCCGCGCATTGTCTACGTCAACAAAATGGATCGTCAGGGCGCCAATTTCTTGCGTGTGGTTGAGCAGATCAAGAAGCGCCTGGGGCATACCCCGGTTCCGGTTCAGCTGGCTATCGGTTCTGAAGAGAACTTCGAAGGTCAGGTCGATCTGATCAAGATGAAGGCGATCTACTGGAACGACGAAGACAAGGGTATGACCTATCGCGAGGAAGATATTCCTGCGGAGCTTCAGGGTCTGGCCGAAGAGTGGCGCTCGAACATGGTCGAGGCGGCAGCCGAGGCCAATGAAGAGCTGATGAACAAGTACCTCGAAGGTATTGAGCTGACTGAGGACGAGATCAAGGCTGGTTTGCGTCAGCGTACTCTGGCTTGTGAAATCGTTCCGGCGGTGTGCGGCTCCTCGTTTAAGAACAAGGGTGTTCCTCTTGTTTTGGATGCGGTTGTCGACTTCCTGCCGGCGCCTGATGAGGTTGAAGCCATCAAGGGCGTGCATCCGGATGACGAGGAGAAGCACGACTCACGCAGCTCCAGTGATGACGAGCCCTTCGCTGCGCTGGCGTTCAAGATTGCGACCGACCCCTTCGTCGGGACTCTGACTTTTGTGCGGGTGTATTCGGGCGTGCTGTCTTCCGGTGACTCGGTTGTCAACTCGGTCAAGGGTAAGAAAGAGCGCGTCGGCCGTATGGTTCAGATGCATGCCAACCAGCGTGAAGAGATCAAGGAAGTGCGTGCGGGCGACATTGCGGCGCTGATCGGTATGAAGGATGTCACTACTGGTGACACTCTGTGTGATGCCGATAAGCCGATTGTGCTCGAGCGCATGGATTTCCCTGAGCCGGTAATTCACGTTGCGGTTGAGCCCAAGACCAAGGCCGATCAGGAAAAGATGGGTATCGCTCTGGGCAAATTGGCCCAGGAAGATCCGTCGTTCCGGGTTAAGACTGACGAAGAGTCCGGTCAGACTATCATTGGCGGCATGGGTGAGCTGCACCTGGACATCATCGTTGATCGCATGAAGCGTGAATTCAACGTTGAAGCCAATATCGGCAAGCCGCAGGTGGCCTACCGTGAGGCGATTCGCAATACTTGCGAGATTGAAGGCAAGTTTGTGCGTCAGTCTGGTGGTCGTGGTCAGTTTGGTCATGTGTGGATCCGCTTCGAGCCGGCTGAAGACGGTGTCGAGGGTCTGGTATTCGCCAACGAGGTTGTCGGTGGTGTGGTTCCCAAGGAATACATCCCGGCAGTACAGAAGGGTGTCGAGGAGCAGATGAAAAACGGTGTTCTCGCCGGCTGCCCGCTGATTTCCCTGAAGGCAACCATCTTTGATGGTTCCTATCATGATGTCGACTCCAACGAAATGGCGTTCAAGATCGCCGCTTCGATGGCTACCAAGCAGTTGGCCCAGAAGGGTGGTGCTGTATTGTTGGAGCCGATCATGAAGGTCGAAGTGGTTACCCCTGAAGATTACATGGGTGACGTAATGGGCGACCTGAACCGTCGTCGCGGTTTGATCCAGGGTATGGAAGATTCCGTCTCCGGTAAGGTGATCCGCGCTGAGGTTCCGCTTGGTGAGATGTTCGGTTATGCCACGGACGTGCGCTCCATGTCCCAAGGCCGTGCTAGCTACTCTATGGAATTTGCCAAGTACGCCGAGGCTCCGGCCAACATCGCAGAAGCAATCATCAAGAAACAAGGCTAACTTGAACCTAAGCTAATTTAAGAGGTTATCAACCGTGGCTAAAGAAAAGTTTGAACGTAGTAAACCGCACCTGAACGTGGGCAC